>JAFRKJ010000084.1 GCA_017431785.1 Bacillota bacterium | reverse complement strand
ATTGAATCTTTATCACCCCACTTCTTTGGTGGCCGCCTACGTGTCGTATCCCATCTTGCTTTGGCCATCTGCGCTGGCACCTCCGTCTCAAGATGCCGTCAGTATACTACAGTTTTCAACAATGTGCAATTGAGGATTTATTCATCAATTTCAAAATCCTCGGTTACCCGAAAGCCAAGCCCGCAGCGATTATCCTCTCCGCCCAGCATGTTGTAATAGGCAATGCATTCTTCGCAATCCCGGTGTTGCTTCTCTTCTCGCATCAAATGGATCACCATCTCTCCCAGGAATGGGTCTCATATCCATCGTCCCAGCCTTGCAAAGTATATCCCTTCATCACCCAATCACGAATATTGGCTTAAATCCACTGCTGAGGCTCAGCACTTTATCTCTGAAAGCCTCCCTCGGTGCCCATCCAACGTATTGTTCTGGATAAGCATCATAGGAAATACCTATTCCGAGCTCATTGTGGATCTGCTCAAGCTGCTGCTTCCTGGTTTTCCATGGCACCGATAGCTTGTCCACAGGTTTGTAGCCTGAATATAGCATTTCGGGTTTATGGAACAGTATATCAACATCGATTTCCATCGCAATATCCCGGATACTTCCTATTGAAAATATTGTGTGCTCATCATATGGTTCATGTCCATACTCATCCGCTTTCGCTAACTCCTTCGCATTTTCATAATCTGGAATCAAAGCAAATCGCCACTCCTTCTCATTTTGATGAATATTGAGCTTATCAAAGCAGTCCTGGTACATTGCCTTTTCAACCACAGAATGATAATTGACCGGCCCCATGAGTCCGTAAAGTCTATCTGATTTCAATTTTTCAAAGAGCCTGTCCACAAATGTTTGAACGTTGTGGATTCGTACAGCGAAAGCTCCGAAGCCCTTCATATCTTTGTGAATCCGTTCCACTTCCTTCGTCATTGGATCATATCCGTGAAGAACACAACATAAAACGTGAACATATTTGTAAGCTTCCATACGATTCATAATCGGCGCAAGAATATGATTGCCGAAGGAAGATTGCAGATCAAGGCCGTAAGTTTTTTTCATTTCCTCCATGCTTATTGTCTCCACAATTCCTTCATGAAAGTCCTGTTGTATTTCGGTCCCCAGCTTCCAGAAGTGGCCGATGGAATTCATGTAGAGATCGCCATTCAGAAATTGCTCTGCATATTCATGTTTTTCAAAAAAACGGATTAAGTCATACATTTTGTTTTTCCTTCAAAGAACCTGTCCCGCCTTGCTGCCCGGAACCTTCGATATAATACTTCCTCCTGTCGATTGATGTGAGAATGCCGTATAAGGTTTCTTTTTCACCGCAGATGTAGAGCTCTTTTTCCATCACGAAGCTCTATCAATATGCTCTGGTATCTTCAGGGTATCAACTGTTCTCTTATCATCTCCAGCCCGGAAAGTAATCTTGACGTCATCTCCATCATCAAGAACTTCTATTTTCTTTTTCAGCTTTTCATATTCAACAATCCTAGCGCAATTAAATGTCCTCATAAACTGGAATTCAAATTCAGCGCCAAACAAATCCACATGGCTAACACCAACGTAGGAGAAGCCGTATAGTTCCTCATCCATTGTGGTCAATTCTTCTCGGAAGTGCTGATCTAAGATGCCTGTAAAAGTCACCTCAGTCCACGTCCCTCTAACCTCATCATTCCTGATAAGGTCCGAAACTCTTACAACGGTATCGTATTCACCTTGACTAATCGCGCCATCTGGTTTAAGTGTTACACCGAAATATTCCTCAATAGTACAAACACGCTCAAGAAAATAAATATCTTCTTCAATATGTGGAAATCCTATCTTTAAATCCATATCGTTGATATAACCAGCAATCAGATCCTCGTTTGTCAATAGCATATAGATGTGGATGTTCTTATCAGTGGAGAGAGTCTTCATGAACCTTAGATAGTTCAGATGTTCCCTGTTGCTTCCCCCTACCATATTGATTTTGAAATCAGGTTTTCTCGGCTTTTTCGGATTGATACGGACTTCAAAGTAAAAATGACCCTCCTGCTCTTTATTGCCGATTACATAAGTACCATCGTCTTCAATTTCCTGTGTGCGAAGAAGAATATAGTCGAAAAATGTCTCCGTACCCACCTTTATTGAACAGGGAAATGCCGGAGGAAATGCTGGTGGCTCTGCAACTACAGTCTTTCCAATCTCATTGTGTCCGCCGATGTTGTAAATCTCGCCGATGCGGCCGTTTCGTACAACCAGATCGATGGCCTTGCAGTGGTCTTCCACATAAAGCCAGTCACGGACATTCAGGCCCTCTCCGTACACCGGCAGCGGCTTATCATGCAGACAGTTGATAATCATCAGCGGGATCAGCTTCTCCGGGAAATGATACGGGCAGTCATTGTTGGAGCATCTGCTGCTGGTCACCGGCAGGCCGTCGGTTCTCTGGTAAGCCTGCACCAGAAGATCCGCCCCGGCCATGGAGGAACTGTACGGTGAGCTGGTATGAATCGGTGTTTCCTCCGTGAAAAACAGATCTGGGCGGTCAAGCGGCAGATCGCCGTAGACCTCTGAAATATATCGATCACAACCGAAATATATCGGTCACAACCGAAATATATCGGTCACAACTGAAATATATCGGTCACAACTGAAATATATTGGTCACGTTAATGACTACTTCCGTCTATAAAACCGTCCTTTGTTTTCGCCTTCCGGCACAAGCACATCTAGTTCAACAAGCCTTCGGAGATATCTCTTTGCTGTATCCGGTGATTTTCCAGTTTCTCTTGCCGCATCCGCATTCTTAATCGTGTCGTGAGTCTTCAAATATTCAGCAATTGGCAGGTATATCTTTTTTTCGGCTTCATTTAGTTCCGTTGTCAGTATCTCCATCATACGATCTATAGAGGCGATAACTGCCGGATCTACTTCCTTCATCGTCTCAAAGATGATATGCGTTCCCTCGTCATCAATAATAAGATCTCCATCTTCGGTAGCCAGGAAATCAGTTGATTTTTCTTTATTGTCGGGATATGTTTTCCAATACCGGCCATGCCTTAGTAAATTCATATAAAGCTCACAGGCTTTAATCTCCACGGTCACGCCGGTCTGCGTAATTTTCACCTCAGGATATGGTGTATTTTGCGCATCGCATATAATCCGTATCTTTCCAAAACCGCTTCCATATGCCTCAATCTCGCCGGCATTGAAAAAAGATTTCGCGATGTTGGGATTATGCGGATATGAAGAGTGTTTCTTTGTATACAGATCATCCAAATCGATGTCTTCTGGCCAGCACCCTTGGTTGAAAACGATAATCCGGTCCTCATATACAGAAATCTGGATCGGGTTCCCTGTCTCGTAAAGCTTGTGGTTGATGGCGTTCAGAATAACCTCGCGAAATACATCCTTTGGGGCAAGAAACGTTTCAACTCTCTGTAATCCGTCATAACTGACCAGGGCCTTCAGATACTTCGTGTAGACCAAATCAACCACTTTGTCTGCCTGCATCATCAGTGGGCCGTGAATCTCATCATGGTAAATAATGTCGTCTATCTTGTTTGCGCCGTAGGCACCTTCTGGTGCATAATAAGCGATCTTCACAGATGCGCCAGTCACAAACCGTTCTGGATCTGGGTGAAACAGCAGCATTGCCGCCCGCATGATATCGCCATTGTTTTCCGGGCTCTCGTCAATCAACTTCAGATCAGAAATGATCTGCTCATCCGGTACGTCTACTTCTGCTTTTGTATGCCTACCCTTGTTTACTGCTTTATCGCGGTATGCCTGAATCGCAGCAGCGTCAAGGTTTGACACCGTCATTCCTGGCACAGGCATTCCATCCCAATGTTTGCCAGCTCGCTCCATAAGAAATGTGGATAGGGCAACACCTTTCAGTTCTCTTGTCGTTCCGCCGGATCGAATGAAGTAGTGATTATGATAAGAAATGCCATATGGATAGGAATCTACTGTAATAACCACGTATTCCCGCGAACCATCAGGACCGGTGCTCACCGGATGATCAGCTTTCCATTCTTTTATATCGTTCAAAATCTTATTCCGATAATCCTTGCTCTGCCTGAGTTGCACGACAAAGCCCGGCGCTGCATCAAACAGCTTTTGTACATCTGTTGTCACATCTTTCTTTTCATCTGGTGCCGCATCAATATCAAAAACGGCCTTCTCTGTCAGAATCCCACGCACATACAGATTCTCCGGCTTTTGAGCTATATCGTCAGGCACCGTCTGATGCTTGAGATTTTCATCTTGCGAATACACCTCTTCGTGATCAACTTCGATCACAATGCCCATGCTGTCTACGACTTGGCCAGGAAGAATGTCCAAAAGATATTGTGCGTCACGGACGCCAAGCACATATCCGTCATCATTTACGCCGATATAAATCTTTCCACCTTTGGCATTGGCGTAGCCGCAAATCCACTGGAAATATTCATGCTGCCAGGAGGATTTGTATTCATTCTTTTGAGATTCTGGTCTGCTCATGGCATTCTCCTATCTCTGATTCATTTCTTCACGGTATACTGAATGTATCGGGCCATCTGTCGGGCTTCATTATCGTCCAATGTTTCTCCATACATGACAGTACATGGCAAATCCATAGTCTCTCGGGTAGCCTCTTTAATCATTTTTCATTTTGGTAACAATGAAAACCAAATATATAATACTCCAGATAAAGAACACCAAAGCAATAAAAATTGTTATTATTTCAATTTTAATAAGAATTATGCCAGTTTCTTTTGGTAGTAGTACACATAAGTATATAATAGCAACAATGATCGTCAGCACATTTCCGATCATACCCACAAATGCAGCTCTATATAGATTATCCAGATAATTATTATCCCACAGTCTCTGTATTCTTTCGTTACTGATTGCTGAAATAAGGATACTAATACCAGTGAATAGGAAGCCGCCAATTACTGCTGACATTGAAATCATATTAAAATGGAAATCCGCCCCCATGATTAAAATGCTGTCAATATTAATTAAAGCACGTTGAATGAGAAAGACCGGTACACCTACGGATAAAAAGAGAACAATTATTAGTTTTCCCCAATTCTTCTTATTGGTCATGACTATCCCCTATCATATTTTGCTATAACGCAACAGCTCATCCTTATACGTTTCGTATACTTTTGTGAGTGCCTCCTTAAAATCTGTCTCATCAAGCAAAGTGCTATCACTATCTCCAAGGCTCACTGTTTTTGTGAAATTATATTGAAGCAAATCATAATTCTGTGATTTTTCTCCGGGATCTTTGGCTCTTGCATTCAGTGCCATAATGCTATCTCCATAAGCAGATTTCAAATCTGCGACCAATTCAGCAAGTTTATTACTTGCGTCAAATATGTTTTTGTTTCTTTTTCCCGATATTTTAAATGTGGCAACTCTGGCCTTCACATTTCTCAGTGCATCAAATGTTGTTGCATTCACACCCATACGATTACTCAAGATGTCATCGGATGGTACAGCTATTGTTACAGATAATCCACTAATAATGCCTTTCTTTCGTATACGATCTACAATATCATCGGTAAGAATTGCCGCAAATTCAGCATGGATCTTACGCTCTTTATACAACGAATTATTAAACATGTTTTGAATAGCAGTAATCCGCGGCGCACCGTTGATCCCGATATAGCTAACAATCCCGGTCTCAAAATCAATCCAGCAAAAAGTATACAGCTCCAGCATCTGCGATTCGCGCATGGGAACATTTTCCGTTTCAAGGGTATTTCTATCACGAAGTGCAACCGTATTCGCACTGTTCTGCTGCCCGATTTTAAGAAATGTCCGGTGTGCAGAAAAGCTGATTACTTCAATTACATACTTACTATGATATGTATCAACTTCCATAGCCTTTCTGCCGTTAGAAATGCTATACATCTTTTCGCGGCAAATATAGGCAAACTGTTCCTCCATTTCCGCATTTGACAGTGCATATGTCTGAGACTTTTCGTGTCCGCAGATTTTATTCTCTTTCTCTAATGACAATCGATAGAAAGAGACTTTTCTGTTAATGACAGCCATTCTGTTTTTCTCCTGTGTTTAGAGTCTACTGAAAACTATTTTATATACTTGGAAGCCTATCTCGACCCGTACATCTTTTCGTAGTAATTCATATATTCTCTGGATACAATGGAAAATCGACATTGTGCGTACATCTTCCTTTCCAATCTGATCGGAAAATGTATCTTCGTTTTCACTTTTCCTATTGATTCCACATCATTGTTTGTTTTCCTTCATCCAAAGTCCTGCTCGAGCCATAACTTGGATTTCTTTGACATTTTCTTGAATGTTCAAATCAACAATTCCATCCAGATACTCTTGTGCGGCATCTACGCCATAGCGAAAAATTGGATCATCGTCATCTGCAGTGAACAATTTCTCCATTGGATGCATTAGTCGTTCCGGGTAATCGCCCTTTACCTCTATCATTTCTGGATCACGTTCCATGCTCTGCAGGGAAGAATGAATCAGTTGAAGATGTGGGAGTAAAGCGTCTCTATATTGATCCAGCACTTGCTTGTTTTGCTCACTTCTTGGAATTGTCAAGAAAGCATCCCTTGCCATCTCCAAGTCATATTTGGTGACGTCGAAGTCCCATCTGCGATGGTTTTCTTCGATCAACATATTAATCCAAGAAAGAACATCATCTTTTTCCGCTTCAATAGGTATTGCCCTCAAATTTTCAATGTACTTCTCGACATGTAGCTCTGCAGCATCCATAAGGTCATTCAGGTATTCGTAACGTGTTTCAGCAAACCGATATACATCCTTGAATCTGATATCAAATGGTCTGCTCGGAACGCCAGGTTTATTGCTGTAAAGGAATACTCCAAAATCTTGGTGAGAAAACGTCCCTCCTGACCAACTTGCAAACCATCGCTCGTCTTTTCCGCCGCCGAAAACATTTCTGAGATCAACAGGATGTGCAGCAAAAATTGCTCTTATGCTTTCAAACTGCACATTATCTGGGCGATGCGCTCGAAAAATAGAATCGTCCGATTCGAATGGAATAGAATTACGGCCTACGAATACCCGATGTAACTGGCAGATCCCGCGCCAAAGAATATCCACACAGGAAATAAACATGATCACTCTAATACTTGCAGCGCTAGAATTGTCTCTGCTTAAAGTGTCGGTATCAATGCCCTCAACGGCGGTTTCGATCCAGTCCATAGCTGAGCAAATAACATTCCACTCAGCACGCCCATCACGGTCGCGGAAGATGCGGAGAATACAAGGTTCGTTCATCTTGTTGCGGAATTTGACAATAAGATCTCGATTGAGATTCATAGTGTTCTCCTCAAAATGGGATTTTGCGTCAGGTTTATTCTGGATATAATCTGATTTCCTTTATATGATTATTTTATCATACCAGATAATCCATATCAAGGCGCAGTTTTTTCTTCAGAAAAGCAATATCCGTGCCGTTCTAATCACTAAGTCCCAAAAATCATTCCGCCGAGCATACTCCGAGCCGTAGGAAAACCGGATACAGATAGCTCCCCGCTCCAAGGATCCCCAATGCTTTTGGTCCCTTTACAACGCTCATTTCCCGAGCCCGCTTATATCCAAGTTCAACTGTTGATCGAGATATGCTTTTCTTCCGTGTTTCTCCGCCGCTCTCGATCCAGATCTCATTGCCATAGTCCTCGATATTGACGCCGCTGTAGTGTCGACCGCCGACACCGCTGCGGCGGCTCACCGAATATTTGAATTCTACCCCTTCCCTGCTTCTCCGTCCGGCCGTCTTGAACGGATACCCTTCAAAAGCAATGATGGCCAGCCACAGCTTCTCCATCTCATTCGGTAGATCGAATCGCTTCTGCAGTTCCTCAACCGCTTTCTCTCGTTTGCGAAAGACACGGTGCCGATCGGCATTGACTGTTGTTTCATCCAAATTGAAAGCCAGGTGTTTGTATGGAAGATAAGAATTGACAGATGCTTTCTTCAGACCGGTCGCTTCCATAATATCCTGTTCCGTCCTCCCCGCCTCCGCCATCTCCCGCACTGCGCGGGACATTTCCGTGGAGTAGAATTCCGCCGTGATCAGCAGCTTCCGTGTCCTCAAGATCGTTGTCCCCAACTCTTCCGCTACCATTCTCAACGAAGAAAGGTTTTTCTCTCTCCTGTAACGATCATCATACGGTTCTTCAAAAAGAGACACTGCCCGGTTCATCAACTGCTCCATCGAACGTTCAGGATCAGAAATCTTCTTTTTCGGTCGTGACATTCTTGTCCTCTTATGCACTCATAGAATTATTCCCAAGTGCTGAAATATAGTAAGATAGATAGAACAACACATCTTTTCAATATCCTTCCCCAATGTATTCCTCAACCGTCCTGGCATTCTCATACTCTTCCATTATATCCAACATCCGATCACACTCTGCCTTGGCTTCATCCTGATTAACGAATCCTCTGTAAACAATATACATTGGCCGGTCTTCCTCCTCGCCATAAACGATCCGGATTTGGCCACTTTCCAAATTCTCAATTGCTTTAACAATTGCATTGTTGAGCAGACTAGCACAATGCAAATCTATTTTCTCATTCCAGAGTGAATATTCAAGTCCCCCAATGAATGTAATTGCTATCTCTTTTCCAACAACTGCCTCCTCATCTGTCATAACCTGCAGCCTGTTTCCTATAGTGTCTGTCATTCGCACATCCGCACGCAGGACTTTTTTATCACGAATCAGGAGGGTCAACTCTATAAGGTCTTTAATGCATTCTATATTATCCAGGTCTATTTCTCCCGGCACAAACTTCTTATCGAATGTATCTTCCACAAACTTTAACTTTTCAAAAAGCTTGTATAGACTGTCCAGATGCTCCTTGGCTGCATCCAGTCCAGTACCCTCTTTCAGATCAGTCCTGAAAAACTTATTCAGGAAAGCATTTTCAATTCGTATGCTACGGAGCACCGTATCCACATCTGCTGCCTTATTGAGGATGGGCTTGATATTAACCTCCGCTGTCTGAGTAGTCTCGTCAAACATCAATGTGGTACTGAATGGAAAGCCCCCCTTTGTCTGAACCCTGTATCCATTTTCATATGAATACCGGTCAACAGGAAAGTCAATTCGCTCCCCATTGACTTCAAGCTTCAGCATCACTTCATCCGGCGTCAGACCAATAACAACATGCTCGAGGTTTTCATTTTTCTCGATTTGAAAAGAACCTGCGCCGCTGTCAATGCTCACCGTCATCGATTCGACACCATTAACTGGTACAGTTCTGCCTTCTTTATATACGGTTTTAAGAGCTTCTCTAAATTCAAGGGCGGCTTCTGCATCCTTAAACCCTATTGTGCCTTTTATATACTGTTCGTTTTTATTGAAAACACTCCTGAGTTTATTGCCCATATTAAAAATCCTTCAAAATGTCGTCCAAAACGAGTATTTTGCTCATGAGAGTAGACCGTTGGAATTCGTCTTCAAACATCTCATCCGGGATGATCTGTACGGTCTCAATAATCTGCCTTCTCCCCGCATTGTCCGGAACGATTATATACCGAATGTCGTCATACTGGAATTGCAGCCATGATGCCTTATAGCTTTCGTCCTCCAGCCTGTCACTCATAACTTTTAAAAACCCGGAACCGATAGCTCCGTTGGCAATAAGGCAATCCAGATCGTTTCCATCAACATTTATTGCGAACGGCACAAATCTCCACTCATGTTCATCATGAAAGTTTTTGTAAAACTCACACTTGATCTTGTCACCTGCCTTCGTTTTCAGGCGATGCCACATTGTCCCGCGCAACGGTTTAAGGAAACACATCCAATTAAGAAGCGTGTCCGATATTGTATCTGGAAGCTCTTCCTGTTCAAGCAAATCACGAAACATCTGGGAAAACTGAGAGACATTCTCTGCTTCCTGGCTTAGGTAATGCACAGGCTGAAGCTTATGCTCTTCTCCCCACTTCTTAGAAAAGGCAAGCGCATAGCACCCATACAGATCCGTGTGAGAATATTCCGGAAAAAGTCTCTCCTTCGCATCTGAATCGTTATTTTCCGTCAGGTGAATCGGAAACTTTCTCACAATATTTCTCAGAGGGATATCGCAAAAGCACTTCTGCAGGACAGCAACCTTGTCAAACTTCACATCGTTATATTCGATATCCAGATAAGTGACATCCTCATTGCAATATCGTGGGCACAGAGCCCTGCGCTGCAAAGCGGAAACTAAATATTTGGCGTCTGACATAAAGTGGAACAAAGCGTTTGCGCTGTGTACATAATCTTCGCCGACAATTTCTTTGATGTCTGTCATTTTAAATATTCGATATGATCTATTTGTTTGTCACACTATATTTCTTCGATACGAGCGGCGTCAAGCACACCATCATCTATAATATATAAATCCTCACTTGCACAGTGGTCTTAATCAGTATTCTTTCACGTTGTAAAACTGCCTGTATTTTAATGTTTTTCGAGTTTTAAAAGCCTTTTCGAGTAGCAGCTCAACTTTCTCCAGATAGTCTGATGGCGGATTCAT
>JAFRKJ010000083.1 GCA_017431785.1 Bacillota bacterium | reverse complement strand
CAGCCTGCTGAGCGCCAGCATGTTCCCGATCAGACTTGTGAAGATAAGACCCAGCAGGGCCAGCAGGAGCATGAAAACACCTTTGCTGCCCAGATAGACATGCGCTGCGTAAAACGCCGGAAGTCCCTCGATCCCGCTGATATTGCCAAGGTCGCCGATATATTCGAGCCAGCTGCCGTACTGGGGCGGGTACGCCGACACGGACAGAAGCAGAACGAATATGTAGAGCGCCAATGCGGAAAACACTGCCAGCGCAAGAATCCTGAACACACGTGATCTTGGGAATGTGAACTCCTCCGAGGCATGAGAAATATTTTCAAATCCGATGAACGCCCAGGGGGAAATACACGCGATCCGGATGACCTGCATCAACTCGTTTTTCTCCGGAAGCATTGCCGGATCCATGCTCTGTCCTCTTGCGCCATGCCCTGCCGCCATGCCGAGGAAACATACCGTGATGCATACGGTAAGCAGCAGCGCCATCCCGATGACCAGCCGCAGCGCCAGCTTCTGATTTTTGACGCAGATGAGCGCGGTCAACAGGATAAACGCCATGGTCAGCAGGATCTCACCCAGATATACATCGTATCCGAAGATGCTGTACATCGAGCCAAAATGGAAGATCCCGTTCAGAAAATACCGGGCGAACAGCGGCAGCGAGGTTGCGTTTGCCCAGAACATGGATGCGTACGTCAATACCAGGAACCACGCCGTCAGAAAGCCGTAGTCATATCCGAAAGCGGCTTTTGCATAGGCATAGGCTCCGCCCGCATCCGGGTACCGACCGATCAGATAGTGATAGTTGCGGCTGATCACCAGCATCAGCGCCGCACCGATCAGAATACCGATAATACTTCCCAGAGGTCCTGCCTGCAAAAGGTACGCATTGCTGGTCACGACAAGAGAGCCCCATCCGATACATGTTCCCAGCGCTAGTGCCCACGCGCCAAGAGGGGTGACATATGCCGTCAATCTGTTTTCACTCTGCTTTTCAGCCATCGATTACCTCTTCTTTCAAATATCCACTTTCAAATATCAACCTAGGCAAGTATGTCTCGGGTCGTATATTTTTCGCGTTTTCTTGCCTTCCGGGTAAAAACGATCAGTATGACTGCAAGCACAATGTCCGCAAAAGCCAGGAGGAATGGAACAATCACAATATTCTCGTTGATTGCCAGGAATTCGTCGCTCAGCGAAAAATCGTACAGGCCGTGTATCAGCCACGCGATCGCAAAGCCCGTCCATTTGGTGATCATGTTTCCTGTTTTCATTCCTTTCCCATAGAAATACCCGACTAAAAATCCGTAGCTGACATGGGGAACACATATGCCTCGGATCAGTACGACTGGGATGCTTGCCCCGATGGAATAGATCACAGCTTCCAGTATTCCGAAGCCGGTTGCCACGATGGTAAACAGAATCGTTACATCGAGCCATGAATACGGGCCGTCCTGCTTTTTCATAAAGCGCCTGGTCATCCAGAACTTCGCAATCTCCTCAGAAAGACTCCGAAGAATGGTATGAAACTTACTATTATTGCTATGATCAACAACATAGTAGCACCTCAACATTTCAGACTAAGGTTTTGTTGCTTTTGATTTTACACCTTTTCTCGGTTCATTGCATTGTTTTAGAACAAATAATCGCAAAATTGCAAAAAAAGATGACAGGTAATTCGTGCACTACCTGTCATCGGAAATTACATTATTAATATAATCCAATCGAATACCTACTTTTGCCCTAAATCCATCAGCCCCTGCTACTCGATTTCGGGATTTGTATTATATGGTGATTTATAGTCTTTTCGCTACATTTGTTAGCTTTTATTCCGTTAATTGACCCGATTTATTTTCTTTCTTCGGATTTTTTGTACTCAAAATGTACTCACTTAAACTTCTTCGTCTGTTGCAACGCCCACTCAAAATATGTATCCATGCCCATAAACAGGAAGCCGTTGTCACGAAATTCGACCATAAATTCTTCTACCGTTCCGGGGCGATATCCTCCATCTAATTCAAAGCCCTCGAATTCTTCGTTCCCTTCTGCTAACACGATTTTCAGGAATCGCTTCAGATCCCTGTTCGCTCCGTTTAGTTTTCGAAGATACTGCGTAGCTTTTGTGAAATCCCCTTTTTTGTAATACAGAATCGATAAAGGTAGAAGCATTTCGGTCTCATCGTAAGAGTCAAACTGTTTATGAAGTGTCAGGGCCGCCTCTTCATCTTCAAAGTATGCATAGATATGCATCAGAAGAAATCGAATGCCCATATTATCTCCCTCACAAAGGCGGAGTAGTTCTATGCACTCATCCCGGGCTTGTCCGATCATGCCGCTTTCGGTAAGCAGGTTTGCATACTTACAGCGCAACCGCATGTATGGCCTGGTCGCTAAAACTCCCCAAAAGTCGCCTATATATTCGTCTTCAAAATAGCCTGTCTCTTCCATAAAGGCTGTTGCCCGTTGGACTGCCTTTGCATAGTCCCGAACCAGCTTGGTGCCGTCTTTAGCCTTTAGTTCGAGGACTAATGCCTCCGCATCAAAGTTGTGCGGGTCCAGTTTCAATGCCTCTTTCGCATATTTCAGCGCGTCTTTCATACTCGTTGCGTTATAAGCTAATTCCAAATAATCATCTGCGCTTTCTGCTGTTTCCGGTGTTATATACACTGGGGTACTGCTGTTATATTGCGCTATGAATTCATTCATTAATCTTTCAACATCTGCTTCTGTTCGATTTTCATCAGAGTGCTCGTCAATATACTTGTGGAATTCTTTGAATGGTTTCTCTGTTTCCTTGCTCATTGCCGATCTCCTTTCATCCCTCGAGGGCATTTTCATTTAGCAAAAATTCCTGTATCCCAATAAACAGGATCCCCTTTTCATCATTCCACGGAATGATATCATCCTTAACAATAACGATTTTGCGAAAAGAATCGTTGATCCGGTTCAGTGAATTAACTTCCTGTTTCATCTTATCCGAATCGTCTATGTGAAGTGCTGACTGAATATAATATCGCTTGTTTCCCCGGTTTACAACAAAGTCAACTTCCAGCTGAACACGTACCTTCTTTTCCTTGCCGTTTGCATCTGTCTCTCGTCTTGAGTATGGAACTACACCAACATCAACATTGTATCCACGCCTTATCAGATCGTTATAGATGATGTTCTCCATGATGTGACTCTCTTCGATCTGCCTGAAATTAAGCCGTGCATTACGCAACCCTATGTCAGAGAAATAATACTTCAGTGGGGTGTCAAAATACTGTGCACCCTTAATATCATACCGCTTTGCACTGTCCAGGACATATGCTTCCTCGAAATGATCAAGGTATTTGGCTATCGTTGCATGAGATATGTTGATTTTTCTCTCTGATCGAAAACGGTTTTCAAGTTTAAGAGGATTTGTCAGCGACCCGATTGCAGACGACACAAAATCAAGCAGTATTTCCAGGATTTCTTTATTATTGCGAATATCATTTCTCTCAATGATATCCCTGATATATGTCTCCTCAAACAGATTCTTTAGATATTTGCTTTTTTCCTCCGGTGTCGCAAGGGAAAGAACATACGGCATTCCACCAAAAGTGCAATAATCCCGCCATGTTTCATTCTGTGTTTTTCCCAACTCCTTATAAGCTGCAGCAAATTCCGAATATGATAAAGGCTTTACATGGATCTCATCACCTCTATCACGGAATTGAGTCAAAACATCTCGCGAGAGCATTCTGGAATTACTCCCGGTAACATAAATGTCCGCATTTTTGATCTTCATCAAGCCCAATATTGTATCTATAAATGTCAGTTTTTCATTCGGGTCATCAATATAAGGGTTCTGTACCTCTGCACAAAACTGGACTTCGTCGATAAAGATATAGTACCTTTCCGTCTTATCCGCAATCTTCTCTTTGATATATTCATTCAGTTCGATTGGATTGCGATACCGGGCATTGTCTACTTCATCCAGTGCAACCTCAATAATCTGCCCTTCACGGATACCGGAATCCAGCAGATAATTCTTGTATAGGTTAAATAAAAGATATGACTTGCCGCAACGCCTGATACCTGTAATGATTTTGACTCGCCCATTATCTTTCTTTTTGATCAGGGCGTTAAGGTATTGATTCCGCTTTATTATCACAGCTTTTTCTCCCCACTATTTTCGGTCATTGGTGCAATTATTGTAGTTATATTCTGCCATTCTTTTTGTTTTAAGTCAATCTATTGTAATCATTTTATGTTCCATGGTGCATTTTTTGTAGTTGAAATGGTCTCACTACTTTCTCAAATCAAGATTAGTTCAACTTGCAATCTACACCTTTTCAAGATCAATCTTGGTCAATGGGTACATAAGCTAGCACAAACACAGGGAATAAAAAGATGACAGATAATACGTGTACTACCTGTCATCAGTTCGTTGAATCGTTAAATATATTTTTAAATTCAAGCGCAGAATATTAATTATGTCTAATGGTCTATTTCAGGATCTGATACGCTTGAAATTCTCCCGCATCATCCCCGGCAGCTCCCGATATTTCCTTCCGATCGAATGTACCAACGCGCGCTGCATGCACATAAAACCCAGTATCATCAGAGCAATCCCGGCCAGTACCTGCAGCGGTGTCGCCAGATTGTGACTGGCAAAGTACCAGAGCACACAGATACTCATGACCAGCTCACATTCCGCCGTGATCATACCTGGCGTATACGGTCTCTTCCTCTGGAATATTTTGATCCCGAGAACATGCACGATGCCTTCCCATAATCCCAGGAATACAGCGGGCAGGATCAACCAGGCATACGAATGGACGAAATATGGAATGAAGGTCAGAGCCAGAAGATAGATCCCGGTATAGAGCCGGCTGCTTTTCTTCGTCTCCTCCGAAACCTCCACTCCGCCTCCGAGAAGTCCGGTGATCAGATCGATGAAGCCTCCGGGATAATGTCCCTCCTCCCACTCGTGTAACACGAACAAGAAGATATATGCCAGTGTAAACTTCTGTATGACATCCGGCGTCACGAAAATCGCTGACAACGCAATCAACAGTAGTGACAGTACAGTATAAAGTTCCAGACTATAGTACTTGACAAATCTCATCTCATATCACCCCATCAGTTCCTTATAGTATCCCTTCTCACAATCATCAAAGAAGTCAAAGGCCGCTTCTACAACTCTCTGCGGGCAGTCCAGTTCCATCAGGTGATGTTCCCCCTGCAGAAAGATCGTTCTGGATCCCCGGGTGTTCCGAATCGCCCACATGTTGCTGTCGAAGTGATCATCAAAGAATTCATCTTCGGTTCCGAACAGGAATCCCACCGGGATGTTCATATTCTTCAGACCTTCCGCGCATGCCTCTTTGCTTCCCCAAATCATTTCAGGTGCCGATGCATAGGTCTGAATGATCGCCTGGGTCTTCGCCGCTGTAGCCGGATCGTTCTTGTTCATGCCGATAGCCGCTGCCTCTTCCATCTTCTTGGCAAGACCCTCTTCAACCTTACGGATTCCTCTTGCCATGAAGGCTTCCACGCCGCCTTCCAGACTGAAGAAGTTGTTGGAATTCTGTTCCTTAACGTGCGGCGCCAGGAAGAAGCTTGCGAAGTACTTCACCATCTCCGGATGCTCCTTCACCATGTACCATCCCGGCACCGATCCGTGGCACTTTCCAAAGTGGATGTACTGCTGAATGCCCATCGCCTGGCAGAAGTCATAGATGTCCTTACCCCACTGGCGGGTCCAGTTGATGCTCCCGTCCTCGTTCAGCTCATCTCCGGGGCCGTCGAACCGCATAATCACGCCGTAAACATGGTATCTCTCGGCCAGTCCCTCCAGCATCGGCATGAAGGTGTAAAAGAAGAATCCCGGCATGATGACGATCTCTTCATTGCTTTCACCCCGCTCGCAGTAGGTCAGCTCCGCGCCGTTCGCCAGTTTTATTGCCTTTGCTTCGCCTTTGATCTTATTTGCTTCCATGGTATTTCCTCCTTTGGTTTAGTCCCGTTATCCTTTGTGTCTTCATATTCACACATCATGCAAAGGCTGGCAATCACCAAAAAACAATACTTTATATGGATAAACAACATCATGTTGTATTTAGTTGTTTATCTCAGAGTTTTTTTGTGCTATGATGATGCAAAGGCAGGAAGAATCCCGGAAAGGAGGCATGGGGTGGCAAAGAAGGAAGACCTTCGCGTAGTCAAAACAAAAAGGAATATCCGTCACAGTTTCATCCGGCTTTTGCATCAGAAAAGCTTCGCCGCGATCACTGTTCAGGATATTCTCGATGAGGCCCTGATCAATCGTACCACGTTTTATCGTTATTATGATTCTAAATATCAACTGGCGGAAATGATGGCAGACGAGTTCCTGTGCAGATTCGAAGAACTGCTGGATTTCAGCCTCACCCATCGGGACGATACCGTCCGGCTGTTTGATCGTCTCGATTATATGGCGGGTGCTTTTTACGACGACCGCAGCACCCTGCTTGCCCTATGGAAAATCAGGACCGATGACATCGACCTGTACGGCAGTATGGAAGACATGATGCGGGAAAAATTCAGATCGTTTCTTGCCAAATCCTGTGGTCCTGAAGATGACCTGGAATATCAGACCATGATCATGGCCGGTCTGATTCTATCCTCCTTTCGCTATCTGATGGAAAGCGATGAAAAGCTTTCCGTAAAAGAACTGAACCAGCAGGCTGGCAGTTTTTTCAGCAGGAATTTTATTCAGGCCTAGTCCATCGGTTGGTGACAATTTG
>JAFRKJ010000007.1 GCA_017431785.1 Bacillota bacterium | reverse complement strand
GGTTCAGGCCTGGTTTTCCTACATCGAATCAGAAGAAGGACAGAATGTCATCTCCAAGGTTGGACTGATTCTCCCACAGTAAGAAAGGGAAGTTATGAAGAAAAAAGCGAAGTTAAACATCGTTGAAACAACAGCAAAGTAATGGATTATTAGCTACAGCTTCACTTCCCAGCACGGCTACGATACCACTGAGAGCAAATTCAATACTAAGCTTTTCCGTTTCATAGATTTTACTCTCATCTATTTTCAGTTTATCAAACCATTTGTCTTTGATAGCATCCTTAAGTATCTGATTCAGATATTTTGAATCGCTGCTGGCACAAAGTTGGATTCTTCTGATTTCCGGCATATAGGCTTCGTCTATTTTCATAAAACTATCTTTACCGACACCGCCTATCATCTGGCGGATAAAGCCATCGACTATATCTTTCTGCAAAAAATTATGCAAAGCGTTTTTTGCAACATCGTCTACATTTTCATAATGATAATACACTGCATTTCTGTTTACACCTGCTGCATCTGCCAGCTTCTGAATCGTCATATTGGAATATGATTCTATCCCCAGCAACTGCCAAAAAGCATTTTCTATCTTTACTGGAGCGGATATGTCATCCTTTTTTCTTGGTCTTCCCATATGTACCTCTCAAACTATACATTTCGTTTACTTTTGTCCATTTTATTATACATCGTGTCTAGTTATAATGAAAGAAAAAAGAAAGGAATTGATTGACAATGACTACTTTTGATTTATTAAATGTTGCCTGGCCTTGGGTTGGCCTGGGCATGGCGATTGTATTACTTTTTGTTTTGTTTAAGACTGATGTCCTCCGAAGCAATGAAGGCTCCCGCTGGAGGGATCTTGTCTGGCTGGCATGGCTGGCAGTTCCCGTTTATATGATCCATCAATTTGAGGAATACGCTTTACATATAAGCGATTGGAATTATGCTATGGTAGACTTCTTCTACTCCGATTCTGCACCTTTTGCAAAGATGGGATTTGAAATGAACCTGCCTCTGGCACACTTCCCACTGGTAAACATCGTCTTTGTTTGGGTAGGACTTCCTATTGCTGCCATGATCTGCAGAAAAAATCCGGTTATCGGCGTGGCCTCGTATGGTTTTATCCTTGCCAACGCCATGATGCATGTCGTTTCCGGCCCTGTGCTGGGCATGTCTGTCTCCGAAAATGCCGGTTTCTTCACTGGACTTTTCCTATTTATTCCACTGGCAGTATGGGTTATCATGACCATGCGAAAGACTTACAACCTGCCAATCAAAGCAATCGTAATTTCCATAGTAAGCGGAATCTTATGCCACATTTCACTGTTCGCATGTGTTCTGTTTGGCCTGTTTGGACTGCCTGCAGGAACAATCATCATGGACTTTGTAACCGGCTTCGTTCCGATTATCGCTGCATGGTTGCTTTGCAAGATATTTAAAGTAAAATTCGATTAAAAAAACAAAGGCTATTGTATTACAGTAGCCTTTGCCATTGTCCTGCAGATCTATGATTCTTCTGCTAAAATTCGTTTCGCTTCTACCTCCACACTTTCACGGAAACCGTACATCTGCTTTTCTGTAAAATGGTACTTGGAGTTTCTGTCTCTCAGCATCAGCACCGGCACACCAAACACCAAGGCATATCCAACAATACCAAATACAGCACCTAATATGTAATCACTGACAGATGCCATATTGTTTACAGTAACATACCATAGCATATAAATTCCTATTGGCAGTTGCAAAAAAATTGCTGTTGCTGCACCCGGGTTATATTTCGTTTTTAGTGCAATGTTCTCAAAAATGCCATGTGCCAGCACCTGAATAAACCCTGCACACGCCTGACCGATAGCAAGCCAAATTACATTCGGGAAAAATATTGGGATAATATAAAATGCATATGTTGTAAACACGTTGTCAAAAAAGCAGAGATGAGGATTGAAAGGATAATGGTCGTAATCCTTTTTTTCTTTAAAGAATAATATGTTTGTCACTGCTGGAAAGCCTCCCGGCCATCCATATTCTTCAACCTGATGTGCAAGCATCGCCATCCAGCTGAAAATCAAAATTACCTGAATATGGTCCAAATGCTCTACACCCCAAAATCCCATAAAGAATGCCAGTCCGATGAATATAATACCGCCAACCCAGCACCAGTTTTCTCTCCAGATTCTCATCAATTTTCTCCTTTCCTTCCATTGCAATCAATGATCACTTCATTATCGGGATAAGCCGTGACATCAACAAATTTTGAAAAATACTTTGGACTTTCAAAGGCAAAGTATTCGGAATTCAAACTGCGCACCCATTTTCGCAGCGGAAATTCTGCAAGGAGTATGCATATTGATACCAAAACGATAAAAAGAATGACGCTGCATATCCAATCCATCAGGCTTGTTTCCTGCAAGTTAAGCATGATATATATACTTGCCGGAAGGAAGCAGAATATAGATGTTCCCAAGCCCGGGTCATAAATCGTGCGCTTACCTGCTTTTTTATAGCGAATCAGACAAATAATTCCAACAACAGTATGGGCGAAAAGCTCCATATAGCCGAACATCATCATACATATTGCCAACCCTGGCTCTATGCCTGTAAATATCGTGGACAGCCAGGCATAAATCAAAGGGACAACTGTCAGTCCGACATTGGTGTTCATATCCGTCAGACGGCTCATCGGAAAGCGATTCAAACTGTGCGTGTCTTTTGCAAATGGCCCAAATATCCTTACGTTGTATATGTAATGCAGTCCTCCCGGAAGCTTCCATTCTTCTATAACATGCAGAGGCATAATCATTGCACAAAAGGCGGCGCCTCGTGCACCAACGCTTAAATCACCCCAATTTAAAATCAGATATATTCCTGTTACTACACCAATGATACAAATAAAGTATATCCACAGGTTCTTTGACCACTTGTCTAACAACTGAATCATTTTTCTTTCACTCCTTGCCTAATCCAACACTATGTTGTATTATTAGTATAGTATTACTGACTTTTTTGAACAACCATTACTTTTTTCAAATGTGTTGGATTAGTATTCAAGATGAATATCTCAGGAGGAGCCATGAATAGACGTCCCAAGCAAACAGAAGCAACAAAGAAACGCATCCTCGATGCGTTCATTGAAGCTGCCCATGAAAAAGGTGTACAGAGAGTTACTGTACGCGATGTGACGAATAATGCAGAGATTAACAGAAGTACCTTTTATCAGTACTATATTGATATAAAAGACTTAATCGAACAATATGAGAACACTCTCTTGGAGCAGGTACTGTCTTCATTCGAAGCGTTTTCCCAAAATAAAACCTTTGATGTGGAAAAAGATTTATTTAAAATGGCTCTGCACATTTTTCAGCATTTCGGCGACGAAGTTTACTTCCTGCTGGGCGACCAAGGCGACCCCGCTTTTCAGCATAAACTTCGTTCTTTCCTCATGCCAATCTTCAAGAAATACTTTTTTAGTGATGCTGCAGAAATACCCAATTTCGAGTACATCTTAGCCTTCACCATGTCCGCCATCAATGGAACCCTAACCCATTGGCACGAATCCGGACAAACAATCACAGACGATGAAATCATCTCTTTAATTGAGAAGCTACTTAGAAGCGGCCTAGGAGAATATAACACAAAATCTTATAACTAGCCGCTCAAAAATTACAATAAAAAACAAAGGCCATTGTATTTATTACAGTAGCCTTTGCCATTATTCTACAAATTCCAGTTTGTAGACAAGTTCCCGATGACGAGCAAATGCTCAAAAAAGGCATGATAAGTTTCCGATAACGGGCAAGGGTCATTTTGACATTCATCTTATCAACTCTTGCCATGTGGAAACGGTAGTTTTATTACGTGGGGAAAAAGTCGATGGCCATGTAGAGATAGATCTGGATGTCGACAAACCGGGAAGAAAGTCAGGAACCGCAACGTATGCGGAGATCAAGGCATATATCGAAGAGAAATATGGCTTTAAGGTATCCACGTTGTATATCGCACAAATGAAGGACAAAGTCGGTATGGAGAAGAGAAAGAACTACAATCCGGGATCAGGAGAGGGTAAGGTCCCGATTTGTCCGCCAGAGAAGGAAGCGGCAATCATGGATGCTTTCCGGCATTTCAATTTGATATAGAGAATTGGCATTGTTGCCATTGCTTCAATGCATACTAAGACTGTTGTCCACTTGATTAACCAAAATGCGAAGGCGAAATATCATGTGAAAATCGGTGTAGATGCTGAATATTACTATGGGATCAAAGATTCGGAGAAAAGTGAATGAGTATGAAAAATGGAAAAGGACCCGATCCGAATAAGGTTCATCCGATTGCCGGATATGACAAAGAGATATATGTGAAGCCAACGATCAAGAATCCGAATATCATTGTAGGCGATTTTACTTATATCGCTGATTCGGAGTTTGAGAGTCATGTGACACATCATTATGAATGGAACGGTGATAAGCTTATCATCGGCAAGTTCTGTCAGATCGCTGCAGGGGTTGAGTTCGTGATGAATGGAGCAAATCACCAAATGAACGCTATATCAACCTTCCCGTTTTACACTCTGGAAGGTTGGAACATGGAATCACCCGCAGCTAACGATCTTCCACTGAAAGGCGATACTGTCATCGGTAATGATGTATGGATTGGTCAGAATGCGGTCATACTTCCGGGTGTGCATATTGGTGACGGGGCTATAATCGGTGCAAACAGTGTAGTAGGCAGCGATGTTGATTCCTATACTATTGTAGTTGGCAATCCGGCAACGGTGCTAAGGAAACGTTTTGATGAAGAATTGATTGACCTGTTGCTCAAATTCAAATGGTGGGACAGAAGTATCGATGAAATCAATAGTCTTATTCCCATACTCACTTGCAGAGATTTGGAGAAGGTAAAGAAGGAACTGAAAGAGAGATTATGATCATATTGATAACGGGTGCATCCCATACGGGGAAAACGCTTCTGGCGCAGAAGATGCTCGAGAAATACAAATACCCATATCTTTCTATCGATCAACTGAAAATGGGATTGATTCGAAGCGGCAATACTAATCTGACACCGGAAGATGACGATGAACTTACAGATTATCTTTGGCCGATCGTGCGCGAAATGATTAAGACAGCGATAGAGAACGAGCAGAATCTGATTGTTGAAGGATGCTATATTCCATTTAACTGGCGGCAGGATTTAGAAGAAAGGTATCTTTCGTATGTTGATTTTATCTGTCTTGCCATGACTGAAGGATACATAGAGTGCTATTTCGACGATATCATTGGACATGAGTCTGAAATTGAATCCAGGCTAGTCGATACGGATTGTTCAATTGCAAGTCTTAAAGCAGACAACCAGTATTACATTGATGGATTTATGGATGCTGGGGAAAATGTTGTGATGATTGAGGATAACTACGAAAAGACACTAAAGGCAATTGTTGAAAAAAATTTGCATTGAAGCGAAAAAGGTTATCGGGACAAGCGTTGCCGAGTGCGTAGTATTGATGTTACGAGCCGAGTAGGCCATTTAGATGTCAGAGTAATTTGGAGAAATGAAGAATGGCTTTTGATTATAAGAAGGAATATAAGGAATTTTACATGCCGAAGAACAAGCCGTCTATCGTGACGGTACCAAGCATGCACTATATTGCCGTTCGCGGACATGGCGACCCGAATCAGGAAGACGGCGAATACAAGCGGGCGATCGGTCTTCTGTACGGTATTGCTTTTACGATCAAGATGAGTAAAAAAGGAGATCATCAGATCAAGGGATATTTCGATTATGTTGTACCGCCGCTTGAGGGCTTCTGGTGGCAGGAAGGTGTAGACGGAGTCGACTATGCACACAAAGAAGACTTCAACTGGATCTCCGTGATCCGCCTGCCGGACTTTGTTACAAGGGTAGACTTCGACTGGGCTATTGAAGAGGCAACAAAGAAAAAGAAACAGGATTTCTCAAAGGTGGAATTTCTTACTTGCGATGAAGGATTGTGCGTCCAGTGCATGCATATAGGACCCTATGATAATGAGCCTGCTACTGTTCAAATGATGCATGAATACATGGAAGAGCAGGGCTATGATCTTAATATCACGGATCAGAGATTACACCATGAAATCTATCTGAGTGACGCAAGGAAAGTCGCTCCGGAAAAGTTGAAAACCGTGATCCGTCATCCAATAAAGGAGCGAGAAGAATGAGACTGAAAAATGTATTGATCGTCGTTAAGGATATCGAGAAATCCAGACAGTTTTACCATGATTTGTTTGGCCTTGAGTTGATTCTTGATAATGACGGAAATATGATCCTGACGGAAGGATTGGTGCTGCAGGAAGAAAAATACTGGAAAGAGTTTCTTGGGAGAGAAATCATTCCGGAGAATAATTCCTGCGAGCTCTATTTTGAGGAATCTGACATTGAAGGATTTATCGAAAGGCTTGAAAAGTATTATCCGGATGTGAAATACGTCAATCAGCTGATGACGCACAGCTGGGGACAGAAGGTCATACGCTTCTATGATCCGGACGGTAACTTAATAGAAGTAGGGGCACCGGTTTAACATGGCAAATATCATAACCGGAATCAGAATAGTGCTCAGCGTTGTCTTGATGTTCTGTCAGGCATTATCGCCAACGTTTTACGCGCTGTATATAGCTGCCGGAATCTCAGATATGATCGATGGTGCTGTGGCAAGAAAAACAGGTGCCGTCAGCGAGTTAGGCTCAAGGTTGGATACGATTGCGGATATCGTGTTTGTGGCGGTATGCCTGATTAAACTGCTGCCTGTACTGCATGTACCGTTATGGCTTTACATATGGATTGCCGTTATCGCATTCATTAAGGTGGCAAATATTGCAGTAGGATTCGTCGGTCAGAAAGAGCTGATATCGGTGCATTCCATGATGAACAAGTTGACCGGAGGGATGCTATTCGTTTTACCGCTGACACTGACATTCATAGATCTTAGATGCAGTGCCGCAGTTGTATGCGTGGTTGCGACTATAGCGGCGATTCAAGAAGGATATTTGATCAATCGTAATGTGATGGATTGAACGAATGACAAACGTGTAAATCTGACATCAAAATGGACGTACCGAGCCATGTGGAGTGCGTGCACTTCTTGAGTAACAAAAGTGATTAGCATAAAGAATATGTTGAGATCGGCGTGGACGCTGACGCTTACTGTAAAATAAAAGATTCTGAGTAAGTGTCACCCGGTCTGCCCGGATTCGCCATCTGTGAGGAATACAAAATACTTTATCTGTGATAGTTTGATGACATCAGATAAGGAGGTGCACGGATATGGATCAATACAAAATCGGCAGATTCATAGCTGAAAAAAGAAAACAGAAGAACATGACGCAGGAAGCGTTAGGCGAAAAGGTCGGCGTGAACAACAAGACCGTCTCAAGATGGGAGACCGGAAGATACATGCCGGATCTGGACACGATCCCTGTACTCTGTGAAGAGCTTGGAATCACGGTAAACGAGCTTCTGTGCGGTGAGAAGCTGGATGAAAACTACAAAGAACAGGCGGACGAGAATATCATGGATGTATTTGCAGTGAACAAAAGCATAAACAAACGAAAACTGCTCTGTGATATTCTGACCGGCGCAGGAGCAGGAATCATTCTTGGTGTGGTATATGCCCCGGACACAACAAAGAAAGCTATATGTGTCGGATTTGGATTAGCACTGTTATGTGTAGGCTGGTTCTTGCGATATAAACTGGATCAGGCAGTTATCGGCAGATAAGTTGATAATAAGCACAGTGATTTTTGGTTTCCTGTTTTTTATGAAGAAAAAGGGTAAAATTTCTTGTCCGCAGGGAACGACGTCGAGGTAGTAGTCTCGATGTCTCGAGTCGGGTCGAAACAATAGAACTATTGTCATGAAGGCCATCTGTTTAAACGGAAGGTGATGGATTGACCAAATCGGAACTCTAAAGCAACGACACGATTCGTATCACCGATGTGACGGAACGATTCTTTCATTTTTCATGATTATCCATTACAGTCTATCTAATCAAGGATCAAAGAAAGGATGGATTGGAAATGAAAGATACCAGAAAAAGAGATTTGCTGGCGGGAATCGTGTTGGTGGCGGCCTTCGCCTTATGGACAGTAGCGATTCGGCTTATCGATGTACAGAATGCAGGCCCGCTCGGATCAGAGGTCGGCTTTGCTACGATCAATGTGTGGTTCCACCGACTGACTGGTGTCCATATGTTGATCTATTCGATTACCGATTGGCTCGGTCTCGTTCCGATCATCATATGCATGTGTTTTGGAGCGCTGGGGATAATCCAGTTGGTAAAACGCAGAAGCCTGCTCACGGTCGATTCTGATATCCTGCTGCTGGGAGCCTATTACGTGGTGGTCATTCTGGGATACCTGTTGTTCGAGATGGTGCCGATCAATTACAGACCGATCCTGATAGATGGAAATCTGGAAGCTTCTTATCCGTCATCAACTACACTTCTGGTCCTGACTGTGATGCCGACATTGAAGTATCAGTCAGACCGGAGAATTGCGAATCCGGTGATACGGAAAGCGATAGCGGTATTTGTAATTGTGTTCTCTGCGTTCATGGTGCTCGGAAGACTGATCGCAGGTGTCCACTGGGTAACGGATATTGCAGGCTCTGTTTTTCTGAGCTCTGGTATGTTTATGATCTATCGTTACATGGCAGATTATTTTATCTCAAAGAAAGTGATTCTGGAGGCGGAGGAATCAGATGGAGTTCAATGAGAAGTTACAGGAATTACGAAAAAGCAGATCGCTGACGCAGGAAGAACTGGCCGAGGCCCTGTTTGTTTCAAGAACTGTCATTTCAAAATGGGAGTCCGGCAGAGGGTATCCAAGCATCGACTCGCTAAAAGAGATATCCCGTTTTTTCTCTGTTACGATTGACGATCTGATCTGTTCGGAGGAGATGATTTCTGTAGCAGAAAACGACAAGAAGGAGTTCGTCAGCAAATACGTCTCGCTCATATGTAATACGCTGGACATCCTTCTGGCTGTACTGTTGTTTATACCTGCATTTGGAAATGGGCCGGATTCTTCTGAAACCGTATCGCTGTTTGGACTGGCAGGAATCACCCCTTGGGTAAAGACTGTATTTATTGTGATAATTGCCACTGCGATCTTGAATGGGATTTGCGGTGTGATCATTGCCGGTTTTAATAAACCGGTATGGAACAGGCACAGGCTTGTTACAGGAGTCGTTCTGTCAATACTTTCGGTGACGGTTTTTATCGTGACAAGGCAGCCTTACGCCGGAATCTTCTGTTTTGTATTACTGGTTATAAAAGGTTTCCTGATAGCCAAAGTGAAACTACAATAGGATATAGAAATCAAGCCGTAAGGCATGATTATAAAATCATTTTTAAGGAGAGTACTGTTTGAAAAAGTATCCTAAAGGCCTGGGAGCTTCGCTCCTTTGCAACACACCGGAGATTGTCGGCTGACCGGGAGGTTTGCAGACGATCAAAACAAACCTCCCGCTGAAAGGCACTTGACAGTCAACAATTTTCAGGAGGAAAAACAATGAATACAAATGACTATACAATTCGTTTAGAGAGAATCGAAGACTAGGAAGGCCTGCAATTGCAAAGACATAGCAGCTTCCTAAGGTGACCGCCATCGGAGAGGAGATCGTTGCCTTACGGAATGAGAAGCAGGAGTTCATGTCGGACAACGCCAAGATCAAAGGGCTGAAGGACCGGGTGGAGGATCTGGATGCATTCATTGACAGACAGCCCACGATCATTACCGAATACAGCGAGAATCTGGTGCGAAGGCTGATCGAGACTATTACTGTCTATGATGACCGACTGGTGGTCAAATTCAAATCTGGGATCGCGGTGGACGTGGATGCATAACAAGATGAACATAGGGGCTCGTAGCGGTGGCTGCGGGCCTTCTTACATTTCCAGCGTCGAGCAGCGGGTGTATAATGGAAGCAGTAAATCGGAATTTCATTCTGCAGACAGGAGGTCAAATGAAAACATACATTATAA
The DNA here is from genome assembly GCA_017431785.1 of Bacillota bacterium. Classification (GTDB taxonomy): domain Bacteria; phylum Bacillota; class Clostridia; order Peptostreptococcales; family Anaerovoracaceae; genus Lentihominibacter. Next base: position 8,241 of record JAFRKJ010000007.1, on the reverse strand, counting down.
CCGGGGCAAATTCCGGGCTTGGGTTTGAAACAGCGAAAAGAATCGCAAAAAAAGAATACCGGGTGATTCTTGCATGCCGGAATATAGAAAAAGGATCTGAAGCGGCAGATGCCATCAAATCAGAGACAGGAAACGAAAATATTGAATCTCGTCAGCTTGATCTGGCGTCATTGGTTTCTGTCAGAAATTTTGCCGAAGGATTGAAGGGTACCGCAATATACGCGCTGGATAACAATGCGGGAATTTCCGGGATGAAGACCGGAACAACAGAGGATGGTTATGACATTGTCTTCCAGAGCAATCATCTGGGGCATTTCCTGCTTACGAATCTGCTCCTTCCACAGATCGAGGATGATGGAAGAATCCTTAATATATCCAGTGACATGCATAACCCGCCTTATGGAGAACTTGTCTGGAAAGGTGCAGAGATCCTCGCTCATCCGACAGAAGAAATTATGAGAAAGAGATATTATTATTCCAAACTGTGCAATCTGTATTTTACGTATGAACTCTCCAGAAAACTGCGGGAAGAAGACAGCCATATCACTGTCAGCGCACTCAACCCCGGTTTCATGGGTGAAACCAATCTTGCCGGTGGCAATATGACAAAGGAACGGATCGAGCAGGTGAAACAGACTATGCCTGACAGATTCGGCGAACTTTCGGTGTCGGCACAGGCTGCTGCAGACATTCTGACAGAGGATCGTTATCTGTCCTCTGAAGCACTGTACTATGATCGCAGTACAAATACTGCTAAGTCTTCACTGCTTTCCTATGTGGAGGAAAACGCAAAAGAACTCTGGGATGCAAGCATGAAACTTTCAGGACTTCGATAAATTCCAGTTTGAAGATTAAATACATAGCCGTGGGCAATGACGTTCACGGCTTTTTTCATGGGATGAAGGAGGAAAATGTGAGAAACAGATTAAGTAAATATGCGAAGCAGGTGCGAAGAAATCCGCATCTTTTTTGTTACAACGATTGCTGCATGGACAGCTGTCCCAAACATAAAAACAGATGCCCATATGACGGGCAGTACCTGTTCGCCATGCTGAAAGATACGCCATTCTGTCCCTATGAGGACATAGAAACATATGAGTATGAGTAGGAGGGAGGAGACCAAATTGACAGATCAGAAACACAACAGAAGTCCGGACAGGAAATCTCAGAAAGAACGGATCAAGGAGCTTACCGAAAAGCTGGAAGAAGGTGTGAAGGCGGTCTTTGAAAGTGATCGCTACAAGGAATACCTTGCCTGTATGAGCAAGTTCCACAACTATTCGCTGAACAACTGCCTGCTGATTTCAGCTCAATATCCTGCAGCGACTGCTGTTGCAGGCTACAGATCCTGGCAGCAGAACTTCGGCAGACAGGTCCGCAAAGGCGAGAAGGCGATCAAGATCCTGGCACCATGTAAGTATAAAGTCGAGACAGAAGAAAAAGACGAAAACGGTGATCCGAAAATGATGGAACTGACAGGATTCCGAGTAGTATCGGTATTCGCTCTGGAGCAGACAGAGGGAAAAGAATTGCCGTCAATCGGAGTGGATGAGCTGTCCGGAGACGTCAGGGATTATCACAAAATCTTTAACGCCTTGGTCAGTATCAGTCCGGTTCCGGTCCGATTTGAAGAAATCGAGGGTGGTGCCAAAGGCTACTACCATGATGGAGAAAAGCGTATCGCGATCCAGTCTGGAATGAGTCAGGCACAGACGATTAAAACGCTTTTGCATGAAGTCAGTCACGCCACATACCATACCAGAGATAAGACTGATCCGGAGCATCCCATTGACCGCAGGCACAAGGAAACAGAAGCGGAAAGCATCGCATTCTGTGTCGGCAGTGCACTATCCATCGTCGACTCTGGAGACTACACATTCCCGTACCTGGCATCCTGGGCATCCGGCAAAGATACGAAGGAACTGAAAAATTCACTGGAGAGGATCCGTTCCGCTTCTGATGAAATGATTACAGCGATCGACCAGTCTCTGCAAAAGCACGCGAACCGCGAGAAACAGAGATCCCGCGATGAAGGCAGGTGATTGACATGCCATATTACACAGATGAACAGATCGCAAAGGCCAGAGATATGGATCTCCTGACCTATCTCAGACTGCATGATCCTGGGGAACTGGTTCATGTATCCGGTAACGAATACTGCACAAGGGAACATGACAGCCTGAAGATCTCCAACGGGAAATGGAACTGGTGGAGCAGGGGATTCGGAGGCGCATCGGCTTTGGATTATCTGGTCAAAGTCAAGGAGATCCCATTCCTTCAGGCAATGGGAATGATACTGGATACGGAGGGGAAAAGCCCTTCGTATTTTGATGGGAAAAGGCATGAGAGGCAGGCAGGTCCAGTCGAAAAAAGATTGCTTTTGCCTCAAAAATCGAGTAGCAATGATCAGATCATCCGCTATCTGACAGGCAGAGGCATCGACCGGGAGGTCGTCGAAAGCTGTATCCGGGAGGGACTTCTCTATGAATCACTTCCATATCACAACTGCATTTTTGTTGGCTATGACCATTATCAGGTGCCGAGATACGCAAGTTTCAGAGCGACCAGACCCGAGAAAATCATGGGCGAGGCAGCAGGATCAGATAAGAAATATGCCTTTCGGATCGACCGTGCCGGCAGCACGATTCACGTATTCGAGAGCGCTATCGATCTGCTTTCCTTTGCCACGATCATGAAACAGAGAACGGGGGAGTGGAGAGCAGATCCGATGGTTTCACTGGGCGGTGTATACGCCTCCAGAAGAGGAACGCAGCTGATGAAGCTTCCGGCAGCGCTGACAAAGGCACTGGACAGGCATGAAGAAGTCAGTGCGATTGCATTGCATCTGGATGCTGACTTTGCAGGAAGAAATGCTGCAGTATCCATCGCTGATCAGCTGAAACCCTACTACAAAATCCGCAATGAACCACCTCCGATCGGTAAAGATTGCAACGATTATCTGCAGCATTTGCGACAGAGAGAAGCAAGGATAAAGGGAGGAAGAGTATATGACACACAGCGAGTTTGAAGTAAAAGAACAGGAGCAGATCAGGGTCATCGTATGCCGCCCGATGGAGAAAGCTGAGGTCATCGAGATCAATGATGATCTCAGATCCATGCAGGAAACCGTCGGCGGAATGATCGAGGAGTATACACCGTTTTATGATGAGAATGATCCGCGTGTAGAAGATGTAGCCATAATCTGTGACGACGAAGGAAAGATGAAACGACGGCAGATGAACCGCGCAATACAGGATGAAAACGGGAAGGTTCTGGATATCATCGCAGGACCTTTTTTTATTTGCTACGCGCCGATTGAAAGCGAAAAATTCCTGTCGCTACCAAAGGATCTGGAAGAGAAATTTCGAAAAAAGTTCGAGCTTCCGGAGATGTTTTTCCAGGGAAAAGACGGCATTTTCGCAGAGAAATATGAGCCGGGATCGGCATCAAAACCGAAAGACCAGGAGAGGTGAGCGCACATGGAGAAAAATGAGCAGACCAGTCTGCTTAATTCAAAGGCAGCAGAAATGCTGTCGATGTATGTCACAGAAAAAATTTTACGGGTACCCGTAGGGTACCCGTAAGCGGATTACATTAAAAAAATAAAAGAGGAAACTTACAACAGATGACGTAAAAGGATTATTGCAGGTTACTGATGCGCATTAGAGATGACTTTTTGGAGGTTGCAACTCGGAAAAGAAAGGAAGGGGAACTATGATAGATGCAAAATTGAACCAAGATTGTTTCTCAATCGAGGACATAAAGCAGTATTTCACTGAGTGTGGAGCAGATCCAGATGAGTTTGACTTAGAAGGATTTAGGAATCTACACAACGTAATTGCTACCCTTACGAATAACAAATTATCTAAGGATGACAGCCTTGACGGTTATTCAATTCTAAGAAACACAATGATGGGCAACGAGCCAAGTATCAACAGGGCCTTTTCTGAAGAGAATATCAGGCGTGCGTTAGTCAGATACATGGAAAACATTGAGCAGACAAGGGGAAAGTTGGAACAACTGGAAAAGCAAAAGCTTGCCTTTTGTGTGTATTACTCAACATATCATGGATTGGAAAAGTTTGAAAAAGTTGAGCAAATTGAAGAATTGTTTCAGGAAGATCTAAAGGAGAACAAAAAACTCTACACTATATCCAAACACTATCTGATTCCGGATGAAGATTATGGAAGCATAGAGAGAAACGATCTGGCACTTTTGGGCAATGCGATTATCAAGAGTAATTTGCGGGACCTGATACCGAGGCTTGCAGATAATTGTATGTATATATCTGAAAGAGCAAATCTGGAACTGTGTGGCATAAATCAAATAAAAACTCACTTTGATAAAATACGTGAAAAGTCGTCAAATATCTATTTTTGCTTTTTGGCAGATTTAATCGGAGCAGATGATGGAGCCGAGTTTGCTGATCGGACAGATTGTCTGGCGATGGCATTTGTTGATGAGGAAAACATCATCTCACTTGCATTTCTTGATTATGATGAGAATGGACATATAAACAGAATCAAGCAGGCAGACAGTACCCCATATCGTTTTAGATACCGATACCATTTAACTCCGGTGTCGAGTGATTATTTCTATGAGCAGACGATGGAATATAATGAGAAATACGATTTTGGATTTGATGATTTCAGATGCAGATGCTTTTCGAACTTCTTTGCAGCATTGGATGAGTTTTCAAACCATGAGATGACATACGATGAAATTGTTGATGTTTGGTTGTTTATAGAAGATATTATAAACGATAGGGAACCGAACTTTCACATCTCGACAGATGATGCATATCGCGATATCGTTATCACACTCATGAGATATTCTTCGACAAAGAATATTCCGTTTGAGAGTATGAAGCTATTCGCATTTTCGTTATATTATCTATTTTTCATTAGAAAAGAAGGGGCGAATGGGAAGATGGTTACTTGTCTGGATGAATTCTATGACACAGACCATATTAGAAGAGAATATGAACATGAACTTACATTCAAAAACGAGCTCATAATTGAACCATTAAAATCTGATGAAACAGCAGACGACTTTGGGCTTGTGTTAGATAACCCAGTTGAAGTTATTTCTATTGAAACAGAATACTTGTATCTGAATTGTCTATCGTTCGAGGATGGAACGCCAATAGATATTGGCGCACATTCCTCAATGGGTAGTGAAAGATACAATCGCATAGTAGACAAATTTGAGATCCTGAAAAATGGAGAACACGTAACAGATATCTACATGTATGGCTATGCAATCAAGGGGAGTTTTAAGGCACCAAAGGGGTTCATCTTTAATGGATAATTGATTAGTATTGATAATCCTCCCACTCTGAGTGAAAATAGAAATATAGATACCAATTCTGAATATTGTTGCAGGGGATGCCAAGGAGAGAATATGGGTAAAAGATTAATAGTTGCGGAAAAACCTTCCGTAGGAAGAGATATAGCAAAAGTACTGAATTGTAAAGATCAACTAGATGGAGCAATTGGCGGCGAGAACGACATTGTTACATGGGCCTTTGGCCATTTGGCATCACAATGCTATCCCGAAGAAATGGATGAGAAATACAAGGAATGGACGATGGAAGACCTTCCGATTATTCCGAAACCATTCCAACTGAAAGTTCTGGAAGGCGGTGAAAAACAGTTTGGTATCATCAAGTCGTATATGGATGATCCTCAAATTGACCGAGTCGTATGTGCGACTGATGCCGGAAGAGAAGGTGAACTGATCTTCCGATATATTTATCAATTGGCTGATTGCAGCAAACCGGTTGACAGGCTGTGGATCTCATCGCTTACTTATAGCGCAATCAAAAGCGGCTTTGAGAATCTTAAGAACAACTCGGAATATGATGCTCTATATCAAAGCGCAAGATGTCGTTCCGAGGCAGACTGGCTTGTGGGAATCAATGGAAGCAGAGCATTTGCAATTGCCAATGATATGCGCGGGTTATCCGTCGGGAGAGTCCTCTCACCAACATTAGCAATATTGGTTCAAAGGGAACTTGAACGGCGCAACTTCATCCCTGAGGAGTATTGTGAATTGATTGCGACATTTGATGGATGGGAAGGGCGTCTTGTTAACCCGACGAATCAGGAGTTAGCAGATGGATGGTCACGTTTTCCGATTGAAAGAAAAGACGAACTGCAGCGAGTAGTAGCATCCAAACCCTTAAAAGCCAGAATAGAAGATGCAATCAATACAGAGGAATGCGTTCCACCGCAACAACTTTACGATTTGACGTCTCTTCAACGTGATGCTAACCGTATTTATAGCTATTCCTCCAAGCATACATTGGATATAGCGCAAAAGTTGTATGAAAGATATAAAGCAATAACTTATCCTAGAACAGATTCCAGGTATCTGTCATCTGACATCAAATCCACCCTGAACAAGCGACTGGAAAGCCTTTGCGGAGGAGAACTGGATACGTATGCAAGACAAGCGCTGCAGAGTGAAAAAGATCTATTTGGTCGTTTCATTCTGAATGCGGGTGTGTCTGATCATCATGCCATTATACCGACAGGCGAAGCGAAAGACTGGGATAACTGGTCAGCAGCCGAGAAACGGATTTTTGACCTGATTGCAAGACGTTTCATAGGCATGTTCATGCCAGACAGAACAGTGCTGCGACAGACTATTCAAACAGTCATTGAAGACAAACAGTTTCTTTCATATGGTGAGAAAGTTCTGAGTGCAGGGTGGTCAGACGTAGATACCAGCCGCAAGTCGAACCTGAAGGAACTTCCGGATTATGAGATTGGTGACTTCGTAAGTGTTCAGAGCATGAGGGTTCGTACGGACGAGACGAAGCCGCCTGCTCCACATACGGAAGCATCATTACTGAATGCAATGGAGCACGCAGGGACAATAGTTGAAGACGAATCTGAGAGTGACCACGAAACCGAATTTGGAATAGGCACGCCGGCAACACGTGCAGCCACGATTGAGAAGCTAGTGGAAAAACAGATGGCTATCAGAAACGGCCGTGCGCTGATTCCTACTGAATATGGAATCAAACTTGTAGAGATCCTTCCGGATTACCTTTGCTCCCCGGAAATGACCGGCGGATGGGAAGCAAAACTAAACAGGATCAGCAAAGGTAATGAAGACCCTGACAGATTCATGGATGATATCCGGAAGCTGACGGTTGACTTAGTTAACGAGGCAAGGAAAAAAAGCGATACCGGAATTAATAATGCAGATGCAGTTGGGGAGTGTCCTCTCTGCGGGCAAAAGGTAAAAGAATATCCAGAGGCTTACTATTGCGTGAATAAGGATTGTGATTTCCGAAGGATATGGAAAGCAAGGAGAGGATTTCACCCGACACTGAAAGCCGACACAATGAAGGCATTGCTTCAAACTGGAAAAGCTGAAACTGAGAAGGGAATATATCGGCTGATAAAAGAAGAGCCATATATAGAATATGAGCGATTTGAAGAACCTGAACCGCAGTTTAAAGAATTGCTCAACTTGATTACTGATTACGGACTTAATCCAGTTGACAAAACTGGAAGCGGTGGTTCGTTATGGTTCCGTGGAGACTGGGGCGATGAACTCATGTCTGACTTCGTTTCTGATTGCAGTGAAATAGGCTGTTTCCTTAAATACTCAAAGGATTCAAGAGCATTGAAGCATAACAGTGGATGGTATCTGAGTATCGGTCCTAAGTATAAGGATGCTTACGATGCTGTGATGAAAAAGCAGAAAGAAAAAACAGCAGAGGAGACTAAGTCAACTTTGGAGGAGACACCGCAGCTAATAAATGAGGATGATCCGGTAATATCGTTAATTCAGGAATCAGGCTTTCCTTTCGTGGACAAGCGTGAAAAAGGAGGCAGTCTTTGGATCATTGCAGATAAAGAAGAAAGCAGAGAACTTATAAAGCGATGTGCTGAAATGGGAGTAGGGTTTGCATATTCACGAAACGGAAGCAGATCAACCGACCATAAACCTGGCTGGTACAGCACATAATAAAACGCTTACGTGACCGGTGATTACCGATACGGCAGTCACCGGTTTTTTACTTTTAAAGACCAAAAAGACAGGAGGTGATAGAAATCGTGATCACAAGACGAAATGAGGAAGGAGGTCTGCTGACATGTCGGATTCGTGGGTCGTGCAGAATCTTAACAATGCGCTGAATACGTGGAATGAGAAACTGGCGGAAGTGTGGGAGCTTCTGCTGATGTCGCCCCAGAGCTTCAAGGGCGGCGGTATATGGAAGGT
>JAFRKJ010000082.1 GCA_017431785.1 Bacillota bacterium | reverse complement strand
AGCATCAGATACCTGAATCCTGTAGAATAAAGCTGCGAAACAAAACCCTAAGGAGGCACCTCATGCTCTACAGAGATTGTATCGAAAAACTGCTCCAATTAAAAGATGTAATCGTCACAAATATTGAGTGTCAGGCAAACGAAATGCATGTCTGGATGAGAATGGAGCAGCGGCTTCACCGTTGTCCGCAGTGTGGCTGCATCACGAGTAAAGTCCATGACTACCGCACTCAGATCGTAAGAGACGTTTCTATCTGCGGATATAAAACAGTCCTTCACCTTCGCAAACGCCGTCATGTATGCCCAAACTGTCGGAAACGGTTCGATGAACAGATCGAATTCCTTCCAAGATACAGCCAGTTCACGAACCGTGTGAATATGCAGATCTTCCGGCAGCTGAAGGAATGCCGCAGCATCAAGAGTATTGCAACGGATAACAATATGTCCCCTCCGACGGCTGCGAAGCTCGTCAATGAGATCGACTACAGAATGAAACGGCTGCCCGAAGTGTTGGCCATCGATGAATTCAGGGGTAACGCGGAGGGCGAGAAGTTCCAGTGCATCCTGGCTGACCCGAAGAACCGCAGGGTCGTGGACATCCTGCCCACACGAAAGCATGAGATGATCCGTCATCATCTGCTTGGATTCAATAACCGAAAAGACGTCCGATTCGTTGTGATGGACATGACGGGCGGATACCGCAAACTCATGCACGAACTGTTTCCACAGGCGAAGATCATCGTCGACAAATATCATTATGTGCGCCAGATAACCTATGCCATCGAACGCATACGCATAGAAGAACAGAAACGTCTTTCTGACCGCTGGCGAAGATACTTTAAGAAGAGTAAATATCTTCTACTGAAGGATTCAGATAAACTGACCACGGAAGACAGGATCCAGCTCGAGAACCTGTTTCGCATATCCCCCGCCCTTGAAAAAGCGTATGCACTGAAGCAGCAGTTCGAATATGTGAAGTCGAGCGCAAACCGGGAAGAGGCGGCGAAAAGGCTGAGCAAGTGGATCATGGATGTCCAAAGAAGCGGCCTTAAAGAGATGATCAAAGTGTCCCTCACCTACCAGAACTGGAGCAAAGAGATCCTCAATTCTTTTGAATATCCCTATACTAACGGATATATCGAGGGTTGCAACAACAGGATCAAAGTCCTCAAGCGGGTATCTTTCGGGATGCCTCGATTTGCAAGATTCCGTAGACGGATCATGCATATTATGCTAGATTAGTAGCGGTCATATAACGGACAGCGCTAAAACAGAATATCGAAAGACCAGCGAGCTACTTAGGTGTCAATATATCGTTTAGCCTTGCAGACCGGATTATATGATCTAAAAGAACAGCTTGTATTCTACAGGAAACAAATCTTGCGGGATGCTCGGTAGGAGCCAGTAAAAACAGTCATTTTTTCAAAAAATAAAGAGGCTCTGAAATTCTTGGAGTATCGTCCACCCCAACATTCTTAACAGAGCCGTTTTTTGGCGGAGGACACGGGACTTACGCATATTCGCTGCGCGAATCTGCCGTTCTGCGCCGCCTCTCTCAGGCGGCTTGAACCCGTCGCTACTCGAGAGTCCACTGGACTCTCTCCTAACGCTCCGGCCCTTTCGGGTTCTCGTCCCGTGTCTTGTTCTACGTCGGTGATACGAAAAAGGAGACCTTTCGGTCTCCTTTTCGTATCATGGCGGAGGACATGGGACTCGAACCCTGAGGGCTGTTGCTATTTCTGCATTCCCGCAATTCACCTTCGCCAAATCTCCAACAAATCTCCAACTACATAGGTCTGTACTGGGTTTGTGTAGGTAGATTATAGAATCTGAAAAATGCTATGTCAACAAGGAAAATATCCTTTAGAAATCATTCCTTATAAGACGTCACATCGCATCAATATACTGATCCAGTTTTTTCACAGCGTTGTGATCCATTTCCCTAAAAACATCGGTATATGTATCCAGCGTCACGTGAATATCCTTATGCCCGAGCCAGGTTTTCAGCACAACCGCCGGGATGCCGGATTCGATGCACCGGGTCGCAAATGTGTGCCTCAGGGCATGTTGCCCGCGCTGCGGGATATCAGCTTTCAGACATGTTCTCTGGAAATAGCTGTTGACCTGACTTGTGGTAATCACCGATTCTGCATTGTGATCATAAAAGACCAGATTTTCCGGATTCGGCTGCTGCCGGCGCAGCGCTTCTTCCAGATATGGACGCAGTTTCTTGCTGATCGGCACATCCCGCATACCGTTATACGTTTTCGTCGTATCTTTTACAAACGACCGGTATCCAGTACCTCGGGATATTGTTGAACGAACATGAATCACATTCTTCTTCAGATCAATGTCCTGACTTCTGAGCGCATTGATCTCGCCCATTCGCATTCCGCTATACAGTTCGATGAAGAGCTGCAATCTGTAATCGTTTCTTCCTTCCGGCGGTGCTTTCATCTCCATCTGATCCACCAGACGTTTCTGTTCGTCGATCGTCAGTCCTCTGACTTTCTTGTCAGGCTTGCTGGACTTCGGACAGCGCATGTCACTTGCTGCCATCAGATTAAGATCCACTACCCCTTTTTCCATCGCAATGGAATATGCTGCCCGCATCTGCTGATAGATCTTCTCAATCACACTGTTGGAATACTTCGTCAATGTCTTAAGAAAAGCATCTATCTCTGGTCTTGTGATATCATAGATCGGAACAGTGCCTAGCGAGCCTCTTTCGATGATCTTCAGCGTATCCATATTCCGTTCGTATCCGGCTTCCGTCAGATAATTCATTGAATAATCCGATTGATATTTATATTTCATGATCTGCACGATAGTCGAATTTGAATCAACACCCTTCTTTTTGAGTTCCATTTTCCGAAACCAGGCCTTTGCCTTGTCAATGCATTCCTGTTCATCAGCACCGGAAAAGGATTTGCGCTTGCTCTCTCCGTATTCATTCTTATAAGACAGCCGGTATTCTATGCTGCCGCTCGTGGTGAGGCGGAATGATCCTTCTCCGTTTCCTGATTTCTTCATTCTTTTTCTGCCTGCCATATATAATTCTCCTTCCTACCGCCAGTGCCGTTCCCTGCTCTTCTCATGTCTTGTTGCGAAATACTCGATCAGGGCGTGTGCCTCGACCACTTTATTTCTCCCAAAGTCTGTAGAAGGAAACCGCGGATCGTTGAACAGCTTCTGCACTGTCATCTCGCTCCATCCCAGCAGTTTCTGCAACTCCGCGATGGTATAGAATCTCACATCGCTTGAGATGCTGAACTTCCTGTATCTCACATTTTGGTTTTCCATGGTAATCCAATCCTTCCCGGGATGCCTGCATCTTATGCGATCCCATTTACTATCTCAACGCTGCAAAGGCAGGCCGTCGCATACTTGACAGGCATGCCAGCTTTATCTTCTTCTGCCTTTTCGCGGCCAATACTGATTTCCCTGTCTCATGCCGAGCGCCGCCTTCACGCTGCGATCCACCTGCCGCATGAATTCTTCGCTGACGCTGCCGCAATATGACAGCAGTCTCGACCGGTCGATTTCGCGTATTTTCTCTGCAAAAACTGCAGACTGCCGGGGCAGTCCTTTTACCCGCGGCAGCAGCAGATGCGTTCGCATATTCATTTTCTTGAGTTTGCTGGTAATGACCAGAATGATCACTGTAGGGGACCTCAGATTCAAATCGTCATCCTGAACGATCAAAACCGGCCGAATGCCTTCCTGCTCGCTTCCCTTACCCTTTGGCAGATCTGCGATATATATCTGCCCTCGTTTTACTTCAAAAGCAATCTTTCCCCACTCCCTTCCATAATATAAATGAAGATTCTGTGCGATCCATGTAAACCGGCACACCAAAAGCAGGTATGCCGGTGTTATTGCTAAAACTGCGATCCTATTTGTCCTCAACACCCCGGATCAGGGATTCATCAGGCCATGGTCTGTGAGTCCATGTCATGAGGCTACTGACCTCCCGCATCTCTGTGGCAACTCCAATAACGGCAGTTGAAGTATCATTGTCCTCTCCGGCTGTTATCGCAAAGGCAGGCACAACCTGCCGTGTAGGATTGGATAGTACTCGCTCGCCGCATATGCAGGTCATGGCGTATCCTCCTTGGCTGCTATCCTTGTTCAGGGGATACCGGAAAGAAGGTAACGCTGCTCCAGTCTGAGCCTGTTCTCGATGCTCTTTCGCTGGAGAACTGACAGACGCGAAAGTTCGTTGCGTGTCTCGACCCTGCTCCGCAGAAGCGGATTCCCCAGTGCAAGTGCCTTGACCTCCGCATAGTTGAGCACGGTATCATCGACCTCACTGCCGCTGTTTCCTGCGATACTCCCCGAAAGGATGTCTGTTATGAACCGCTGCTTGGTCTCCAGCAGCTGCCAGGAATAAGCGTCAAAGCTGCCTTCGGAAATGTAACGATAGATCTCGACCTTCGCGTTACGGTTACCGGCCCTGAGGATGCGGCCCTCACGCTGCACCATATCTGCCGGTCTCCACGGAAGATCCAGATGATGAACGGCAATCAGCCTGTCCTGTACGTTGACGCCAAGGCCCAGTTTGAAGGTCGATCCGATCAGCACCCTGATTTCACCTTCACGCACGCTGCGGAAGAGCTTCTCCCTCTTCGCGTCGGTCTTTGCATCGTGGATATATGCGACCTCTGCCGCATACACGCCAAGATCCACCAGGCGCCGGCGCAGGTCGTCATAGATGTTGAAACCAGCTTTAGGCGTTGAGGTGTCACAGAAGACCAGCTGTGTCAGTCTGTCTGCCTTTGTGCTATGCCAGATCCGGGCAACGCACTCTGCGCATTCACTGACTTTGCATCTGCCGACCGGAGCTCCGTATACCGCGTTCTCATCTGCCTCCTGCACGAGGCGGATATCCAGCGCTGCCTTGCGTCCGTCTACAGTGATCTTGAGCATGTTGTCCTCTTCCTGCTTCACTTCGTGGTTATGGACTTTGTCCGCGCGCTTTGAGATATCTTCGAGATACTCCCGAAGCGCAGTGCTTCGCGGAATGGTAATGTCCGCATAGCCGTCGAATTTCGGTATGTCATCAGATGCATCCAGCGGATGAAAGTCCGCGATGGATGCCAGGATCGTTGTCAGCTGCGGGATATTGTGGAAACGGGCGAATCTCGTCGCGAGACGGTAGCTGCCCGTATCGACCGCGATCTCAAACTCGGTCGTCTTCTCAGCGAACATCCCCACCCAGCTATCGAATGTCTGAAGTCCCAGCAGCTGCAGTTCTCCGCTCTGCAGGTACTTCTGGAATACATAGACATCTGAGATCGAATTGGTGATCGGCGTGCCGGTTGCCATCACCACGCCGCCGCCATTATGTGTCTTTTGAACGAAATGTACCTTATCCATCATGCTGTCACACTTGGATGAGCCATTCTGACTGATACCGTAGACACCTGTGATGGACGTAGATACGGATACATTCTTATAGTTGTGCGCTTCATCTACAAAGAGACTGTCGATGCCAAGCTCATTAAAGCAGATCATGCCCTTCGCGGGATCCTCGTCCAGCGTTAACTCGCTGATCTGTTTCGTGAGCTTCTCAAGCTTCTGCCTGAACCTTGCGGTGACGGTGGATTTTCTGCCTTTGATCTTCAGCATCTCATCCCGCTGCTCCTTCAGCTCGTCCAAATGAGCCTGCTTTGAGAGTGGAATCCGGTCGAAGCAGCTGTAGGCGATGATAATCCCGTCAAATGCTCCGTCCCTGATATTGCGCATCGTCTGATTCCTGCGGTCAGGATTCATATCCTTCGGTTCTACGCAGAGCAGTGCTGCCGCGGGATACAGGCTCAGAAAGATACTGCGCCACTGCGATACCAGATTATTCGGTACAACGAACATGCACTTGTCTGCCATGCCAAGGCGTCTGCGTTCCATCGCCGCTGCAATCATGATGTATGTCTTGCCGGCGCCTACGTCATGAGCAAGCAGTGTGTTCGGCGTGAAGAGGATCCTGGCGACCGCGTTCTTCTGATACGGGTAAAGTTCCGCGCCCTCCGCCATCCCTGGAAACTCCAGAAACCGTCCATCGAATCTTCTGGCGATACTGCAAGCGTATCTGGATTCAAAGATCTTCAACAATTTCTTCTTCCTGTCCTCATCCTGCCAGATCCATCTTCTGAACTCTGCGATAATGAGTTTCTGTTTCTCCTGCGCTGCTGCGGTATCCTCCCGGTTGATCACTCTCTTCTTGCCGGACTTTGATGTTGCTGACGGCACTTCATCGGTGATCCGGATCGTCTTCATGTTGAGCGTCTTCTCCAGTATATGGAGCGCATCCAGACGATCGGTGCCAAATGTGCTGGTATTGCGCACGTAATGTTTGAGTCTGAACTTATCCGGAAGCTCCCAGCTGCCAATCTCTTCATCATGCCGGGTCCCTTTGAATCTGTGATAGGAATGAGGCTGGATCAGATCGTTGATAAAGTCATCGATGATCTCAGCAGGGATCCATGGTGAGCCCAGCGTAACGTAGATGTCCTCTGCCTTTGTCTCAGGCGGCATCACGGCTTCCAGCGCCCGGACGTTGTCTGCAAATCCCCTACCGTAAATCTTGCTGGCCATACGGGCCTTCACGAGCTTGTAGCGCAGGTTGCCCGAAAGATACTCATCAGCAGTCTCCCAGCCCTTATAAGGTTCGTAATCCCAAGTATCCGGGTTCTGATAGATGGAACCGCGAAGGGTCTCAATCACCTTCTCCGGCTTTGCCTCTGCAATCGCCGCAATCTGCTCGATATCCACCTGGCCTGTATCTCTGATGCAGCGGATCAGCGCATCGGGAATGCTGACCGCAGCATCTGCCCTGTCCATACCCTCTGCGCACTCCGACGAAGTCAGTACCGACATGTCCAGCGACAGATCTATGTATCCATCTGCCACCGGATCCGGCTTAAACGCTAGATTTGTTGAATTATATTGTGTCATTTGAACCTCCAATCCACATGCAAACATCCCGCTGTCGGCGGGAATATAATTATATCAGAACTAGTGTTCTTGAACAAGTGTTCTGATTTCAGCGCATACAAAAACACGGCTTGCCGAAACATTGTTTGTCCGAAACTATGCTTAGAAGCCGTGTTCCATACCCTAAACAAAAATAAAGTAGTATTAACTTCGTTATTATCTTATATATCTGACATTTACTGCAAGAGGTTTTCCGCCACCGTCATCGCTATAAAATATTCCGTCAGGGTTATTGTCAAGAAACTCGTCCAATGCTGAATCATCAATCGTAGCATCAATAAGCTGCCAATCGCATGCCTTAAACCATTCTGGATCTGGTTTGATTTTTGCCGTGTTCCCCGACACGCCACTCTGAAAAACAAATAGCGGTCTGTCTGATACAACTAAATCCTTGTACTTTCCTTTATCCATCACTGTGTTTCCACCCTCAGCCCAATGGGTAATGTCCAGATAATTGATCAGTTCGAATCTCGGCGCAGGATCCTTTCTCATTTTCTGCGATCTTTCCAGCATGTATGCAGCCATTGTTTTTAGAGCCCGATCATGTTGAAGCTTTGTCGGCTTCATATTTTTTGCTCTGCGAAAATGCCTTTCCCACTCTGCATCATTGCACGCGAGATAATATTTTTTCAGAGGACCTCTGGACACAGCTGCATTGGCAATGATTTTATCATACCGTATTGTCTTAAAGTCATTGTCTTTTGCCTGTTTGTTCAATGAAGAAACAGAATAACTCATTTTTTTGTTCTTAAGAGCTATGATTGCCTGCTCCACATTCTCCATTTCGTCTTCATTATCCTTACTGACTGTTTCCCTGAGGTACTCCGGCAGCCACCATTCTATCCATGGGTAGTTGTCCTGAAGATATTCGTATTGATCGGACAATATATCATCAGCTTTGTTTTCAGGAGCATGCCCACACCACATGCGCAGTGCAGCATCAGCTCTTCTGATGCCTTCCTCATATTCCACATCGTCTTCATATATGAAATACCTTGCTATAACCGTAAGTATTCTCTCTAGTCCAAGAAATTGATGTCTCTTTTGATCATCTTTCTTAAGCAGCACTACGCTCTTGATACGCCCTAATCTATTCTTGTCATTTCTAAAATCATACAGATATTCGCCTGCTTCCAGTGTCTCATTCAGCATCTGCCGTTTCCTCCTCCTGTTCAGCATAGATGACGTTGCTCATATCTTCAGCATTATAAACGTCCCACAGGAAAGTGTGATTTTCATCATACACATTATTGCCTGAAAATGCTGAATATGTACCATCCAATATCAATGTGCATCTGATTGCCGCCGCTATATCTCCGTCAAATAAATCATATACCGCATTTCTGCAGGAGTTTGCTGCTCTTCTCATCCAGACACTCCTGTTTTCAGGCGTCCTTCTGTAGTCAGCATGAAGCTTCCTGTAGAGATCGGGATCATATTCCTTCTTCCATTTTCCTTTTGGAATATCTTTAAGTTCCGGAACCTTTTCATCTTTCTCTCCCGCCTCACTTTCCTCGGCTTGCCTGAAAAGGCCGGTATCCCGTAGCATATAGTTGAGATATTGATACCCATTATCATAAGTATCGCAGAGAATTTCCGCAGCTTTGAGCGGTACGTCTTTCTGTCCAATGATTTCCCTAAGAATCGCTTCTTTTTCTTCGAATGTCCTAACAAACTGCCATCCGGATTCTCTCATTTTCTCCAGAGCATCCTCCACGTCCTTGTTCTGCGGCATTGCATCGTACAGGATCTCATATGCTGTTTCAAGGGCATCGTCAAGGCTTGCGTCAGATTTATATAATCTGTCCATATCCTTATCGTATTCGGTATACAAAAGAGTCATGACGCTTCCCCGAAGTGACTCTGCTTTGGTTCTTTCCCTTGTTCTGCTGAAATTCCAGGCATCTAGGATTATTTTGCGATACGAACCGATGATTTTCATGAGTGAAGGGATCCTTGGATCTTCTGCAGTCTTCTCTTCCCAGTTTTCATCAGATTCAAACCTGAACCGATACGCTGGGAGAGCATATGTAATCTGTGATTCGACCTGTTTCCCGGATGATGTCTTTTTCTCGGCAAGCTCTTTCACATAATAGAACGGAAGTAAATCTATATTATTGCTCTGTTCTTCACTAATCTTAAAGATTGTCTTTGTCTTCTGCGCTCTGTTTCTGTACTGGAAATAGGCTTCATATTCACCTGTTTTGCTGTTCACCCTTCCGTGTACAACTTTGTCTCTTTCATTTGTGTCCTTTGAAATTCTGTCAAAAGCACGTTTGACATCAAGATATTTGTCTTCAGCTTCCATTGTTAGCTTCGCAAGTTCACTCGTGTCCGGTTTGATCCCTGTTTTAACAGAGTCGATTTCCAGTCCGGTCGCAATCGTACATAATGCTGTGCTCCCTTCCGGAATCTTTGTTTCTGTTGATTTGCCATATTCAAGTTTACCGATCGTGAGTGCCATGTTTGAAATAATTCCGACTTCACTGGAGAAGACTCTCCTCAGGTCCTCAAATGTGATCTTCTCACCAATATATTTTTTTGAGTACTCCGGCGGGTCTATCGTTACAACAGGCAGTTTTCTCATGTTGACCAGACGCTCAACTGGACCTTCCTCGGTTTCAAAGGTAACATATTCTTTTTCGTAAACACTATCAAATATAACTTGATTGATCTCTTCATCGCGAATAATTTTGACGGTGTCACCATCAAAATCTGCACCACCGAGCGCCGCCGGTACACTGGATTTATCAGACACCATAACGATGCCCTTAAGGTGGCTGAAATATTTGTTATATATCTGAAGTTTTACGGGACGAAGCGCACACTGCTCATTTCTGGACAGGTGTGGACTTCGAAGAATCCCATAAAATTTCTTATTGTTCAGTTTATATTTCTTTCTCCCTGCAATGTAACACCTGTCAGGGTAGAGAATTCTGTATTTTCTTAGATACTCTATTCTGTCTTTGTCATCATTCTCATCGTGTAATCCGCATTTTTCCGCAATGATCGTCAGAAAATACAGCAGATCTCCGGAGAGGTACTTTATAGTCCCTGGAACGATAAGTCTTCCTCGCCTGATGTCTCTGGTCTGGCTCTCCTGAACCTGTTGGATCATTTTTTTGATCATCGGATCATTGATGAAGGCAACATTCTTTCGCAATGCGTATTCCCAGGAATCCATGCGAGCAAGTTCCGGATCTCCCGATTCCAGAATTTTTTCAATCTCGCTGTCGTCGGACCTGAGGATCGCGCTGCGGCCTTTATTTGGATCTATGGTAATAAGGCGTGTGTCTGCAATGTGTCGTTCAACCAATTCACTAAAGGCTCTTCTGTCCATGTCCAGCGTGTTCAAGAACTGGTAATTCAGCTTGACACAATCATCCGATCTGAAATTGGCGTCTGAACTGACTAGATACATTGCATGCCCGTATCTGCGGAATGCTTCGAAATAATAACGCATCGGATCATCACTGTACTTGACAGAATCTCCGACTCCTTCTGAAAAATACTCCTTAAGCCAGTCAGCACACTTAAACATGCTTTTTGTCAGAATGATCTTAGCGTCTGCTATTTTCCTTCTGATTCCGAAGCAGTCTTCGAGTTCAAGCTGATCTATGTCCGTGTCAGGAAACTGTTCTCTAAGAAACTTTAGGAAATCAACAGTATGCAGCATTCCCTTGGTATATGGCATTCTGATCTGGAATGATGTGGCTTCCTGCTGTTTGTCCTCTACTGCTGTTTTATTTATATATTTTGCATATTCTGGACAGACAATACCCTCTCCATCGTATGGTACAGAGGTAAACCCTGTACTATAGTCGATTTCACGGATCATCTCCGGGCTGATCTTGATGGGTTCATCAGGATTATATTTGATTCTGTTTTCAGGGTCTGCATATCTGACCGCGATTGCTTTATCATGTACTGACATAGTTTCGATGCCCAGAACGATTACTGTCTCTTCGTTCAACTCCATCGATGATAGCGGAATCTCGACACCATCTGTCATATACAAACCTCTGTAAGCGTAATATTTGCTCGCTTCTATCTCCAGTTTGCACCAGTCTATCCCGAGGTTCAGACTTTCATTGACCGCATCGAACACATCTTCGCTGATAAAGGAAATGACGTTTTCTCTTGCCATACTCGCGCTTTTATCAAACGGAATAAATGTGTGATAATCCTTATCGCCTTTGAATCTCAGTTTAACGCCTTTTTCGAGCAGTTCTTTGGTTTCTTCTTCTACTCCTTCAACCCCGTTTTCAAAATGTAGATACACAAGCCTGCTGGTAACAGCATCCGGTGAATCAGATCCACCTGCACTTCTTTCAGCTTCACGTATCTGATAAAACAGAGCACTTTCGGAATACGTTTTCACGCTCTCCACGATCAGACTTCTGTCATACTCAGATGTAAAATCAAAACATCTGTCTCTTCGCTTACAATACTTCATGAGGTTTCTTGCATCAAGCGTGTATATCGTATATTCTCTTATCCTTTTCATTCTCAACGCTCCACAAAATCGCAAAAAAATCTTGACAGCAGACTGCCGTTCAAGTACGATTATTATAGCATATGGGGCTGATATTGTTAAGATTGATGTGATGAGGCACTAGAGCCAGACTCGGTCGGTATGTAGTTTAATTAACGAGAGTTAATTGGGAAAGTTGTACCCGTCAATCGGTACATGTTGGTGAAATATGTGAGAGTGAAAAAGCATCCGTCAGGATGCTTTTGTTTTAGTTGCTCTGTAAAGAATGGGCTATGTCATTTTTTCAAATCGATAATGTGGATAGATAAGCATCAACTATTTCAGCTCAGCATCTTCCATCATCAATGATGCTAATTGGTTCATCAATACTATTATTGTTTACATTCCCAGGATAATCAAATCATCATTGTCAAGTGCTATAGATCCCATTACAAGAAAATGCAGGAATATTGTAGTATTGCGAATAGTTTCTATGCTTTCCAAATTATTTAGGTTATCCTTATGAAAATACCCATTCCTGTTTTTTTTATGCCATGTTGCAAGTTGTTTTTTTAGATAGTTTCTAATGAATAAAGTGTTGCCTCCAAATGAAGATTCAAAGATGCTGTCGTCTGCATACTCCTTCAAAAAATGTTCAAGGGATCCTAGTGTTGTGTCTATTGCTTCCAGATTGTTTTCATCTATGAGGACTGTCCCTCTATTGCCTTTCTTTTTTATTTGATTCCCCTGACCCTTTAGGTAAATAATGTCCCATAATAATTGTTCTATGGACTTAAGATATCCTGCAACAATAAATGTATTGTCCAAATCAGTAAGAGAAAAATATTTTTTATACAACCATTCAGATGTCAAAAATGCTTTTGCAAAATCGCCCCCACCAATCAAAAGCCTATATCTTTCGTTATTTATATATTTTCTTTTAATGTTTCCAAAATTGTAATCGTTTATATCCCGAAATCTCGTACCATTAGACCGAATTTCCGATAATCTTTCTTCTCTTTGTTTGTCATAATCAAAATTTTTTAATTCTATTTCTAATTCATTTTTTAGTATCGCTAAATTATGCTCATTGAATATCTCTGTAATCTGATAACCTATCGCTTGGTGCATTTCATCCTTGTATGAAATCATAGCTTTTTTGAAGCATTTCAATTCATCTTCTCCAAAAAACTCATTCAAAAAATCATCAAACAATAAGAACGTAAGGTTTTCCGGGTATTTGTTTTTTGCTCTCTGAGATTCCAGTCTCAGCATTTCATTTCGGGAATTATCATTGTCTTTTACTAAAAAAACAAGGAGAACGGGATCTTCCGTTGCTTTAACCTGTTCTATGAGACGGCTAGCCGGGCCATGATTTACACTGGATTCAGTTAAAGCTCTTGGAGACGTCTTGAGCTCGACACAATACTTCCTGCTATCTTTTATAATTACCAGGTCAAATCTACCTGTGGCACCCGACAGTTCGACATTGATATCATGCTTTATACATAAATTCGCAATAAGCCGTTCAACATTACGTATAGCTATCCTGTCAAACTCATCTAATAGTCTTTCATACAACTTATCATCTTCGCTCGTAATCTCAAAAATAGGTTCAAGCGTTAGGCGATTGCTTTGATTCAGGACAATAACGTCCCTTCTTATAACCATCTCTTCAATAAGTCGCCTTTTGAACTCGTCATACATCTCAATTCTTCTCCTATCATTTCACTTTTGTCAGATACTATATTAAAATAGTTATCGTTATTACTTGAAGACTTTAGTCCTACGTCACTATTGCTCTTTGTCTACTTCTATATTATTCAGAATGCGTCTAAGTATAGTTATTACATTTCCTTTCTCTTTTTCAAAAGCGTTTTCCATAAGATTCATGATATATGTCCTACCAACTTCTTTGCTCTTTTCCTTGTATTCGTTCGCGATTTTCATGAGCTCTTCATCCTCGGTTTCGAGCAGGATATATTCCCCGAACATTTCCTCAAGGACAATAAAATCAACCTTGTCATCCGCAAGTGATTCCAGAACTTTCAGAATAAACTTATCATATCCCTTGAATGATTTACTTGTTACATTCAGAACAGTAGTATTTTCTCTTATTAATTCGGTTTCTCGCCAATCAAAACCATATAACTGGCTAAGCATGTCTGCCACTTCTACATCTGTTTTATTCCTTCTGCTGCTGATACGATACTTTAAGTCATTAACTGCTGAACTCGCCATATTGTTGGCAATAAAACCATCCGAATTAAAACCGCATTTTTCGAGCACTTCTCTACTGCTCGCAAATAAAGGCCGCCACTTAAACCTATCGCTTACCCTCTTAGATGTGGCATTGTACGATTTGCATAGAATAGCAACCTCTCCTGTGGATGTTTCCAAATAGAAAGTCCTTGCATACTTAATTCTGACAAACCGTGCACTCTCAACGCTTTCAACGTTTGTATGTAAAGAGTAATCCCTGCTCATATCCATAGCATTGATATGGTTCGGCGAGGTGGCCGAGATCCTGATCACTTCGCCACCCAGCTCTTTCACCAGATTCTGATATTCCATCTCCGGATCGATGATGATGATGTCTGCGTCCGTGGAGAGCATCAACGTGATGATCTCCTGTTTTGCCGTCATGGACTTTCCGGATCCGGATACGCCAAGGATGAAGGAGTTGCCGTTCAGCAGATTCCTTCTGTCCACAATGATCATGTTGCCGCTGATCTTGTTTTTTCCGTAATAGATTCCGTGCTTTTCAAAGATCTCCTGCGCGGTGAACGGTACAAAGGCAGCAAGGCTCTGGGTGGTCAGTGTACGGAAGACATCGATCTTCCGCACCCCATAAGGGAGAACTGTCATCAGGCCTTCCCACTGCTGAAAATGCAGACAGGAAAGCTCGCAGGCCTTTTCCCTTGCGATGGTTTTCAGCGCTTCCGTCTCATCGTTCAGCTTCTTCAGCGTCTCAGCGGTGATCACGATGGTCATCAGCGTGTGGAATATCTTCTGGTCATTGGTGGTCAGATCGCTCATGACCTCCTTCGACTCCTGCCGCATCAGTTCCATGTCGTAAGGCACCACAGCAGAGAAATTGTTGTTCATGTTCTGCTTGCGTTGCCAGTTTGCGATATTCGTTTCAACGCCCAGAATACGCTGCTCCATGAACTTTACTGCTTCGTCGATAGGCATCGGAATGATATCGATGGAAAACATCAGATCACGGTCATTTTCTGTCAGGTTCTTTACCATCTCATCGCTGATATAGCTGGCGAAGTCCTTCAGGAAAAGGACGCGTCCGAAACGCTCTCCGATTCTGAAATGGTCTCTTTCGTGTTCATAGGAATCCGGCGATATCAGGTCGCGGAAATCAAAGCCTTTGTGCACGCAGTCTCTCATGTCAAAATCAAAGTATGACTCTTCTCCCATCCGGAAAAAACCGAAGATGATCTGCAGCCGCTCCCTGGCATTCAGCTCTGTGAACCGTGATCCCAGCCTTCCGAAATGGGTCATGAGTCCCGCCCCTGCCCGGGCGAAGTAGGTTCTGGCATCCTCCACCGAGTTTCTGACTACTGAGATAGTGACGTACTTTTCCTGCACGATGGCGCTGCTTCCGGTGGCGGCATCCAGCAGTATCCGGTTCTGATCCTCTCTGTACGGATCCAGGTTATCGCCTGCCCGCGGGATCAGGACGTTGCGTTCGAAATCGATGCGGTTGAGTCTGCGGTTATTCACCGTGATCTTGGTAGTCGCAGCGCTGTCCAGAGAGTTGAGAAAATCCGAATACTCCATAAGCATGGATTTCTTGTCCTCGATAGAGGCCACAGCGTAATTGATATCTTCAAAGCGGAACATCTTGCTGTATTTGTTCTTCCCTACAAGAAAGATCCCGTCCGGATAGACCGTCCGGACGGGGATGATGTCCTGCACCTTTTTCGGAACGACAAAGCGCTCCCGGTCCTGTTTCAAAATCCTTTTAAGTGTTTTTGGCATGTCTCCTCCTTCCTGCGCTGCTTCTCTTTCGGTTCTTTTTCTTTTCGGCTTCGGCCTGCTGCTGCAGATTCCAGTAGACGCTGGTGTTTCCGAAAGCCAGATGCTCCGGCATCAGGAACGTGGAGCGAAACCAGGCAATCAGGAATTTCTCCGCGTTCATCCCGTTGTACCGGAAGAATCCCAGCGCAGCAAATGGCGCTGCCGCAATGATGCAGACCCAGCTGACTGTCTCCAGTCCCAGAAGAGGCTTCAGCAGGAAATACACCGTGACGGCGATTCCGCAGGCCAGCACAGAAAAAATAAACTGCCGCAGCGACAGTCCAAAAAACATTTCTTCTGTATAATCCCCGACCTCACGATTGATTCTGACTTCAATATCCGATTTCATCCTACGCTCCCTTCTCTAACTGCTGCTCCTGCCTTTGCCTCTGATCTGCTACCGGCTCCAGCTGGCCCCGCTCCCTGTCATAATGCAGCACGTTATCCGAAAGAACATCTTTGGCTTCCACCACACTGCGGTTTGCCTCTTTCACCATCCGGGAAAGCTCATTCGCATCGATTCCGACAGAATCCGGGATGATCAGCACCTCGTGCACACTGGAGGGGATCACGCTGTATCCGTCATCGATTACTGTTGCGATATGTTCTTTCGCATCCGGGTAGAACAGAGCCGCCGAGCCCAGCATACCGCTTTCATTGCTGAGCACATACATCTTCGCATCTTCATGCGCTTCGAGCGGTGAGTCTCTCAGCATCAGGTTTTCGGCATCATGCGTGAATAGCGCCTGATTCATATCCACCAGAATCGGCGGATCGATGACTTTCGCGTTTTCCATTGCCGTGACGAAGAGTTCCTGTTTGTCGTACCCTTGGGATTCCAGCATGCTCTGGGTCACCGTGGCTCTCCAGGAGCCTTCGCGTCCATCGCTCATTTTGATATCGCAGACCATGGCAAGTCCGTGTCCCACGGTCATATACGGCGTCTGGGACAGGAACTCGCGGTTGCGTCTGATCTCAAGGAGTCTGACTGTGAGATTATTCCGGATCTTATCAAAATCAAAATCCACCTTCTGCGGTTCGGGCATGCCGATGGTATCAACATACGCATTTTTGACCTCCGTAGCCAGCACATGCATGTCTTCTCCGCCGGAGAACCGTTCAAATGCCTCATCGAGATAGATCGTCGGCGCTGCCTCGGACTCACCCCTCTTGAACGTCAGGCCGTGATGTTCCTGATCGTTGGACTTCATGACCGTTGTCTCCTGAATGTCCAGATCCTTCTTCAGATCGTCTGGCAGCATGCGCAGGATCACTTTCTTCACTTCTTCGATAAACTCATTTCTGTTCATGTTCTTTCCTCGCTTTCCTGATCTCTGAGATATAACTTTCGATTCGCCGGATCTGCATGCGGCGATGCTCACTGTTTTTTGGTTTGCTCTTTTCGTTCACTATGATTCCTCCAATCTTTTTGCCTGCCTTTGCATTTACAGGCCCATCATTTCCTTGACGACGTGGTCGCTCATCTTCACAGCACCCACCAGCACCAGCATGTTGAACACCAGCTCTCCTACATACTTCCAGACCATGGCGGCCGGTGCCGCATCTGCATCTACTGCAGGCGGGCTTGCCGCGAACAGACTGAAGATGATGCAGGCGAGCACGATAATTGCACCCTCAAGACACACTGCAGCGTAGCTTTTAAGAAAGCTGATGCCGATGCTCTGGGTTGGCTGTCCGGCGAAGGTCGAAAGTGGAATCGGTGCAATGGCCGTGTACATATACAGGCGGAAAAACCGTCCGTACACCGTCAGAATCACGATGAATGACATGACCGTGATAAACAGGCTTCCGATCAGCGTCACCGCCCACAGCGGAATGCTCTCGAAGAATCCGCAGTCCTCGATAGCCTGGATCATCTCCTTTGGGAGCACGGTCTTGTTCACACTGCCGATCCCGGATTTCTTCATGATGGTGCTGATCATGCCCTGTACAATCTGAAAGAGCACCATCATCAGCTCCAGTCCATAGGTCACTACGGCCTTGGCGATACAGAAACGCAGGAAAAGCTTCAGCGCGTGCTCCGGCCGCTTGATCTCTGACAAGTTTGCCGATGTTTTTACTACGCCTGCCAGAAAGAACAGCACCAGAAGCGCCAGTCCTATGGCTTGCATCGCTCCATTAATGGTCAGGATCACATGCCAGATGCTCCCGCCCTTGAAGTTTTCCGGGGACATGGTGAGAAGCTTCCAGACTTCCGCCAGTTTCTCGTTCCAGGTCGTCAGTGCATTCTGCAGGTTCTGGACTACCCAGTTATCCGACATCTGTCAGTTCCTCCTCTCACGGCCCGGCATGCGAGCATAAAAAATGCCCCGGCTGCTGCCAGGGCGATGCCAACTGCTGTTTTCATTTCGGCTTCACCTCCATTCTATATCAGGATTCAAAAAACACAAAAGCCGACAGCTACCGAAGCAGATGCCGGCATGTATTAATGAATTCAATCAATCACTATAACGTCTTCAATTTTTCCAACACTTTCAGGATCAAGAAGATAATTGATCCGTATTTCTTTTTCTTCTATAAAGCGTTTGTTGTAAAAAATATCGGCATAGTTTATTATCTTTTTCATCTGAGCGGTATCAAATAATGCCCCGAATGCACCTCCGATAACCGGCATGGCCCTTCCGGTTGCTTTGAGCGTCATTTGCTTCCCTAATTGCTCCAGAATACTTCTGAACACGCTCTCTTCAAGTCCTTTCTTGCCCGCGGTTTCCAGAGCCTTTTTTGCCGCAACATTTGATAATGCCCGGATCTGTGTAATCAGAAGAGCAAGCCCCTCATGCTCAGCCATTGCAGTCCACGTTTTCTTAGCAGTCTGTTTCACTGCAGTTGTTTCACTGAATACCATAAACTTTCCTATGGCTGCTGTCAGCTCATTGTTTGCAAGGTCTTTCGCTGGTGTAAGTGCACTCATGAAAACTCCCGATGCAATTTCCAGCTCGTTTGAATCATTCTTTACATCGTATCCATAGTACATCGCTACTGACTGAACTGCCCTAAAATACAGGAATGTGCTGAGTACCAGATTGGGTACGATTCCAACAAAGCCAAATGCTCCTGTCCCTGCGCCTTCGGCCAGAGCAGAAAATATGTGCAGTCTCTTATAATTCGATACCATACGCGAGATTTCATAAGATCGAGCATAGCACACTTCATCCAAGCAATCGATTTTTCCTGTCGTCAAGGTTTTGTTGACGTTTTTTATTACTGTTTTCTCGCTTATCGTTGCGCTCGCAGCGATTTCCTCCAGCGTCTGAAAACCAGTTGCCGCATATTTAAGCGCCTGTTTCACCAGTTCTTTTTCTGAAATGCTCTCTTTCGCATTGGCTACAGTCCCTTTAATACCATCAGGCAGTTTCTCCAACGCTTTATTTCCAGCCTTTATTATTCCATTTGGCTGTGTCAGTCTTTTATATCTGTTGTCTAATCTTCTGAGCTCATCCCGCTCCCTTTTATCCAGAATCGGTCTTGGGACGGTAGGTTTCAGTGTCTCTGTCATCGCCTTCCTCCATCAGCTTTCTATCAGTTCCCCATTAGCTTTACTTTTTCCTGTTTTTGATCATACTTCCTACTTCTCTGGCAAGGGGAATTCCGTTTTCTCTAACTATTCTTGCAACTTTAGGCAGATACTTTGTTACTCCAAGATATAATACTTTTGCCGTTTCTACTATTGCTTCATGGTCAGCATCTCGTTTTTCAGTATCTGGTTCTTCATGGTCACAGTGCCTGTTTGCATTCCGTTCCTCATGAATACGCTTGGCTCTGTCAGTCAGACTTCTATCCAGTGCACGTCTGCTTTCTGCTGCGGTATAACCGGTATTGTCGTTTTTTATGATTCTGGCAATATTCAGAATATCTCTTGCCGCATCAAATACATAAGTGAAGTTGCCGGAAGTTCCGTCGTCATCAAAATATTCATGTTGTTCTTCCCCAACTATTCTGCCATCAACGTCACGCAGTCTGTAGGTTGTCTTTTCTTTTCTGGTGTATTTCCCGTCTGAGGAAAAGCCTTTACTGCTCTTTTCATACGATTTGGGAGAATCAATAAAGTCTTTTGCGTTATTAACCAAATCAAGGAGTTCATCGTATTCCGCTTCTTTAAAACGATTGCCGGATAAATCAATTACTTCCTTGATTCTTTCTCTTTTTGTCTTCTTATCCATCATATTCCACCTGTGCGCAATATATTTTCCAATTTCATTATAGGCAGATTCCTAAGTTGCTTCAATGAAAAAAGCAAATTATGTATTGGCAGCGAGCGCTGCCGTTCAGATTCTTATCCCACGATCAGGTTCAGGATCTCCTTGGTAAATGTGATTATGATTCCGCCGGCGAGGGTCAGAAACCCATTCGCGCGTTGAGATGGATCATGGGATTTCATGGAAAGACCGACCTGCATGACGCCCAGGCCAAGCAGGATCAGGCCGATGGCCCGGATCAGACTGAAGATGAACGCGGACAGGTTGTTCACTGCGCTGATGGGATCGCCCGCAGCAAATACACACGCCGCTCCGCAGGTCATCACGACCACCACCATCGCGTAGACCGCAAAGACCACCCACGCCTTCTTTCTCAGTTTCGGATCATCTGTTTCATGCAATGTGTTTCTCATTCTTCTGTTTCTCCTTCTTGTCATATTCATTAGCAATATCTTCTTCTGACAGCAATACAAATCCTGTTTCTTTCGTATCTGCATCCGATGCAGGACCCGGCGCATCTGCCTCTTCCGCATCAGGGCAGGCTCTCTCCAGGCAGATCGAGAGTCTCGCATCCGGCGTCTGTCCGTGGACATATTCATCGTATCCGCCGTCCGCAGTCCATTTGATGAAGGGGTGTTTCATCAGATCGTATTTCAAATCTTTCATGGGTCGCACGCCCCGGATCAGGGTGATGGCATATCGGTTGTCCAGCATCCTCACCTCATCCTGTGTCAGCAGTTCTCTGCCCTGCAGATTCGTATTCTTTGAATACGTCCCCCGCATACCGTAAGACCGGTTGAAGGTGTTCAGGTCGATGGTCTCCTTCCCCAGAAGCTCGCTGATATACTTGTGCGTGGACTGTTCGTTTCCACCCAGATAGACCAGCGAGTCGCAGTTTCCTGTGATCGATTCCCACTCTTTCTCGAACAGCGCCTTCAGCTGCGACAGGTTCTGCAAAATGATGCTGACAGATACTTCCCTTGATCGCATGACTGACAGGATCTTCTGAAAATCATCCGGAAGCGATACATTGGCGAACTCGTCCATGAGAAAATGCACATGGACAGGCAGCCGCTTTTTCCGCCGCCTGTCCGCGTTCTCAAACAACTGCTGAAAAAGCTGGGTATAGAGCATGGAAACCAGAAAATTGAAGGATGTGTCGTTGTCCGGGATCAGGGCAAACAGAGCTGTCTTCCGCTCCCCGATCCTGGGCAGTTCCAGCTCATCTGTGATCGTCAGCTTCGCCAGCGAATCCAGGTTGAACTTCTCCAGCCGTGCTGCCAGTGTAATCTGGATCGACTTCAGGGTCTTGGCAGAGCCGGAATGATATGCATCGTAGTATTTCAGCGCAATGTGATTCGGATCTGTCTTCCGCAGATCATAGAACAGATTGTCCAGCGCACTCGGGCCTCCTCCGCCGTCCTCATCCACATCCGCTGCCCGGAGCATCTCCATAACCATGGCGAAGTTCTGCTCCTCCGGCGGCGCTTCATACTTCAGAAAAAACATGAGCGCCAGAAGCAGCATCTGCGCGGAGGTCTCCCAGAAGGGATCGTTGCTCTGCGCACCCTTCGGTGTAGTCGCCTTGAACAGATTCGTGACCAGCCTTTGCACGTCGTTATCATCCCGCAGATAGACGAAGGGATTGTAGCAATGTGACCGCTCCATATGCAAAAGATCCACGACCCGGAGAACATATCCTTCCTGTTCCAGTAAATGGCCTGTGGACTGGAGTAATTCCCCTTTTGGATCCAGCACTACATAGGAAGTATTGCACTGCATCAAATTGGGTTTTGCATAATATCTGGTCTTTCCTGCGCCGCTTCCGCCGATGACGATGGTGTTCAGATTCCGCCGGTGCAGAAGCGAGGACAGCGCAATGCCTACATACATCGTCAGAATCTTGTTCTTTTGCCACCTGCGGTGCATGAACTTCCGCCCGATGCTCCGTGGATCTCCCCATCTGGCGGATCCGTACTCTTCCCCTCTGCGGTAATTCTTCTGAGATGAAAAGTAGATCCCCATGCCGACAAGATATGCTGCTTCCAGAAGCAGGATCGTCCGCAGGCTCCCTTCTACGGGTTCGATTCTCAGCGGATCCTGCAGCCGCTCTGCGATTTGGGGCAGCGCCTCGATCATGTTTCCATTCTCAAGCGCCGGTGCGATCAGGAGCGCCAGCCACAGGACCGGCACCATCCCGATCAGCACCAGCAAGAGGATCGTTCTTTTATCGGTAGTGTTCATCAGCCTTCTCCTCACAGACACGCAAATGACGTTCGTCCGCATGATGGATCTTGATCATCAGTTCATCGACTGCATCGGTCGTCCGCTCCTCCGCGAGAAGGTCATTTCTCATGTCATTCAGAGCCCGGATGATGATATTTCTTTCATATTCATCCAGATCGATCCGTGCTTTTCCGCTTCTCATCGCTCGGCCTCCCTGTCGTCACGGCTGCGCTGCCGGGCTTCCATGACCCTCGCGTCCACGATCTCCGCCGCGTGCTTTGTATTCTGCAGCTGATTGCGCACTTCCTTTTCCTCCATACCGGGGAAGGAATCCGTAATACGCTGCAGGTCAGGCGGTTCCGCCTCCAGCCCGTAATGTCTCGCCAGCATATATGCCGCGCACTCCGCATAGGGCAGAACATCTTCCCTTCCCTTGTGGTCTCCTGCCAGCTCCATGCAGGCCGCTTCCCGGGCGATATACGGAAACGCCTGCTGCGGGGTGAGTGCGGGATCCACATAGATGCAGTTGTCACCCGGATCCCACCTTGCCTGTTCGCCTTCCGGCAGCTCATCCGTCCGCTCGACCGGGATCCGCACAGCCTCCGCCAGATACTCCTCGATATTCCTGTAAGGCGGCATGGTGATCTTCCGGCCAGCCGCATTCGTCTGTGCAAGATCAAAGAGTCTGACGACCTTCATGCTCCTGCCCATGCTGCCGTCCTCCCTCTGATAGAAGGAGGATTCCATCGCCTTCAGGCCGACTTCTCCCCGGTTCACTGATACATTGTCCTGCTTCCATTCATCGAATGTGCGCAGCCAGCTGGCCTCCGGGTTCTGTGCCTTGATCAGAAGCACATTGGATGCCGAAAACTGCAGGAACCTGCCCTGAAGATCCAGATACTGCTGCAGTTCTTCCGGTTTCAGCAGTGTCTGTGTTGACTGGGATAGAAGGTCAAACACCTCTTCCCTTTCCTGCTGCTTCTTCTGCCGGTACTCTTCCGGATTCATTTTCTGATCTCTGATTTCTTCCATTGTCTTACCTTCCTTTCTCTTTGCCGCCAGCCATACGCTGCAGCAATGCAACTACCTCTGCCGGCAGTTTCTGTGTGTCTGCCAGCGACTGTTCCCGTTCCTTCATGCGTCTTGCGCGCTCTTGCTCTGCGGTAGCTCGGTACACATTTAGTTTTTCCCTTACTGATGGTCTAGAAACCGCCTGGTTCGACCCATTTGACCGGTCTGCTTCGTTCAAGTCTGGCACGGACAGAGGGCCTTTTGCTGTCCGTGCCCTGCCGGGGTTTGCACGATTCTCCTCTCTTACCGCCTGTCCCATGACCCGTCTCTTCCGCCCGGTCTCTGCTTCCTGCGCAGGCCACTCCTGACGCAGCCTGCCGCGCTCATTTTCGATGCCGCCCATGACGGTGGCGGTGTCGATGGTGGCCAGCTTGAAGCGTTCCGTGATCCGCTGTATCTTGGAAGCGTCTTCTGCTCTGGCGATCACATCCACCATGGCTTTCTCGCTGGTGTTGTTTTTGTCCTTCAGCACACAGTACAGAACGCCATATCTCTTCGCCTCCTGCGAAAACTGTTTCAGATCCTTCTGCTGCACGCTGAACACCTTCAGCTCCTTGCCGGACTTCAGCATGCTGGTCAGCCGCGCCTTTCCCTTGGTCTTCTGTTCTTCCCTCAGCACCGCCGCAAGCAGCAGCGCCGTGTTCTTGGCTCCGTACCCTGTGATCCGGGCGGCGACCTCTACGCCTTCCAGTGACATGCGGACGACCTGTTCCGCCGCATCTCCGCCTGTGTTCATCTTTCTCTCACCCTCTTTCTTTCATCTCTGTCTCTGTCTACTGCGGCCAGCCTGTCCTCCAGCTGATGTGACCGCTCCATGATGTTCTCACACAGCCGCATTTCTTTGCGCAGATTCTTCAGCTGTCCGGACAGATTCGCGATCTCTTCTTTTGCCTGCGTCTTCTCATCCTCAGAGGCAGTCTTCCGTCGCACCAGCCTTTGCAGATCCTGCCGCTGCTGCAGGATCTCCTTACTGCGCCTTCTGATCTTCTCCATATGCAAAAGCAGGTCAGCCTCTGTTTCGATGCCGTTTCGACACAGGAGTCTGGCCTGCTGGCTGTACATCTCGCACTTCAGCAGATCCTCACGCAGCAGCGGGTGGAGTCTCGCCGGCTTCTGGTTATATTTCGGAAGATAGCCAAGCTCGTAGCAGTACCGCAGGTACAGCTTCTCAAGACCTGACCTTCCCATGATCCGATCGACCCGCCGCCGCAGGTTGTATCGGTTCGGATAGTATGCCGCTTTTGCAA
Organism: Bacillota bacterium; assembly: GCA_017431785.1. GTDB lineage: Bacteria > Bacillota > Clostridia > Peptostreptococcales > Anaerovoracaceae > Lentihominibacter. Next base: position 63,354 of record JAFRKJ010000082.1, on the reverse strand, counting down.
GCCTTCTCTCACGGATGCTGATGTCATTTTCATAGACCCGCTGCCGGATGCGCTCTTCGGTGTACTCTGCTCCCAGCCGGTACAGACGGATCGGCCTGTCCCATCCTGCCGGCGTGATGGTCCAGTATCTGCGGCTGGGACTGAACTGATAATGGTATCCCATCATCTTCATCTCATGCCTGAACTCTTCCATATTGACGCTGCGACTGATGGCCTCGTCGATGGCCTGCCGAGCGACGTTATATCTTGTCGGCATGCCGGCCCGCTCCAGCTGATTCAGATAGTAGCTGCCGCCTTTGCCCTCCGGATGCTCGATAACAGACAGACCGTGCTCCCTGCACAGTCGGTCGGAGACTTCCCGCATCCTTCGGTAGGCAGCTCTGCTGTCGTGATATTTCTTCCCGTCCAGAAAGGACACGGAATTTACGATGAAATGATTATGAACATGGCAGGTATTAAGATGGGTGGCAATCACCACCTGAAACCGGTCGCCCCACATTTCCTCCGCAAAAGCGATCCCGATCTCATGGGCTTCCTCCGGCGAAAGATTCTCTTCTGCAAAGCTCTGATAGGCGTGAAAACAGGCGATGCCGTCTTCCTTATCGAACCGTTTCTTGGTCAGAAGGAATTCGTCTCTGGCATGCTCCCGGTCACAGTTTAGACTGCTGACGAAAAACTTCTGCTCCGTCTTGTCCTCACGTGCCGCATATTCGATTACATCATCCAGCATCTGATAGTTTTCTGCTGCTTTCGGGTTTGCTGTCTTTTCTTCATTCTCGATATATTTCAGCGGCGCCGCGAAGCTGTGTTTGATCTTCCATATCTTCGTTACAGCCATTGGTCCGGTTTCTCCTCCCTGCCCAGATACTTCTCCTGCATATCGATCCGGAACGCTTTCCACTGCCGGATCTCCTCTGCAAGCGCCTGCTGCATGACCGGATCGCTGATGCGGGTTGCAAGCTGCGCGATGCAGTCATAGAAGCTTCGGATCTGTTCCATATCTGCATGGAACTGCCTGTCCGGCGCCGGCTGCGGGACGTATCCTTTGATCAACATCCGGATAAGTCTTCCCTCTGACATGCAGGCTCCTTCCGCTTTCCGGGCAAGGTCGGCTGCCTCCACCTCATTCATCACAAACTGTTTGTACACGTTCCTTCGCACATCGCTTCCTCCTTTCCGGCGGCCGGGGTTTCAGGGGGATCCCCTGAGATCGGCATTGTTCATGAACAATGCAGTGCTTGCTACTCGACACAGCGGATCCCTCCCCGGACGTTTTTCTCTCTTCATCGGTACATTTTCCTTCCCAAAACCTGCTTACCGTTCCTGCTGCAGAGGCATGGACTCCTTCAAAGGCTCATACTTTCGTCCCACAACTCCGTTTTCCGTCTCATAAAACAGCTCCGGATAGTAGAACTTTTCATAGAAAACCTTCTGCAGATCCTCCGGCATCGACAGGAAACGTTCGCTCTCCATAGGTGCATAGCACAGGAAAAAGTCACCGCAGATGACATCCAGGCGCTCTCCGTTTTCACCGTATATCGTCCGGTTTGGCATCATCCGGCGCACCTTTCCTTCGTCATTACAGATCAGCGCAACGTCCTGGATGCGTTCATCGTCAGCAGAATAGAACGGCATATACTCTTCGATCATCCCTCCGACCATCTGCTGCATTGCTTTTAGCGAGTCTTCCATCTCCACGATCTGCGGGATCTTTCCTGGTCTGACATGGATTACTGTTATCTTTTCGGCTGGTTCATCTGACATATTCATCACGCTCCTTCCTAATCCGCTGCCGGTTGCGGATCATATACTGCAGTTCATCGTTGATATCCTTGCCGTAAATGGCCGGCTCATCCCGTACGTTGTAGTCCGCTCCGAGCTGTGTAATGAGCCTGGCTGTCGCTGCGCGTCCGGCAGAATCGTTATCCAGATGCAGTGCGATGTCCTTAATCTGTTCCTGCTGCTGCAGCTGATAGGTCAGTGCTGATGGCGTTTTCCATCTGCCGCTCGCCCCGGGAGCGTATATCCCGCCCAGCGAAAGCAGGGATTCCGCTCTCCAGTCACGCAGTCTGCGGTTCATGATCGTTGCAAAAGAGAGGAGATCAATGGCGCTCTCGAAGACGTGAAGTGTCTGATTGTCCTCCGCTCCGTTGATATGAAATGCATATTTCTTGTCGGATCCTGACGCTTCTCCCATGATCTTCGCAGGATTACACGCCCGGTAACTGGCATATCTGGCCTCACCTGCCGCATCCCTGCCGACAAAAACGCAGTTGTGGTACGGCAGGGATTCATAAATCAGACCTTCTTTGATGCAGGTTTTGATGATCTCCCTGTCGATCCCGCGGGCCGAAAGATACTTCATGACCTCCCTGCTGGTACTGCATTTTGCCGGCAGCAGCAGCTTTCCTGCCTTTGCATGAACTTCCTGCGTGGATTTCTCCATCAAAAAAGGAGACCTTTCTGTCTCCCGTCCGAGTATTTTCTCCATCGCTTTGGTGAACGGATCGCCCCTGACCTTCACCAGATAGTCCAGCGCACTTGCTCCGCCGAAGCCCTGCGACCACCACATCCACTTGCCGTTGCTGATCTTCAGGCTGTCGTGCTTCCGGGTGCAGTAGGTGTTTCCGCTCACATGCACCAGTTCCCACGGCTCAAACTGCTGCAGATACGTCAGCAGATCCATCTCCCTAGCCTTCTCAATCTGCTCCTTACTGTAATACGCCATCGCTTCCTCCTTTCAAAAACGTGAAAAGCGGAAGCCGTTGTGACTCCCGCCGGTAATATAATGCTTTCTGTTCCTTACAAAACTGGTTGATATATTTTTTCCTTGTGTCTGAAGGACTCTATCCCTCCTTCAAGATAATTGATGATATCTTTCTTTATTCGCGCTTCACTTGGATATCCTGCCTGCTCAACCCATCCATGCTCTCCGTCAGATCGCATTACACATACCTGATCGGTCATCGCATTTGTTACAATCGTTGCATTATGTGTTGCAATGATTACCTGCCTTTCCTGTTTCACGTCTCTCAGCTGTTGCACAAGGTTATAGTATATGTACTGGCTATCCAGATTGTCCTCCGGCTGATCAATAATCAGCGGTCGCTTATCACCGATATATGTGCCATAGCCGAGAACAAAATTAAGCATTGCAACGACCTTTTGTCCCAGAGAAACATTTTTAACGTTTTTGTATACGACTTTCCTGCCTGAAGTGGTGCTGCTGTTAATATTGAAAAGCAGGCGGAATTCTTCTACCTTGGACACAATATCTTTCAGATACTGTATGACCATTCCATCATTATCGTCTCTGATGAAATCATGAACGATGGCATCGATAATGCTATTTTCATCGTCAATCAGTTCTGATTCCGGATCTTTTTTGTCCAGAAACTCGCTTATTGAATATCTTTTCCTACATTCCTCGGGGTTTATTACGACCCTCAAAAAGTCAAATATTGTTTTTTCGTTACGGTAAATAAATTCGAGATACTCTATTACATTTCTCTGTGAAATGGCAAACTGCTTAAACGTCTTCCTTGAGGAATACTCTCCTCCAAACATCCATTGAGCAAAATCCGGATCAGAATCTGGTATTCTGTCCTGAGAATACTCTATTCTCATCGTATCTTTTTGTTTTTCGTTAAACGGATCTATCACTTCATGGACTTCTTCACTGCGTTTTTGCAATATCTGTTCAATATTTTCAATATTTCTGATCAGCCCGGATTTTCTTCTTGCCCTAATGCTTTTATCTACAGACGATAGTTCCTTATCCCGAAACATCAGATCCCAGATGAAGACATTTATTTCATCACTGCTTGCTGTCTGTACCAGACGGTTAACAGAATAATGTGTATCATACATTTCACCCAACAGTTTTCTTTTTTGCGTCACTTTATGAAATTCGACCTTTTTACCCTTTGCCGTGACTTTGTACACTGTCAGATGATTCTTAAGAGCATACTTTCTTACATCGTTTTCATTGAAATGATATCTGTATCCATAGCTTCCTTCTTCGTTCTGTCCGAAATATCGGAGCACGTTTTCATCCAGGCCGGAGCATGGCAGATTTATATTTACAAGGTATTCCTGTCCATCAAGGATATATAGAACCCAGACGTTTCCGTTCCTGCAAAGAAAGTTCAGGAGGTCTTCATTCGCAACCCTCTGGCCCAATGCATAATCCAGAATCTGAAGCACTGTACTTTTCCCGGTTCCTCTCCCTCCAATAAAACAATTCAATGCATCAGAAAGTCTTAAGTTAAAGTCCCCTTTGCCATCCTTCCCCGACAGAAATCCTTCTTCCTCATACTCTATGTAAACGCCGTAAATATATCTCCTGGCACCGTTTTCCTGCTCAAGAGATACTGAGACGTAGTAATCGTCCAATGCCTCCTTTATCGCCGCGTATTTGCGTTTTCCTGCTTTCAGCCAGAAATAGTTGCCAGGAATCTCATCTACCGTATGAGAATCATTATCTAAAATGAATTCGCATTCATCCACACCATGCTTTTTCAGCAGGGTCTTTACAGAATCTATCTGTGAAGCTTCACGTACTCCTACCAGATCGAAACATCCTGCATCAATCAGCTTCTGCTTATATGCTGCACCAAATGTTTTTTTCTGATTAAGAAAGTCAGCTGACTTAATATGCGCTATATAGGAAAATCCTCCTTTGCTGCGAAAGAATTGGATTACTTCTAAGCTTGTCTTGAATGTCCCCAGTTCTTCAGACATTACGTTTTCGTTCAGCCACTGCTCTACAGCTTCTCTGCTTTCTTTATCAAATATGCCGACAACATGAAATTTGTCTGCGCAGGATACTTCGACCCCATTAATAAGTTCCGGATATACTGCATCCTTGTTGCCTTTGTGAAAGGCATTATAGTAATCTTCAACAGCACGCTGCAGTTTATCAAAACCTTTCAGTGAATTGTGATCGCTGATAAGTACAACTTCATATTTGTTTTGAAACAGTTTCCCTGCAACTAAAAGATAGGAGAGCCATTCTTTCTTACTGTCATAAGTTTTAGCTAGTTCCCCTTCAAAGATCAGATTCTCACGTGCAAATTCTTTAGGCAGGACCCCCTGTTTGTAGCATTCGGAAACAATTTTTTCTTCGCTGCACTTCCTAAAATCATCCACTTTCCAGTTGCTCAGTAGATGAAAGTCATAGGAAGCCGGTGTATGAAGATGAAAGAGCGTTTTCCTATAAACTCCATACTTGGCTTTACTGCTTTTTATTGCCTTATATATATCTCTGATATGTGTACTGCTGTCCATTTTTTTAATCTACTATTAGATCGTTAACTTGATCCGGTTATATCAATATACATCCGACAGACCCTGTGCCCAGTAGTACGCCTGGTATTTCAGATTCCCTCAGAACTCGTTGAACTGCTTCTCCGAATTAAGTGCTCCTTCGATTTTTTCCAGCATTTCATCATGGAACACCTTGTCCTTCATCATCTTCTTCACCGTACATTCCCAGATAATGATGCACTTTATATTATCCTTTAACAGAGCTTTCTGCACCTTTTGATCTCTTTTCGTATTATCCGCGAATTTTTTCTTCCAGAAATCCACTCTGGTCTTCGGTGTATAAGCATACCTGCATCCATCATGTCTGTGCCAGAAACAACCATGAATAAAAACCGCAGTGTTATATTTCCGCAAAAACAGATCCGGATGTCCTTCAATATAGTTCACATGTTTCCTGTAACGATACCCACGTATGAACAATTCATGTGCAATATACTGTTCCGGTTTCGTGTCTTTGCCCTTTATCGCCGCCATATTTATGCTGCGCTCTTCCGGACTTTTTATATCTGTCATGCCAGACCTTCCATCTCGCGAACATAGTTGACGAATTTCTTCAGTGTCCATATCCGATCCTGCCGGTCTCTGGGGTACGTCGATATATACTTTTGCGGAACTACGAGAATAACTTTTTCTGCCTGCATCTCATCCATCTGAGCGGCAGATATCCCCTGCTGCAGGGTGCACAGATATTTATAATCATCACGAAGGCGATCAGCTTCGTTAAGCACCTGCCTCCAGCGATCTTTACATGTCGTCTTAGCCGCCAAGGTGCATAATTTCTCAACCGCGAAATTCACATCGTGATATGCCTCTTCAGAAGGAAAGATGAAGTCCGGCTTCTTATTTCCTTCTGTCACTGCCTGCGCAGTATAAAGTATCTCATTTCTGTCAAATATGGCCGACAGGTGATGTTCCAGACTTTTTCCGGCGCGACTCTTTCTCCTGTTCAGAACTTTATTTGCCATAATGACAAAATCATCTACACTTGTGAATCCACTCGCAACCCGTTCACCATACCGGTCATGTTCTATTGCCCTGAACAGACGGTATTCTTCCTCTGTCCACTCCAGCAGGATTCTGTCCGGATTTTCAACGGCCATCTTACTGTTCAGATGCAGCTGATAAAAAATGTTCTGTGCAGCAACAGACATTTCTTTTGAAGCCGGGAACTCTTCAACCAGTCCGCCGATAAAACGTGCAAACGCTTTCTTCTCTATGTCTGCGTGGGATACAGCATTGACTTCTACCAGCCTGTTGGTTTCTGCCGGTGTCAATCCGAAATTATCCAGATATGTCTGGATTTCATCTTCAGTATTCAATATGAATGCATCATAATCATCCCGGGTATTCTGTACAAGCACAAACAATGCGCCGGTATATTCCGGACTGATGAACGGAAATCCTCGTCCGAATCGTGTGATTCTCAGTTCATTTTTACTTTCATACCATGTGAAGCAGCTGTCGGTACAGAAATCATTATGCCATCTGATCTTAACGTTTCTTTTGAAGATGTGATTCTTTTTTACCTCATCTTCCGTAAACATGATCTCTCTGGCGGATTTGGAAACCAGAAACCCGACCTGATGCCCACCGGTTTCACCGCTGTCGTTGGCCGACATGAATTTGCAATAAGCCTTTTCTCCCTGCAGCGTTGCATCTATTGCTTCCGATACGATCTGTTCTGTCATGCGGTCTTCACCTCCTGCGTTTTTTCGCTTCTGCTTCTGCCTTCCAATGACTGCAGCTTATCAACAATAAGCATTGCGACGTTCTCCATCAGAGGGACAACAACACTGTTTCCAAACTGCTTGTACGCCTGTGTGTCTGACACAACAATCTTAAATGTGTCTGGAAAGCCCTGCAGTCTGGCACACTCTCTTGGCGTCAGTCTCCTTGGATTTTTCCCTTCCTGTGAAATCAGAATCTCTGATCCGTCTTTGTAATATCTGGCACTCAGAGTTCTGGAAACACCTTCGGGATCAGCGATACCATATCCGAACCCATTCCCTGCGGCTTTGTGCTTTGCCGCATAGTTCTGCAGATATGTCCAAAGCTTATCTGACAGCGTATATTTGTTATCCACATCTTTTTCGAGTATTTCCCTGACTTTATGATCCTTCCCATCGGATTTTATATCGAATGCAAAGTCCACATCTGATCCATAGCGTTTTCTGTCAAAACCCACAATCAGTATCCTCTCGCGATGCTGTGGCACAAAACTCTGTCCGTCAAGTACCGCATGAAACACTTCATAATCCAGCTCCTCCAGTGCCTCTGTTATTACCTTAAACGTACGGCCCTTGTCATGGCTCTTCAGATTCTTGACGTTTTCTAACAAAAATGCCCTTGGACGTTTTTCCTGCAGTATTCTGCAGATATCAAAAAACAGTGTTCCCTGAGTCTTGTCCTCAAATCCTGTTGCCATACCCAGGCTCTGTTTCTTTGATACTCCGGCTATGGAGAACGGCTGGCATGGGAATCCAGCAACCAGAATATCGTGATCTGGAATGTCCTTTGCGTCTACTTTTGTAATATCACCTTCCGGCTGCTCTCCAAAATTTGCGAAATATGTCTGCTGACTGTACTTATTCCACTCATTGGAATAGACACAATGACCCCCTGCATTCTCAAATGCTATCCTCATGCCTCCTATTCCAGCGAACAGATCAATGAAGGAAAACCCCTCCGGATTCGGGATTATTTCCGGTTTCTGTCGATCAAGCATCTGTACGATTGCCGTAAAGACCGAATCCTGAATCGAGGAATTATATTCTGAAGAATACTCAAACAGTGCCTCATATACAGCATCATCCAATCTTACATGAACTTGTTTTGCCATTCTGCCACCTCTGGGATTACTTTTATACCTTATTTAACCCATTCTACCACTCCACACCTTATGATTCAATCGGTCTGGGTAATATTTTGTACAAAACCCTTCCCAGTGTTGAGTGCTCAACGTTCCATATCCAGCTCTCTATGCTCACGTTTTTTCTGTCTGTCCAGCGATTTGTTGATTCCGGTAATCATTTCATCGGCGGTGGACCGGATCGACTCCATGCACGCTTTCAGTTCTCTGGTGTCTTTCCCGGATGACCAGCTGCTGATATACGGGATCGAGTAATCCTCGGAATCCAAGCTGAAGGTTTTCAGAACAATGTGTGCAACGCTCTCGCTTTCCACTTCCATGGTTCTTCTATCCAGCCCGGCTCTCTCTTTCAGGGCTTCTTTGGAATGATTTTGTGAATGACAGATTTCATGAACGAGGGTTTTGATCGTCTGCAACTGACTCATTCCGGACTGGATCGCAATGCTTTTTTCGGCGTCGTTGTAATATCCCTTCGCGCCGCCTTGGATATCTTCAAATCGGATGGGAACAGGACTGATTTCTGTCAGCGCCCGGTACAAGCGTCTGTAGTCTTTCACATCTCCAGTCAATTCATTGACTCCGATCATCAGCAGTTCCTTTCCCTCAGTCTGGGAATAATCGAACACGTACGCCGGCTTGAAACCGGTCTTCTCGATGATCTGTTTGTCGCCGTCGCTATCTTCGACTTCGACCTTGTATTTGTATGGTGCAAGGATCCGTATCCCGTGCTCTCCCTTCTTCACCGATCTTCCAAGCTTCTTCCACATTGCATATCCACCAACGTAACTCGCATCCGGTCGCTGCATGGTGATCAGGATCGTGTTATTGAGTGAATAGTTGTGAAAGCGGCTGCACACATCCAGCCACTTTTTATACTGTTCACTTTCGAACATACTTTGCACGCCGCGTTCCAACTCCTCCGATATTTCCTGTATCCGTTCCTTCTGTGTCTTTTTATTCGGATCTCTGCTGTATTTCTGGTCTGCCATTCAGTCCCCTCCTCTCGTAAATGTAAAGGATCCCGCTGTCGCAGGATCTCTATCTGTTTACTCAATTCGCCGTCCGACGATATAGAATCTTCCTTTGTTCGCATGATATGCGCAGGTGGAAAGGGTCACGAGCTGATCGCCGAAATGCGGCATGATGCCCATATCATAGATCGATTCGTCTCTGACTCCCTCCGAGTATTCATGGAATGTTTCTTCATCCGTGCATCCGGCGTACCGGTAATAGCTGAAAGCGTTCGAATCCTCCGTATGGATCCTGGTGCGGCAGATGGCGAATATCTCGTACTCACCACTATCCGTAACGCCTGTCTCCGGCTTATAAACATCGAACGTAAATGTCTGATGCTTCTCCCGGAATTGCTGTGATTCATATTTCAGAAGATCGTGGAACATGGTGCCGAATTTCATATTGTGGCCATAGATCAGCCAGTTCCACGTAACATCCTGGGTCGCTGCTCCGTCCCCTGACGGACGGGGCACGGCCACGCTGCCGGCATCCAGAAAAGGCGTCCCGGAATCCGAGTATTCCCTGTTGAAATCTCTGTGCAGATAGTATTCCGGATCGCCGGTCGTCTGCATGACCGGGTAGTCGATTTTTGTTCCCTCGATCCTTATCCATCCGATCAGATCACTGTTCTGCACATAAAGCGTGCTCAGATCCCGGGAGTTTTCGCTGATCTTCCTGAATTCTTTTTCCGTGTTCACCTTGTCCTGCCCGTACAAGAGCAGATACCCGGCACTTCCGCAGAAGATGATGACGCACAGGAAAACCAGCACCCATCTGCCCAGCTCAGCTACAGCCATGTTTTTGCCTCTGCATCTCATCGCTCATTGATCTCCATGGCAGATCTATCCCGGAGCCTGTCCATCAGGCCGTTGGCTTTGAAGCTGAACATTTCGCCTGTGCCGCTGCCGATGATGATATGATCCAGCATGCGGATCTCCATCAGATCTCCGCATCGCAGCAGCTTCTCCGTCACGTCTTTATCCTCTTCGCTGGGCTCCGGATTTCCGGAAGGATGGACGTGAAGTGCCAGAAAACAGCTCGCATTTGACAGAACACAGCTCTTCATCACCTCGCGGGGCGCTACAAGTGAAGCATTGATCGTTCCCACGCTGCAGATATTCATGTTGATCACCTGTCCATTGTTCTTCAGATTCAGGATGGCGAAGACTTCACGGTCATACTGCGACAGTTCCTCTGCTACCACCTTCATCACATCCTGCGGCGTCCGGATGGGATATTCGCTGTACAGGGACGGCTCTTTCACCAGCCTGACATTCACTACCTTCAGCTCATGCGGCTGTCCCATGATTCTAGTCATTTTTCACCACCACCCTGATCTCAATACTGGCCACCGTATTCTCCGGCATGGTTTTGATAAATTTCCGCAGATCCGCCAGTGTATTCAGTTCCAGTACTTCCTGTTTCGGTTTCGACGGCGGCTGGTTCCAGCTGCGCTCCACCATCTCCCATGCTGCCTGTGTGATTTTCTGATCCACTTATCCTTCCCCCTTCCTGTACCTCTGATCCTCCTGCCTGCTTTTGCTCTTTTTCCTGATCCAGCGCTCCGGTCATATAGGCGTAGAATTCCCGGCGTTTTGCCGCATTGCGAAAGCGGTAGACCTGCCGGATCTGTTCGCTGGTGATCCCATCAAGTTCAGCAATCTCCTCAGGGCTCATCGCAATCAGCTTTTTTTCGGTATTGATCCCAAACGACTCCAGAAACCGTAATGTCCTGTAACGGATATCCATGATCGTTTCGGGTTTCTTCTTTCTGGCCATAGTATTTCCTCCTCTCCTCCAGAATGTCTCTCAGGCAAAATCCGCAGAAGGGTGCGTCTTTACTGCGGAAGTTGCAGTCCTCCGGACACTTACGGAACTTCATAGTCCACCCTGTCCGAAAGCCTTGGTATACCTGCCTCCATGATGCTTACGCCGTAGTCCGTGAAGGTATACCAGCCAGTATGATCGAATCTGTCTTCGTTAAAGCACCCACTGCGAATCAGATCCTTTTTCTTCAGCACAGCAATAGCTCCCTGCACCATATGTCTGGTCAGAAAGGGAAACTCGCTGACCAGATTCATCTGGGAGCACCGGCACCAGTACCTGCCGTGATGACAATGCGTCCCGTCGCCGCTGGCCTCATTCAGATACAGGTACCACAGATGCTCTGCGATGATGGCGGGGATGATACCGAACTGCTGCGCCACATTATTTCTAAACTTTGCCATAAGGAGCCTCCTTTAAAACCGGAAGGGACGGAATTCCGCCCCTTCCCTATGCGTTATTCTTCATCGTCCGTGTCCGTGTGATGTCTTCTTCGCAGCAATGCGATCAGTGCACCTGCGGAGGCTGCCAGAATGGCCAGCAGCACGCCGATATGAACCGGATCCCCAGTCTTCGGGGAATGCTCGATCGGCGTTCCCGGCGTCACGACCTTGATGGTCTGGCCCTTGTCCTTCAGGTCTTTGTGCTCCGCGACGATGGTCTTTGGAGCCTTCTCTACGTCATCGCCCTTCTTGTATCCATCCAGTCTGTATGCCGTTTCAAAGGCAACAAGTTCCTTTCCTGCCAGGCCTTTGGTGTTGATCTCGAAAGTGACCTTCACCTTGCCGTTCTTGAGCAAAGGCTTGAACGGCTTGCTGGTGACAGTGATCGGCGTTCCGTTCTCGACGAGCGGATCTCCGGTGTCCTTGACCATCAGCTCGCCGGTGAAGACATACCACTTGGACGTATCCAGGGCTTTGTAGGCGATGGTATCGACCAGAATCGTCTTTTCGCCTTCGACTACAGCCTTGTCACCGTTCTTCGCGGTCAGAGTCGTTCCGATCTCCGGCTTCTGCACAGGTGTCTGAGCATAGTCTTCCTTCGGCTCCAGCGTCCCCGGCTCGTCCGGATTCTCCGGATTCGGGTAGGTCACGTTGGTGCAGGATGCTGTATTCCAGTATCCGTCATGATCATCCGTCTCGTTCTTCTGATAGACGATATTGGTGTCATGGCCCTGCTCATCCAGTGAGTCGGAGTCCTTGGCTGCTGCGGCCAGATATTCCTTCGCCTCATCCTTTACCTTCGCGGTATAGGTGATCGTGGCTTTCTCCTTTGGATTCAGGGTGATGTTGGCAACATACTTGTCCTCACCCTGATTGTTCCAGGTTCCCTGACCGGTGAATACCGCGCTCTTCAGCTCCGGTACCGTGAAATAATCAACGCCTTCCATAAAGGTGTCAGCCACATCCATGGTAAGCACGATGTTTCCGGTGTTCTCGATGTGGACTTCGTATTCGACTTCATCCTGCGCGAAGAAGCCGTACTTGTCGCCCTTGGACGGCGCCTTGGTCGTTCTGATCTTGTACATCTCGTACGCAGGGTTCAGTTCTTCCCAGGTGACCGTCTGGCCCTCGTCCTCCAGGTCTTCATGCTTGGCAGTGATATGGCCTTCCGCGTCATAGACTGCTTCAAAGACAACGGTGTCCTTGCCGTAGAGCAGGCTGCCGTCAAAGGTGAATTCGACCTTGACTTTGCCATTTGAGAAATGAGCCGTGAATTCCTTCTCGGAAGTGATCTCCTTGCCGGAAGCGTCCTTGACGACTTCGCCTGTCTTCTTGTCGATGAGACGTCCTTTGGCTACATACTTCTGTCCTTTCATGAGGTTCTTGTACTCGATCACATCAACAAGCGTGATGTCTTTGCCCGGGGAGATGTTCGTATTCTCACCATTGACAGAGGCAGTTGTTCCGATTTCAGGAACATCGTCGGTGATGGTTTCCAGATCCACGAATCCGTTCTGGGATTTCTGATCCACGGTGAAATAGAACTTCTGCAGGATATATCCCTCGTTCGCTTCACACGGCATCTCCTCCAGGATATAGGAATCATACGGGAGCGCACCGAACTTATTGTTCATCTCAGCAGTAGATCCGAACTCGCCGGTGCCGAACCAGACGCCCTGCAGGATCTGCGCAGCTCTCTTCTCAAGATCAGCGGATTTGATACTCTCCGCCTGCAGCAGATCATCGAACGGATTCTGGACTCTCGCGGTATCCGCGTCCTCATCCTCATCCAGATCTCCTGCAGCTCTTCTGTCCTTGGTGGAGAAGAAGCCGTTCTTATCGGTTACGACCACATGGGTCTCGCCGTTGGTCACGCTGATGATCTTGAACGGCACGAAGCTGAAACGCTTCGAGTCACCGTCGCCGATCTTGGTGCCTTGTACATCACTGCGGTAGACGTAGTCATCGAAGGTCAGCGACGCTTCGTTATTCCCATCATCATAGGAATAGATGGTGCCGTCCTCTCTGACCTCGAACATGTGCTCCGTCTTGTCCGTTCTCTGGTAGGTTTCATTGGTCTTTGACTCACGGATGGTGTAAGTTCCGTACGGCAGATCATCATTCAGAGTTTCTGCTGTGTAGGCCTTCTTTGTTTCGTTCCAGTGGACGGTGATCTTACCCACGTCCTGTCCGGTCGGAACACGCTTGATGGTGCCTGCCTCAAAGAGCTCCGCCTTGGACTTCAGTTCTTTCCAGTTGACCTTATCGGTCTTGTTGTCCAGATCCTTTCTGACGACCACATCGCGTCCGGAGACGTTCTTGATGGTCATGACGATGCCTTCAAGCGTTGCTCCGCCCAGCGCTTCGGACTTTTTCAGTTCCTTATCGCGCTTGATGATCTGTACGCCGCCTCTTTCCACGGCTTCTCTGACCTTATCCGCAGTCAGATCGATCATCTCACCGTCGGTGCGGATGCGGAATGCTCTGGACCACTTCTCATTGAGAAGATATCCTTCGCTCGGCTTGGTTTCCTTCACCAGGTAGGAACCGTACGGCAGGACCTTCTGCGCGGAAGTTGCGATGCCCTCCGCGTTTGTTGTGATCACAAGAGCCGCACCATCTACCGCGATCTCATTGCCGTTTACCATGACGGATTCCCTGGATTTGTTGTAGATGGTGAACTCTGCGCCTTCCAGCGTGGCGTCACCCTGTGCGTAGGCTTCATCCAGATCATTATCGATCTTGGAGACCTTCACGCCGCCGCGGAAGATCGTTTCATCTCCCTTGATGGACTCGTTGTAGGTCTTCACATGGAGATTGTCTGTGCCGTCCTCTGTGATGTGGACGACCAGCTTGTCGCTGTTCAGCAGATACCCTGTGGAAGGAGTCACTTCCTGGATCACGTAGGTCCCCAGCGGGTAGCAGATCTTGCCGTCCTTGTCCTTGTAAAAGGCGGAATTGGTCTTGCCCTCTGCCTTGACCGGATTCTGGCCGTTGATCTTTCCGTTCGCATCGGTCACGAAGTGCCATGTGGCAGTTGCGCTGCCGCTGGCCTCCGCAGCTGCTGCGGTGCTGTACTGACCGTCATAGTAGCTGAACTTATATACGGCTCCGGAAAGTACTGCGTCGCCTTCCCCGTGGTCATGGGGATAGCCGGCCGGATTCTTGGTCAGAAGCAGGTTCACCAGGTCTGTGATCGGCTCTTCCTTGGCTGTGAAGGTCGTCGTTTCATCGGATTCTACGTTCACGGTGTAGGTCGACGTGTCCTTCGCGTATCCCGGAGGCGCTGTCGTCTCCTTGACAGTGTAGGTTCCTTCCATTACCTCGATGGTGTTGCTGGATCCGTCCGCCTTGGTCGTCAGCGTTCCGACGACTTTGCCGTCAGAGTCATAGACGGTGTAGACCGCGCCTTTGATGCTGTAGCAGGCGTTGCCGTCCGTGATGGACGTTCTGTTGGATGCCTTCTGCATATTGATATAGCCCGGCGCTTCCATATATCCGACGATCATGTCCTGTACGCCGGACATATAACAGATGAATACCTTGAAGCTGTCAGGAACAGCGTCATCCTTGGCTGAATCAGGTGACCACATCGCATCGCCCAGTCTCTTTGCCTTTGTCCAGACATCTCCCAGATCTGATGCGTGGGTCCCGCCCCAGGTCGCCATATCGGACGGTCTTCCGGCATAGATATAGGACAGCGCGAGGTGCGCGATGCCCCAGTCCTTGCTGAAGTTGCCGGTGTAATATGTTTCCTTGACGTTCTTCACGTTGTTCTCGTAGCCGGGATAGGACGGTGAGTAATAGACGACGTTTCTCAGGGCGTTCCATTTGCCTGTGTCGTTGTCGTCTGTGATGACCTTATCTACGGTCACAGTGCCTGTCCCCGGTGACGCCTTGGACGGCTGCACGCAGTAGGAATAACGGGTGCCCAGGTCATCGTCCAGATCGCACTTTCTGGAGTTGCTGTATCCGCCGTTTCCGGACCCGTATGTGATCTGTCCGCCGTCCCAGACGGTGTACTTGCTTCCCTTCTTGCCTGTGAAGGCAGCGTAGGACGGATCCGTGATATACGGGAATACTGTGCCGAGAACAAGCATGATCGCAAGCCCCAGCATGATCGATTTTTGCCATTTTCGTCTGTAAATCATGTTTTCATTTCCTTTCTGGCATATCTGATTTGCCTGATGTGTGATAACTTGCCGTGTTTCCGGATCCCGTCACGGACCGAGAAAACACAGGATCATAAACAGCGCAGCGGGGAGCACAAACGGGATCGTCAGGATCCAGGCAATGCGATTGACGCTTTCTTCCTGATCCCAGCTGATCCATTCATTTTCGGACTGCGGGTGCTTCTGTCTCATAAGCGGCTCCTTTCCAAAAACGCAGAAAAGCGACTGAGCATTGATCCTTCAGTCGCTTTTGGTTTTAAAAATATTATTCTCTTTTCGGTCAGTTACCGGTAGTTGAAAGGTGGGGTTGCAGGGGAGGAAAACATATCAGCGTTCCTGCTCCCGCTCTTCCCGCCTTCTGTATCTAGCGTAGTGCTCCATGGCCGCTGCCACGTAGTCCTCCCGCTTGGATACCGGCAGGTTCTTCGGAAACAAAGGTGCGAACCGCTCTCCTCGCAGTATGATGCGTTCTTTCTGGTTCGGCTTTTCCTCCAGCATGATGGCTTCGATGACCTCCGGGCTCAGTTTATCCTCCTGCTGCATTTTCCGCATCCGGATGGCCTGGGCATGGGTCGGCGTGCATTGCTCCATCTCGATGCTCTCCACCAGATTATGCTGCATATCTTCAGGAAGATACGATAGCTCCACTGCCGGACGCAGGGCGATCCTGCCTTCATCGACCATCTCAAGGAGTTCCGGAACGAGTTCTGTGAGGCGGATATATCGTTGAACCTGTGATTTGCTGTCTCCGCTTTCCCTTGCTACCACATCTCTCGATTTCTCTCCTGACTTGTGCCCCACTGGGGCACAAGTTAAGTCGCTTCTCTGTCCCTGCCTGTTCATAGCCTCCAAGCGCATCTTATACGCGAATGCCTTTTCACTGGGCAGGATCGTGGTTCTCTGAAAATTCGACTCCACCATGAAGATGGTCGCCTCATCCAGAGTCATGTCCACGATCTCGCAGCGCAGGGTATCGAGCCCGGCCAGCTGACAGGCCCGCATCCTTCGGTGTCCTGACAGCAGTTCATACCTGCCGTCCTCCTTCTTCCGGACAGTAGCCGGGGTGATGACGCCGTTTGCCTTCACGGATTCCACGAGATTCATCATATCCTCATCGTCTCTGACATGGAATGGGTGATCCGGGAAGGGGTCGATTTCATCAATAGGAAGCTCGTAGATCCTTTTCAGTTTCGCATCGTCCCGCTCCTCCTGTGAGGAAAACAGTTCATCGAGTGAGGGAAGCCTCATTTCTGTATCGCGCTCTTTCGGCATAGCGGATCACCTCCTTCGTGAGCTGCGCATAGGCCTGCGCCGGTTTGCTGTCTTTGTCATACTCATAGATGCTCTTGCCTGCTTTTGAGGCTTCTGCGGCCTTCACGGCGACCGGGATTTGGGTGTCGAAGATTCGGATCTGCATTCCGTAGTTCGTCCGGATGGTGCTGATTACATCCTTCGCCAGATTGGTCCGTCCGTCCACCAGCGTCATGACGATGCCGCCGATCTTCAGGTTCTCATTGGTATGGGTCTTCACCATCTGGATGCTTTTGAGAAGCTGCGTCATGCCTTTGGCCGGCAGATACTGTGCCTGTACCGGGATGATCACGCTGTCCGCCGCCGTCAGAGCATTGATGGTCACCATGCCCAGGGACGGCATGCAGTCCAGAATGATATAGTCGTAGTCCTTTTTCACGTCTTTCAGCAGCATGTCCAGGATCTTTTCCCGGCTCATGGCGTTTACCAGCTGCGTCTCCATGGATGACAGATCCAGATTCGACGGGATCAGATCCACACCTTCCTCATGATGCAGAATAGTTTCATGAACATCCGGTCTGCAGTCTCTGGTCACAAGATACATCAGATTCCCCAGTGACTTATCCAGTTTCTCACCCTCGATCCCAAGGGCCGATGTCAGATCGCTCTGCGGATCGGCGTCGACCAGCAGCACCCGCCTTCCTTCCCGGGCAAGTCCTGCGCCCAGATTCAGGGCGGTGGTGGTCTTTCCGACACCGCCTTTCTGGTTGCATATGGCGATCGTTTTCGCATTACTCATGTTCGCTCACCCCATCATTGCCATCGTCCTGCTTCCGGATCGAATTCTTGAGGACCATCAGATCTGTTCTGCAGGACTCACAGATGAATCCGTTCAGGAAGAGTCTGCAGCAGTCCTCATCGCCGGTGTTCTGGACGACATTCAGAAGTTCCACGGGTTCGTAGAATTCTTTCAGCAGGAAGGTCAGTTCCAGAAGCGCCAGCGCTTCAAAATACTGCCCTGCCCTGTACATATGTTTCAGAATATCGATGACCAGATCATCTTCATCGTTATCGAAGTCGCTCATTTCCACCCAGTCGTCAAAGATCTGGGCTGTTCTCGCTCCGATCTGAATGATGATTGGACAGATCACATGCATCTGTGCCGCCTCGATCACGATGCTGTGGATCTCCTCTTCTGCAGAGGCATCGCTTTCTGCCGGTTTCTCTTCCGGCGTGGCTCTGGCAGATTCCTTCATATCTTCCTGTATCGGCGCTTTCTCATCCGGAGCCTTTGCTGCCTCCTGCGGTTCAGCCTTCTGCTCGCCTGCAGGCGCCGGATTCATCTTCGCAGGCTCTGCAGGCGCTGCTGCGATCTGTCCGCCGGTCGGCTGCGTTGCTTTTGCTTCTCCCATCACCATTCCCATTCTCTTTTCTTCTGTACACATTTTCTGTTCCTTTCCGCCATATCGGCTGTGTTAAAGAAAAAGCCCTGCTTCGTAGTAAGCAAGGCATGTACAGAAAAGAAAAGATTTCCGGCAGGCTAATCCATGAACTTAAGGATCAGTTCATCAACGGGATCGGTATATCTGCCTTCTTCCAGAAGTCGGTTCTTCAGGTCGATCAGCGCATAGATTATGAGGCGCTTCTCATCATATGTAAATCTGATTTTCGGATTGAACATCTGCCTCACCTCCATTTCACCATCATTGTATAAGGCGGTGGAGATTAGCACAATTGTGTGATTAAGACGGGTATGTAGAATAGAAATTGTTGATCACGGCCTCGTGGGTTCGAGTCCCGTGACTGATACCAGACTCAATCCCACGAAAGAACGTGTCCTTTCTCTATACACGGGACATCCCACCAGAAATCCCACCATCCCACAAAAAATCCCACGAAGCGCAGGTCTGTACGGGGTCTGTATAGGTCTGTGTAGGTACATCAGAAACGCCGGAAAACCTTGATAAATGGCGCTTTCCCTTATATAGCAAGACTCGCAGCATTTCACTGCGAGCCTCTGGTTTTTGGCGGAGGACACGGGACTCGAACCCGCGGGGCTGTTACACCTTACTCGCTTTCCAGGCGAGCTCCTTAGCCACTCGGTCAATCCTCCAAGCCGCTTACACAATATACCAAATTCTCAGCAGACTTTCAAGGGTTAATCGCATCATATTTCCCTTATGCCCAATAAAAAAGCTAAATTGACCGCCTTCTACAGGAAAAGAAAACACCGCAGACCCACATTCTAGTGCGGTCTGCGGTGTTTCTAGTAACTTCTATTACATTTTCTGTGATCGTTAAGCAGTCACGGTACCAGCTCCGGATCCGGTTTCTGCCTTCCTATCGTCTTCGTCGTCCTCTTCTTTCTTCTTGGCCGCAATGGCGACAATCAACTCGACGAATAGGATAAAGATCATCATGATCGTCCACTTGTCGTAGAGAACCATCGGCATGGACATATCCTCTGTCAGGAAGAACAGGATGATGGCTGCTACTGCAGGAATGATGCCCAGCAGACGCAGGAACCATCTCTTCTTGATCTTCGTTTCTGTCACATTGCCTTCCTCGTCCTCTTCTTTCTTACGTCTTCCGATGAAGATGAAGATGATCAGAAGCAGACTGATGAGTGCCGTCAGAATCACTGCAATCAGGTTTATCAATGCCCAGCACCCTGTTCCGACAATCATCGGAATCGCGCTGTCGTCAACCTGATCGATCTTCGGCGTTCCCTGATCATCCAGCGTGATCAGACCTGCCGGTCCCTGGCCTTTGTTCGCACTGTCCTGTCTGGCTGCAGCAGCTTCCTCGCCCTTATCGTAAACGACATAGACCTCAATGTCCTTCCGGCCCATCGTTCCGTAGACAGAACCGTAGTCTGGTGTGTATCCTTCGACAGCCGGCGAGCTGATCGGTCCATATGACGTATCCTCTTCATAGGAATCCTTAAAGTCATCGGCCACCTTGCTCTCTTCCTTATCAACATAGTGGATGATAAGATCGTGAATCGGTACTGCGTTCATGTTCAGCGCACCGTCCCTGGTCGAGATCATGTAGTTGGTCTCTGATCCGGATGTGAATCTGTAACCGGTAATCTTGTTGGTCACTGTATTCTGCTTAGGATGGCTGATGGATCCGGTAATGATAACCTCTACGGCATCACCTTCGACCAGTCCTTCCACATCATAGTATGGCGCGCTGTGAGACAGTCCATCGTAATCAAAGGTTTCGTCTCTGGCTGTGATCGTCATATCCTTCGGACTTACTGCCAGTGAACCGGACTGGGTCGTTACGATGTAATTGTCCGTCACATCCTCGCCCATGTTCAGGATGCGGTATCCATCAGCAACCGGGTTGTTGCCCTGAACCGTTTCTTCTACGTCACGGACGCTTCCAAGAGCTTCTGCTCTGAGCTCGTCTCCCTTGATCAGTGCACCTTCCACAACAGTAACTTCCGGATTGGAATGCTGCGTGCCATCGAAAATGAATTCCTCACTTGCTCCGGCGATGGTGATTGCCCGTTCCGCTTTGCTGATCGTGAGTGTTCCGTTGATCGTCGTAACCTCATAGTTGTTCGGATCACCGGATACGAATTCATAGGACTCAACAACATTCTTTACTGCACCCTTGTCCGGGTAAGTGATCGATCCAGTAACGACTGCCTTGATTTCATCGTCATTGACCAAACCTTCTACATCGTATCCCGGCTCGCTGTGCGCTTCACCGTCGTATTCGAACTGTGCATCCTTGGCTCTGACGATCACCTTCGCAGGCTCGATCGTCAGCTTACCTGCATTCGTCGTGATGACGTAGTTCTCTGTGACATCTTCGTCGCCGTGAACGATGTGGTATCCTTCTCCGATCTGGTTGTTGCCGATCTTTGTATCGGACACATCAGTCACGCGACCTGTACCTTCCGCTACAAGCTCATCTCCGTGCAGAAGTTCTCCTGTAGTCACGGTAACTTCCTTATTTGCATGTGATTTGCCGTCATAAGTCCAGGTCTCGCTGGCAGCCGTAATACCGATAGGCCTGTCTGCCCTCGTCATGGTAAGCTGTCCATCGACCGTCTTGACTTTGTAATTACCTTCGTCACCGGAAGTGAATGCATATGAATCGATGACATTGGCAACGGACTTCTGTGATACAAAGGTGATCTCTCCTTTGGTCTCAGCCTTGATCTGATCACCCTCTACCAGACCCGCTACTTCATATTCACCATTTGTATGCTTCCGTCCATCGTATACGAAGACTTCGCTTCCTGCTGTGATCGTTACTTCCGCAGGTTCTACTGTCAGGGTTCCGCTCTGTGCAGTGATCTCATAGTTGCCTGTGACATCTTCGCTATCGTGCATGATCCGGAATCCTTCCGCAACCGGATTGTTGCCTTTCTTCGTATCAGCCACATTTGTGACTGCGCCTGTTGCTTCAGCAACCAGCGCATCTCCCTGCAAAAGCTTTCCAGCCGTGACGGTAACGCCCTTGGCTTTATGCTGCTTGCCGTCAAATGTTACGGTGTCATCCGCCGCTTTGATGGTGATTGATACTTTGGTCTGATCCATCGTCAGCTTACCGCGTACGGTTTCAACGGCGTAATTCTCCGCCTTTCCGGATGTGAATGTGTAGCTCAATACTTCATTCCTAACCGGTGACTGGGATGGGAACAGGATCATTCCACCGATTGTCGCCTCAATGGCGTCATCTCCGATGAGTCCTTCCACCTGGTAATCGCTGTTTCTGTGTTCGCTGCCGTCATAAGTGAAGGCTTCGCTTGCCGCAGTGATTGTGACTGGGGCAGGCTTGATAGTCAGTGTTCCGGCAACCGGCGTGACTGCATAATTATCCGTGACGTCCTCATTGCCATTCATGATGGCATAAGATGCGATCACATTGTTTCCTGCAGCTGTATCGCCGACGTCCTTCACACTGCCCTCAGCTCTGGCAACCAGTCTGTCGCCCTTGAACAGTTTGCCTTCCGTAATCGTAACCTCATCAACTGCGTGGGACTGACCATCATAGGTCCACTCCTGTGACGCCGCTTCAATGGTAATTTCCGCTTCTCCACGGTTCATGGTCAACTGACCGTCTTCCGCTTTGACCTGATAATTGCCGGCATCGCCTGACTTGAATTCCCATGCTGTGATTCTATTTGCAACCGGTCCCTCCTTCGGGTATGTGATCGCGCCTTCTACCTGTGCTGTGATCTCATCCTCACCGATCAGACCGTAAACATCATACTCTGGCCAGCTCTTTGCTTCTCCATCGTATACAAATGCTTTGCTCTGCGCTGTGATGGTAACCTTCTGCTTGTTGATTTTGAGCTGTCCCGGCACAAGCTCCACAACGTAATTGTCTGTTACATCAACTCCGTCATGCAGGATCGTGTAAGTCTTGATGACATTGTTGCCCGGCGCAGAATCGCTGACATTGGTCACCTTTCCGGAAGCCTTTGCGACGAGTGTATCGCCGTCAAAGAGCGTTCCTTCTGTGATTGCAACTTCTCCATTGGAATGAGTTTCTGCGTCATAGACCCATTCCTGGCTGGCTGCGGTAATGGTCAGCGGTGCGCTGGCTTTTTCCATAGTCAGACTGCCGTCCACTGTCTGCACTGCATAGTTGCTTGCCGTACCGGTTGTGAACTGGTAGCTTTCCAGTTTGTTGACCACCGGACTCTGGGTTGGATATGTAATCACACCGCTGACAGTCGCTTCTATGCTATCGCCTTCCATCAGACCATCAACATCATACCCGGAATCTCTGTGGGATTTTCCATTATAGGTGAACGTCTTGCTGTTCGCAGTCACAGTCACCTTCTTAGGTGCAATGGTAAGGGTTCCATCCACCGGCGTGATGACGTAATTCTCTGAAACATCCTCATCGCCGCGCATGATCTTGTAACCTTCCGCAATCTGATTGTTGCCGTCTTTTGTGTCGGCTGCGTTGGTTACGGATCCTTCTGCTTCAGCAACTAATGTATCGCCCGGGAAGAGTTCTCCTTCTGTGATCGAGACGCTGTTGTTCTCATGCGGTTTCCCATCATAAGTCCACGTCTGATCTGCTGCCTTGATCGTAATCGGTCTGGCCGATGTTGCCATCGTCAGTTTGCCGTCTACTGTCTTGACCTTGTAATTGCTCTCTTCTCCATTGATGAACGCCCATTTTCCAACCTTGTTGACCACAGGGCTCTGTCCAGGTGTCGTGATCGACCCTGTAATCTCAGCGTCGATGCTATCGCCGCCAACCAGTCCGTCCACTTCATACTCTGCGAAACTGTGTTTGTTTCCATCGTAAGTGAACTGATGATCCTTCGCTGTGATCGTGACTGCCTTCGGCTTGATCGAAAGTGTTCCCGGCTGCAGAGTGATCTCGTAGTTGTCTGAAACATCTTCGTCACCATGCATAATCTTATAGCCTTCTGCTACAGTATTGTTGCCCTTGTTGGAATCCTTCACATTCGTCGCGCTTCCGGATGCCCTGGCAACGACTCTGTCGCCCTCCAGCAGTTTGCCTTCCGTGAGGGTAACGCGGTCGTTTTCATGAGTCTGACCATCATATGTCCACTCCTGGCTTGCCGCCGTCAGTGTGATGGCCACATCCGCCGGTTCCATGGTAAGTGTTCCGTTTTCTGTTGTTACGGTATAGTTCCCAGGATCTCCGCTGGTGAACTGGTAGCTTTCCAGACGGTTCTCAACCGGACTCTGGTTCGGATATGTAATTGCACCGCTCACAACAGCCTCGATTTCGTGACCGTCGATCAATCCTGTGACTTCGTATTCATCTTCTGTATGCGCTCTGCCGTCATAGGTGTAATTGTTGCTTCCGGCAGTTACCACAACAGACTTCGGCAGGATCGAAAGCGTTCCTTCCTCCTTCGTGATCGCGTAGTTCGCCGTCACGTTCTCATCGCCGTTCATGATCCTGCAAGCGCCGATTGTATTGTTGCCGTCTCTCGTATCGGCAACATCGGTAACTGTTCCCTCTGCGCTTACAACGATGCGGTCTCCTTCAAACAGTGCTCCGGAAACAAGTTCCACCCTGTTATTCGTATGAGCCTCGCCGTCATAAGCCCACTCCTGTGATGCAGATCTGATCGTGATCTCACGCTCCGCATTTGTCATGGTCAGACGTCCGTTTTCGGTATGTACGGTGTAATTGTCTTCGTCACCGTTGACAAACTCATAGGAGTCTACTTTGTTAACAGCCGCATTCAGGCTCGGATATCTAATGGAGCCCTTGATGACTGCCTTGATTTCATCGCTTCCAACCAGTCCCGTTACATCGTACTGCGGCCAGCTCTTCGGTGTACCATCATATGCAAAGGCTTTGTCCTGCGCTTTGATGGTGACTGGCTTTGGTTCCACTTTGAGTGTACCCGGCTGGGTCTTCACAACGTAGCTTGCTGTAACGTCTTCGCTGCCGTGCATGATGCGGTACAACGCAATCGTGTTGTTTCCATAGTTGGAATCACCTGCATTCGTCACGCTTCCTGAAGTCTCTGCCACGAGCTCATCACCTGGGAAGAGTCTTCCTGCTGTAACGGAAGTCTGTCCATTTTCATGGGTTGCCCCATCATAAGTCCAGGTTTCGCTGCCCGCTGTGATCGTAATCGGTGTCTGTGCATTTGCCATCGTCAACACACCTGACGCCGTTTTTACGGTATAGTTATTCGGATCTCCTGTGTTGAACTGATAGGATTCGATCCGATTTTCTACGGAACCCTCACTAGGATACATGATCGATCCGGAAGTCGATGCTGTAATCTCATCACTGTCGATCAGACCCTCGACCTGATATCCCGTATTGCTGTGACGTGTTCCGTCATAGGTGAACGCCTCGCTCTCTGCGGTGATCGTTACTTCCGCCGGCACGATTGTCAGATCGCCGGATTCTGTCTGGATGATGTAATTATCCGTTACATCTTCACTGCCGTTTGTGATCTGGTATCCGGCGGCAATTCTGTTATTTCCTTTCGCACTTTCTGCTGCGGAGGTGACACTGCCGACTGCGTGTGCGGATAATACATCCCCTGCCAGCAGTTTACCAGAGGTAAGTTTGACAGTGTTATTGCCATGCGCCTCGCCATCATAGGTCCAGGTTTCACTCGCTGCGGTCAGCGTAATAGCGACCTGAGCCTTATCCATCGTCAGTTCACCGTCAATGGTCCGGACGGTATAGTTTCCTTCTTCTCCTGAGGTGAACGCGTACCGCTCAATGCGGTTAGCGACTTTACCCTGGGACGCATAAGTGATCGTACCTTGAACGATGGCCTCCAGAAGATCTCCGGAGACGACGCCGCTGATGTCATAATGCGGGTAGGTATGATCCATGCCGTCATATACGAAGTTTCTGCTTCCTGCTGTGACAGTGACTGGTGCAGGTTCGATTGTGAGTGTTCCTTCTTCGAAAGAAATCTCGTAGTTTTCTGTCACATCCTCACTGCCGTGCATGATTCTGCAGCCAGCTGCGATCGGATTGTTTCCGGCGGCCGTATCACTCACATTCCGTACTGATCCTGTGGCTTCGGCATCCAGCACATCGCCGTACAGAAGCGCTCCGCTTACAACGGTCACTCCGGCCGCACTATGTGGATGTCCGTCGAAGACCCATTTCTGATCTGCGGACTTGATTGTGATCTTCGCCGCGGCTTTTACCATGGTCAGT
The DNA here is from genome assembly GCA_017431785.1 of Bacillota bacterium. GTDB lineage: Bacteria > Bacillota > Clostridia > Peptostreptococcales > Anaerovoracaceae > Lentihominibacter. The sequence continues at coordinate 37,795 of JAFRKJ010000082.1, read as the reverse complement.
CTTCCATCTGCCAGTGTGACTTCGTAGTTGCCTGCCCTGCCGCTGGTGAATTCGTAATTAGTGATTTCGTTGGTTACCGGTGACTGGCTTGGCAACAGGATGCTGCCTTCTACGGTTGCCTGGATCGCATCCGTTCCGATCAGTCCATTGACCTCAAAACCAGCGTTGCTATGTTCTTCTCCATCATAGGTGAACTCTTCACTGGCGGCCTTGATCTGTACCGGTGCAGGTTCAATGGTCAGCGTGCCATCCACTGCGGTCACCGCATAGTTGTCTGTCACGTCTTTGTCGCCGTGCATGATCTTATATGATTTGACCTGATTGTTTCCGGCGGCAGTATCCTTCACATTTGTGACGGTTCCTTCCGCTTCTGCAACCAGCTTATCTCCCTTGAACAGTTTTCCTGCTGTAAGGGTAACAGCATGGTTGGAGTGGCCTGTTCCATCATAGATCCAGGATTCACTCGCTGCAGTAATGGTGATTTCTCCCTGTCCATTGGTCATGGTCAGCTCACCGTCTTCCGTGCTGACCTCATAGTTCTCCGGATCTCCCTTTGCGAAGCTCCAGTCTGAGATTACATTCGCAACTGGTGTTCCCGGATAACTGATGGTGCCGGAAGTTTCTGCTGTAATACGATCCTTTCCAACAAGTCCGTACACATCATATCCACCCCAGCTCTTCTCTTCGCCGTCATATACAAAGGCTTTATCCTGCGCTTTGACGGTTACTTTCTTCTTCTGGATCTTGAGTGTTCCGGAAACTGTTTCGATCTTATAACTGTCGGTTACATCCTCACTGCCGTGCAGGATTCTGTAGGAATAAACCTCGTTGTTTCCTTCTGCTGTATCTGTAACGTTGGTAACGAGACCCTGTGCATGTGCAACCAGACTGTCACCTTCCAGAAGCGTTCCTTCTGAAATCGTTACATTATCGTTTGAATGTGCTTCGCCATCATAGGTCCAGGACTGGCTTGCTGCGGTGAGCGTCAATGGAATCTGCGCATGTTTCATCGTCAGCTCGCCATTGATGACAGCGATTCTGTAGTTAGCCTCACTTCCGGAAGTGAAGCGATAAGAGTCCACTTTGTTCTGGACGATGCCTTCTGACGGATAGGTGATCGTTCCGCTGACCTCAGCGGCGATTTCATCTCCCTCTACGAGTCCGTCCACCGTGTATTTCTCACTGGTATGGGTCTTGCCATCATAAGTGTATTCCCTGCTGGATGCCGTCAGCGTCACTGCCTTTGGCTCGATGGTCAAGGTTCCAGAAACGGTTGTGATGACATAGTTCGCGGAAACATCTTCCTCGCCGCGCATGATTTTGTATCCATCAGCGACGACATTGTTCTCCCGATAAGAATCGGTTACATTTTTCACGCTTCCGGATGCTTCTGCAACGAGTTTGTCTCCCTCAAAGAGCTGACCTGTCAGAATCGTAACCTCAGAGTTTCTGTGGTTCTTGCCGTCGTAGGTCCAGGTCTGATCTGCTGCGCGTATCGTAATTGGTACGGCAGAGGTCTCCATGGTCAGCTCGCCATCCGCTGCGGTCACCTTGTAATTGTCTTTGCTTCCTTTTGAGAATTCCCATGAAGCCAGCTTATTGACGACAGGGCTCTGTCCCGGCGTCGTGATCGTTCCGGTTACTTTCGCATCGATCTCATCTGTGCCGACCAATCCAACGACATCGTATCCTGATTCGCTGTGTTTCTGACCATCGTATGCGAAGTGCTTACTCTTGGCAGTTACCGTAACTGCTCTTGGTTCGATCCGCAGGCTGCCTGTCTGTGTCGTAATATCATAATTCTCCGTCACCTCCACGCTGCCGTGCATGATCTTATATCCGTCCAGCACTTTATTGTTTCCGTCGCTGCTGTCCTTCACGTTTGTGACACTGCCGCCGGCATCGGCAATCAGTTCATCTCCGTGGAACAGTCTGCCTTCTTCGATGGATACGGTTGCGTCTTCATGAGACTCTCCATCGTAGATCCACTGATGGTCTGCCGCTTTGATCGTCAAAGGCTGTGCGGCAGCCTTCATGGTCAGCTCGCCGTCCGCTTTTGCAACGGTGTAGTTGTCAGGATTTCCCGCTGTCATCTCCCAGGATTCCAGCTTGTTGACAACGATGCCTTCTCCCGGATACGTGATGGAGCCCTTGACGTTCGCCGTGATATTATCTGTACCGACGAGACCCTCTACCTCATATCCTGCATTGCTGTGGGCGTATCCATCATAGGTGAATTCTTCCGTATTTGCCGTTACGGTTACCGTCTTGGCCTTGATGGTCAACGTACCCGCCTTTGCTGTAACTGCATAGTTGTCCGTCACATCTTCGCCATCGTGGACGATCTTCCATCCTTCGGCAACCGGGTTGTTTCCTGCTTTTGTATCATTTACAGATGAAACGCTTCCTTCTGCATGGGCAACGAGTTTATCTCCTTCCAGCAGTTTGCCTTCTGTAACCGTAACCTTGCTGTTCGTGTGTACGCCGCCATCGTACGTCCACTCTTCGCTGGCTGCTTCGATGGTGATCGCTGCTTCTGCCCTGCTCATTGTGAGAAGGCCTTCTTCTGTTGTTACTGTATAATTGTCTTTGTCCCCGCGGACAAACTTCCATGTATCAATGACATTGGAAACCGGAGACTGTTTCGGATATGTGATGGAGCCTTTTGTGACGGCTTCAATTTCATCACCTTCTGCCAGTCCATCCACATCATATCCATCCCAGCTCTTCGATTTGCCATCATAAGCGAAAGATTTATCCTGCGCCTTGATTGTGACAGCCTTCGGCTGCATGGTCAGCGTTCCTGCCTTCGTCAGGATCCGGTAGTTCGAAGTAACATCTTCTCCCTCATGCATGATCTTATAGCCATCGGCGATCGGGTTGTTTCCTTCCTTGTTCTCCGAAACATTGGTAATGCTGCCTGTTGCGCTGGCGATCAGGACATCGCCGCTCAGAAGCTCGCCTGCTGTGACGGTGACCTCATTGTTCTCATGGGCCAGACCATCAAAAACGAAGCTCTTATCACTGGCAGTTAACGTGATTCCAATGCTGGCGCGATCCATGATCAATTCGCCATCCTCTGCCGTTACAACATAGTTATCTGGATTTCCGTTGATGAACTCCCATGACAGCAGCTTGTTGGTCACCGGACTCTGGCTCGGGAAGGTGATTGATCCTGATACGACTGCTTTGATTACGTCATTTTCTGCCAGTCCTTCTACCTCATATCCTGCATTCTCATGGAGGAGTCCGTCATAAACAAAAGCTTCACTTTCAGCTGTAATGCTGACCGGCCGTTTCTCAATGGAAAGCGTTCCGGCAACCGGCGTGATGACATAGTTATTTGTGACATCCTCATCGCCGCGCATCACTTTATATCCATCCTGGATCGGGTTGTTTCCGGCTGATGTATCAGCAAAGTTTCTGACGCTTCCTGTTGCCTTTGCAACAAGCTTGTCGCCTTCAAACAACTTGCCTTCCGTTACCTTCACCCGATTCATGCTGTGGTCTTCGCCATCGTATGTCCACGTATGGCTTCCTGCCTGAATCGTGATCGGAATCTGTGCGTTCTTCATGGTGAGAACGCCATTCACCAGAGAAACATCATAGTTCTCCGGATCACCGGTCAGGAATCTGTATCCTGTGATTTTGTTTTCAACAGATTTTTCCCGCGGCAAGGTGATCGTTCCCAGAACGACTGCTTCGATTTCATCTTCACCGACGAGGTTCTCCGCAGTGAATTCATGGAGGCTGTGAGGCTGTCCATCATAAGTGAATTCCTGACTGCCTGCGATGACCTTAACAGGACGCTTGTGAATCGCCAGCGTACCTGTCGCCTCTGTAATCTGATAACTGTCTGTAACATCTTCGCCATCATGCAGGATCTTGTATCCCTGCTGAATGACGTTGTTTCCTTCTTTCGTATCTGCAACGTTCTGAACAGAACCGGAAGCGCTGGCAACCAGTTCGTCCCCTTCAAACAGCGCGCCATGTGTGATCGATACCGCAGTATCGCTGTGCGGCATGCCATCGTAAGTCCATTCACCGTCAGCTGCCTTGATGGTGATCGCCCTCTGAGCAGGCGTCATCGTAAGGCTTCCATTGGCGGTCGTCACGGTGTAGTTATCCGGATCTCCTTTGACCAGTTCCCAGGAGGCGATGGTATTCTCCACCGGACTCTGGGATGGTAAAGTAATGCTTCCGGATGTCTCCGCCGTAATAGCGTCTCCCGCAACCAATCCGTCAACAGTGTAGTTTCCGGATGTATGGCTCTTACCATCATAAGCAAACTCCTCACTGCCTGCAGTAACGGTCACTTTCCTCGGCTTGATTGTGAGCGTACCTGGCTTCACAGTAACGGCGTAGTTGTCGGTCACATCAACCTTGTCCGGCCCATGGACGATTCTCCATCCCTCTGCAACCGGATTGTTCCCTTCTTCCGTGTCGCGCACATTCCGAGCGCTTCCGGCTGCGCTGGCGATCAGTTCATCCCCTTCAAAGAGCGTTCCTTCCGTTACCGTAACGCCTTTGCTGGTTCTGGCCTTTCCGTTGTAGGTCCATTCTCCGCTGTCCGCTGTAATCGTGATCTCAGCATCCGCTTCCGTCATGGTCAGCTGTCCATTGATGCGTTCGACCTCGTAGTTTGTTTCGTTGCCGCTTGTGAATTTATATGAATCAATACGGTTCTCTACCGGGCTCTGCTTCGGCAGACTGATGGAACCAGTGACGACAACATCGACAGCGTCCTCTCCGCACAAGCCGGCTACGTCGCATTCCGGCAGAGTGTGCGCTTTGCCGTCATAAGCAAAAGCATAACTGGCCGCAGTAAGTGTCAGCGGTTTTTTCTTGATTTTCAGATCACCGGCAACGTATGTAATATCGTAATTGTCCGCGATGGATGCGGAGCCGTTTGTGCCGGTCACGTTTTCCGGAACGATTCTGTCCTCGTAGGTTCCTGCATTGATTGCAGAGCCTTTGAGATCAATGGACTGAATCTCATCGCCAGAAGCAAGGCCTTCCACCTTGATCTTACCGTCCAGCTCGGAAGCTCCTATCGTGGCCCCCTTTGGTCCTTTCTTCGTTCCGTCATATTCCTCTTCCTGATCCAACGCTGTGATCGTCAGTTTCCCCTTCGTAACAGTCAGTGTTCCCATGTCAAATCTGAGAGTATAGTCGCTTTCGCTGGCTGTCTCCCATATGATTTCGTCATAGTAGTTCTCACTACTTCCAACGTTCGTCTGTGAACCGGTATTCTTCTGGATCACAGCGGTCTCGCCTTCTGCCAGGCCTTCGATCCAGTCTGCATTTTCTCCTGTGCCTTCCACATGCGATGTCAAAGGCGTTCCGTCATAAACCTTCTCCGCAGAACTTGTGTGAACCGTGGCCGTCGCAGGCGTGATGTTCACATATCCGTTTGATGCAGTATACGTTACATTGTAATTACCTGCCTGCTCCGGAATCGTTGAAAACATTCCGACCAGAATCAGTTCGCTTCTGCCAACATGTGTTCCGGATACTTCCTTTTGCGTACCGTTAAACTGTATGTATTCTTCCTTGAACCTTGGATCGGATATGCTGTTGATGTGATAGGTTGATTTGTGTTCTTTTCCATCGTAAACAGCATCGATTTCATCTCCGGAAATCGTAACGATAATATCCGCTGCCGTAACAGTCAGTGTTCCGGGAACATACGTAATATCGTAATAGTTTGAAGACGCCCCATCGATGACGGCGTTTTTCGGAACGGTACGGCTGGTGCCGACTTCCGTCTGACTGCCTTCCCAGGTGATGCTTCTGATGCTGTGACCTGCTGCAAGACCTTCTATTTCCAGTACGGATGCACCTGTTCCTTCACTCTTCAGGGCCTTCCCATCATATGATTTCTTGAGGCTCTTCGCCGTGATGACCAAGTCTTTGCGATAGTATACATTCAGTGTGACGGTTCCGGCCTCTGTCGCCTTGTAGTTCAGCTTGCCGCCCATATCCTGGCCATTCTTTTCGACTCTGTCCAGGTTATACCCATCCAGCTCAGACTCGATTCTATAGGAACCGCCGAATCTGGTCCGGAACGTATCTTCTCCCTTCAGTTCATTTCCATCCATATCCAGATAGTGAACCACGAAGCTCGTCGTCCTGTATGGAGCGTATTTGAAGACAATCAGATTCTCTCCTGATGAGAATGTATGCTCAATAACCTCGTCGATCGGATGGTAGTCATTATCTGCATACTTCTCATCCATGTACGCTTTGTTTACGGCTGCCGCTGATTCCTTCACGCTAACCATATCGCCGGAAACGGTCTTTGTCTTGGAAGGCGCAACTTCTACGCTTTCATCCTCCTCCAGAACGTATCGGACGGTATAGGTGATTTCCTTCTTCATCTTCGTGTAGTAGAAGGTGATCACATTCTGTTTATTGTTCACGGAAAGCGTAATCTCTTTGGAACCTTCATCCGGCAGCATTCCCGGGAATGTAGATGCTTTTTCTTTGACGACATCACCCGGTTTGAAAATCGGTCCGGATACCGCTTTTGCCTCGGCCAGTTCTTTGCCTGTCTCCTGATCGATATACTTGACGGTATATCCGAGACCGGCCTGTTTCCATCTCGCATAAACGGTAACATCGTCGGTCATCGGGCGTTCAAAGTCGTAACGGGCATTCCCGTTTTTATCTGTGCACCATCCCTGGAACACGTATCCCTCTCTTGCCGGTGGCTGTGCGATTGGTTCTGCCGTTTCTCCGTAATTGTATTTTACGGTCTTAAGCTTTTGCTCACTGCCGTCCGGCAGAACATCGACAAAGGTGATGGTCTGTTCCGGCAGCTGCCACGCTGCATAGAACGCCATACCGGTCGGCATCTTTTTGTTACCTGTATAGATGTCTGTATGTTCCGCATCTGTATACCAGCCGAGCCATGTTGCGCCGGCTACAGGAGCCTGCGGTTTGCTGCTGTCCATATATCCTGTGATGTCGCTGTTCAGCTTGACCTCATAGGTGTTGATCAGCTGTCCGTCATAGTCATAGAACGCCAGCGGATAAGTGTTGGCAGCATAGTAGAAGTTGACGTTCAGATCATAGCTTGGCGTGCTCTGCCCCAAAGTGTATGAGGTTGGTGACGAGCTGCTGCCCTTGTAGTAATGAGCCTCATATCCGTCCTTCGTATAACCAACGATGTTGTAGAAATCTGCATCATCATAGAGGTAGTTAAACTTGCCTGTGACTGTCTTGTACAGGCCGTAAACCTTGCCGTTCCTTGTGACCGTTGTAGAACCCTCATAGTTTTCCAGCCAGTAATTGAGGGTCTGTATCTTTGTTGTTGAGAAATCAAAGGCAACCAGCCGGAAAGAACCGTCACTGTTGGCGGTCATGCTGGTTTTGCTCGGCATGGTGTCGATGCTGATGATTTTGTCATTGTTCTTCAGAGTTAAACTCCACGCATACTGCGGATACGGGTTGTTGAATGCGCTGATCCACTGCTGGGTGATGGACGCACCGTACTTCGCCCGGATGCTTCCGCTTCCCTGTTTCGAGAGTCGTTTTTTTCCGCTGGTATTGTATACGTCTCCGTTCCAGAGGATCGTATAGACATTCCTGCTGTACTTGACGATGACGACGGTCGAACCATCGCCCTTGACCACTGCGGTCGTCGCCTCTTTGAATGTGAAGTTATTCTTATCCAGCCCTGCAGGCGCTGCATCTTTCGCTGTTACCGTTACTTCCGTTCCGACGAGCGCACTTTTTGTCTGACTGGTGAGATAGGAATAATTATCGTTATCTGCGTTTTCGATTTGATAGATTACTGTGTATTTGACCTGTGATTCTCTCCATCCCGCATACAGGGTCTTGTCCTCATCGAGGGTCACCTTCGTCCCTGCTGCTTTCGTACATGCAGAATCCAGATACCAACCGTTGAATTCATAACCGCTCCTATGCGGCTTTTTGCCGGATATATCGACCTGGCTCTCGTAGGCGGCAGTCACTGGCTCCAGATAGTCGCCGTCCATCGTATCGAAAGTCAGCGTGTACTGTGCACGCTTGTAAAATACTTCTAGTTCCTGGCCCTCTTCTGTGATTTCCTGTGTCTGGGCCCGTTCGAATTCTCCTCCCTTGATATTCTTTACGGTAGGGGTGACGCTGCTTCCGAGAACACCATTTCTGACTTCTCTGTCCACCTCTGTATAACCGTCTCCATTTTTGTTCTGCAGCTTATATACAAAGTAATACTTTGTATCATTTGGCACATACTGGATTTCCCGGACCAGTATGCCATGTCCTTCATCATTGATGTTGACTACATCTTTCAAATCCTCTTCGGTAATCGTAAGGACTGGTGTCTTAGGATAATAAACATCGTTGCTTCCACTCAGACTCGTTGAGTCAGGTGATGCGATTTCAACAGGCAGATCTCTGCTTTCAAACTGATCCTTCTTCGTGAGGAAGGTGATCCGTTCCCCGGTTTTCGGATCATCGTAATAGTATTCTACGGTGACCTCATAAACTCTGACGTCTTCAAAAACGGCAACGACAGTCATATCTCCTGTCACAACCGTGTCGCTGTTCACTTCTTCTCCGGTCGCCGCGTTGACCCACTTCTGGAATCTGCTGCCGGCCTTGAATGGTTTGTCCGGCATCGGCGAGATTTTGTCTCCTTCACTCAGATCCACGATCTGAGACAGCTGCATACCACCGTCTTCCTCATCCATCTTGAACGTGACTGTATAGTATTCTGCGGCAACAACATAAACCGAAAAATCAGAAGCGCTGAATGTTCCTCCGTTCCCTGAACTGAGAGACTTCACCTTCTGAACTCCGCCGCCGCCCTGATGATAAATCGCAGGATCATTGCCGCGCACACCGGCACCGGACAATGTCACTGTGACTGACTTGGCAGGCTCGATTTTTTTGCCGCTTTTATCGTAGAAGCTGATATCTACGCCCTTTGCATCGCGAATCTTTCCGGAATCACCGACTGCTCTCTGCGCAATGGCCTTTGCCTGGCTCGTTGAAACGCCGCTGACTCTGACCTTTGCGCCTTCCGGAAGCGCTCCCTCAGGGGCGGAGATTTTGACTGCCATTCCTCCGGCGCTTTCCGAGAAGGAAACCGCTGGCATTTTGTCTTCCTCTTCCTCTTCCGTTTCGAGTTCTTCTTCCGCCGTCGTTTCTTCTGTTGTTACGACCTCTCCGGTATCAGCCGCGCTGGATTCCTCAGCGTTGCTGGAAGATTCGCTGGATTCTGATTCCGCCGCCGGCTCAGATACGGACTCCTGCGCTGGTTCCGGTTCTGGCTGCGGCTGCGGTTCCGGCTCAGGTTTTGGTTCCGGTTTCGGCTCCGGTTTTGTTTCCGGTTCTTCCTGTGCTGGCGGAGCGCTGTCCCCGCTGCTATCGCCATCGTCTGCCCATGAAATACTTGGTACCAGAGTTGGTACCATCATGATGGTCAGCAAGATCGCTATGGCTTTTTTCGCTATTTTATGCTTATTGATTATCATTGGTCCGATCCTTTAATGTGAATGACTCAAGTGTTTCCTCTAACTCTTTTTCTTCCGATTTCATCGCACGTCTTTTTATGACAAAGGCTATGATGAGCCCGATCAATGCCAGAATCGGAAAGATATCCCATACATAAAACCAGCTCATCTTTCCGCCTCCTTTTCGTTTTCTACGGCTGCACCTTTGTACTGTGAAATCAGTTCATCTCTGAATCTCACTATTTTTCTTTTCTGACTGACGCGGAAGGCGGCCAGACAGATGATCGTAATCACGCCTAAAACAACGGCTGCTATATTCGTCATCATTTCCCATTACCGTCCTTTCTTACACCGTACTCCGCATCGGCGATCTTCCGCCTGAGATCAAACAACTTGTTTTGATACGAAGAAAAGTATCCTATATATCCGAGTGCCGCTGCCAAAAGGAGAATCATCCAAATGAGATGAATGTTCCCATTGTCCGGTTTCGACTGTACCTCTGTAAATCCTGCCAGCGGAACCTCGTCTTCCTCAAGTGTTACGACGCCTGCAGCTTCTTCCTGCTCTTTGAGCGCATCGCTGTCGGCCGGTAGTTCTTCTTCGACATCGACGACAACTTCTCCGCCCTCTTCATTCTGCATCACAATCGGGTTGTCTTCCGGGGTCTGCTCCGCCAAAGACACCTCCGCTGTGAGTGGTACTGCAAAGGCGGCGCCAATTGTCATCGAAACGACCAGCGCCAAAGCGACCATGATTTTTCTTGCCCTCTTCTTCTTTTCCATAATTTTCCTCTTCATGATGTCCAATTTCCTTTATAAAACCCCTTTACGTAATAAGACACTGTTTCTGCCAAAAAAGGGTCAAAAAAACAGCCGTTTATTAAAAAAAACGACTGTTTCTTCTTTATTATAGTTTATTATTTGATTTCTACCGACAAGTGAAGTGCATTTCCCCTTGCATCCGGAATGTAGACATCCCACTTTTCTTTTTCCAGCTCAAAGGTTATCTTGCCTGTTTCCCTGTCATAATCAGTCGGCTGAACGATTTCTTTAGAAGTCTGTCCGATGGCATAAATGTTGTTGTAGGCGACGCCTGTTCCATTTTCTGCCATTTGTAATAATACCTTCTGACCGGAAACTTCCGTTGAGATCAGTTTCGGTCCCACATCGTCAACTGCCGCCACGTATACACTTCGTACCGCTGTCTGGTTGTTCACCGACGTGACGCGTATTTCCATCGTGCCGTTCTGTTTCGGTTCTACCGCATAGGTCTTGTTGTCCTTTGCATACAGCGCCATATCCTCCCCATTGAGGAATGCTTCTACATTCCTGATTGGAAGCAGCGACTGTACTTCAACCGTATACACCGGCAGATTCTGTTCGTTGGTGCTGACCTGCGAAATATCGCATTTCGGTGTAATGAAGAAAATTGGGAGCAAAACCCACAATATAAGCAGAACGATCAACAGAATCCTCTGCGGAAGGAATCGCTGTCTTTCGAATTCCGGATAACCAGCCAGGGCTTCTACCGGTAAAGAGTTTGTCGCTGCTCCTGCCTCTTCAAAGACATCCTCCAGTATTCTGGTGGCTGTAAGGGCATCCAGCTTCGGTTCATTCACATTGTTTCTGTCCATTTCGCCACCTCCTTCACACACGAAATTCCGAAAGAAGTCTGGCAAGACGTTCTTTTCCTGATTTCAGATTTCTTTTCACTGTGCTGCGACTGATGTTCAGCACCTCCGCAATGTCATCATTACTCATATTCTGATAATATTTCATCAATATGACTTGTGACTCTGTAAGCGGAAGGTTCATGACCTGTCTTAGTATGTATCTTCTGGAATCAATCTCAACGACTTCATTCTCCGGATAATAGCTGTCAGAACGCACTTCCTCCGCGTGATCGCCAATCAAGACATGAGCTTTGTTTTTCTCCGGATTGTTCACAAAATCGAAACAAGTGCGGAAATTGATCCTGTTGAGCCAGGCAACAAACAGCTGCGGATTCTGCAGCTTCGTAATGTTGCGAAGCGCCTTAATATAGGTTTCCTGAATGACATCCTGCGCCAGATGTTCGTCTTTTAAATATTTATATGCATATCTGTACTGTTGCTGATACGTCGCCACATATAGCTCCGCAAAGGCATTGCTGTCTCCGGACTGCGCCCTTCTCACCAACGTTGCCAGATACTTGTAATCCAATACTTTCAAGCCGGCCGCCTCCTTCAGAACTTGTATTAGTTCTCTCCATGCGCTTTACGGTCAGAAACGGCTACCAGAGTATGCATTGTCATTGCGTGACGTTCAACTTGAAGAGCCGCTCCGATTCTGTGTTCTATCTTTTCCTCGTCGGAAACCTTTCGGTTGCGCTGTGCGATTGCACCATCGATTTTACCGATAAATTCCTCTTTGTCGGTCTTGCTGCATTTCTTCAGGATGATCAGGAATCTATCTCCACCGTTTCTTCCGAGGAAAGCGTCTTTCGGCAGAATCCCCTGCAGCATTCCGGCAAGTTCCGAAATGATTTTGTCGCCCTCTTCATAACCAAGTTCATCATTCAGTTCTTTCAGGTTGCTGACTACGATCGTAAATGCTGCCATCCCATCCGGGAGAAGTCCATTCTGGAACTGGTTGATGTACGCATCGCAGCTGTTTCTGTTCGCAATACCTGTATTCGGATCCGTATAAAAAGCGTAGTTCAATTCTTCATTTTCTCTCCTGAGTTGGGAGTCCAGACGGTAATCGAGAAACATGAAAATGAAAGATAGTCCCAGGACAATCCATAAAACAATGCACAGAATCCTGATATGCGGATCAAATCCTATCATCTGATAGAGCTCTGCATCGGTGAACACAATCACAATGCCGATGATTGCAACAATGATAAAAATAATCAGTTGGATGATTTTAAGCTTGTTAAACTTTTTCATTCGTCCGCTCCTTTGTCTTTCTCAGGATACTCATGGGTCCAGGTTTCTTCGCCGCTGGCGTTAAAAATGTGGATCGTTCCGGTGATGCCGGTAATGCCGGTCTGCGTCTCCAGATCGGCGATGGCCTTCTCGAATCCAGCCTGTAAAGTTTCGGAATTTTTGCCGAAGGCTTCTACCAGAACTTTCTCGTCAGCGTCATCGATTGGATCATCAAACTTGTAGGTAATATCAAAGCTGTCACCTGAAAAGGTCACTTCAGAACTCATGCCTTCCGGCGTTACCACAGCTTCCTGCAGGGCTTTCACCATCTCCGGATTATCGGCAGCCAGATCTTCCAGCGTCGCTGTCGCCTGCTGCTCGCAGCCTCCAAGCAAAAGCATCACTGCAGCTATCGATATCACAATTGTTGTAATCCAAACTTTTCTCATCTCTTGCTACCCCTAGTATTACTATTTCACGCTCTTCTCTACCGCATTGATCATATCCGGAATCTCAATGACGCCTTTGTGACGGATCGGTTTCGTATCCAGATCCTTCAGTGCCTTCGGAACGCGTACGCCGGTCTTGTCAGCGACCGCACGGATGTATCCGAATCCATCTTCTTCCTCAACCAGTCCGATTGATTTTGCAACACTCTCTGCAAACTTATATGCGCTTGCGGTGGATGCAATCAGTGTCGGTGTGTGATCGCCGGTTGCCTGAACGTAATCGCGGTAGACTTTGTAGCCGACAGCTGTATGTGTGTCGATCAGGTATTTCTCTTCTCTGTACATGGTGCCGATCGTCGCGTTCGTCTCTTCCACAGTCGCCGTACCGCCCCAGAACTTCTTCAATCCTTCACGGATCTGCGGACCGACTTCATAGCGCTGATCTTTTTCGAGGGACTCCATCAAACCGCGGATCTCTTCGCCGTCATTGCCTGCAAGATGGTACAGCAGTCTCTCCAGATTGCTGGAGATCAGGATGTCCATGGATGGTGAATTCGTCAGATAGAATTCTCTGTTTGTATTGTAAACTCCTGTATTAAAGAAGTCCGTCAGGACGCGGTTCTTATTGGAAGCACAGATGAAACGATTGACCGGAATGCCCATCTCTCCCGCATAGTATGCGGCGAGGATATTTCCGAAGTTTCCTGTCGGAACACAGATGTTGACCGGTTCGCCTTCCTTGACAACGCCTCTCTCGACCAGTTTCAGATAGCCCCATACATAATAAGCGACCTGCGGCACGAGACGGCCGATGTTGATGGAATTCGCGCTGCTGAGCTTGCATCCCATACCTGCCAGTTTCTCTGCAAAAGCATCGTCGTTGAAGATTTTCTTCACGCCTGTCTGGGCGTCGTCAAAGTTTCCTTCGATTGCGAATACATGGGTGTTCGCGCCTTCCTGAGTGATCATCTGGCGTTCCTGCACCTGGCTGACGCCTTTGTTCGGAAAGAATACGATGATTTCCGTTCCCGGCACGTCTGCAAATCCTTCCAGCGCAGCCTTGCCTGTATCGCCGGAAGTTGCCGTCAGGATGCAGATCTTCTTGTCTTCGTTTTCTTTTTTCGTAGCTGTCGTCAGAAGATACGGCAGAATGCTCAGCGCCATGTCCTTGAATGCGGCTGTCTTGCCGTGATAAAGCTCGAGGAAATAAGCGCCTCCTGCTTTTGTAACTGGAACGATTTCTTTCTCTTCGAACTTGCTGTCATAAGCACCGTCTGTGCAGTACTTCATTTCTTCGTCCGTATAATCGTCGAAAAACGTCTTTATGATTTCAAAAGCAACCTGCTTATATGTCATGCCGACCATTTCGCCGATCGGCTTTGGAAGCGCCGGTACTTCCTGCGGTACGTAGAGTCCTCTGTCCTCTGCGATTCCCTGGATGACCGCCTGCGCTCCTGTCTTGAACTGCTTGCTGCCTCTTGTGCTTTCGTACATTATCATTTAGCTTCTGCTCCTTCTGTGATTCTTACTATGTCGTCTACGTCGGCGAGGGCGCCTTTGCCTGTTGTCCCGCAGGCAAGGTGTGAATCCTTCGGCTCGATGAACTGGTAACCGAGATCTTCGAGTTTCTTGATATTCGCCTGCACGATCGGGTTCTCATACATGTTGGTGTTCATGGCCGGCGCAATGATGATTTTCGCCTGATTTGCCGCTGCCATCGTTACGGCAGTCAGCAGGTCATCGGCAATCCCGTTTGCGATCTTCCCGATAATATTCGCCGTTGCCGGTGCGATCAGCACAACATCAGCGTTGCCCGCCAGATCGATATGCTTGACGATGGTCGGGTCATATTCCTCAAACTCGTTTGCGTGGACTTTGTTCTTGGAAAGCGTCTGCAATGTCAGCGGTGTGATGAATTCCTTCGCGCCATCCGTCATGACAACGTGCACTTCATGTCCGTCCTTGTGCAGACGGTTCGCAATATCCGCCGCCTTGTAAGCGGAGATGCTTCCTGTTACTCCAAGTACGATATACATCTATTTCCCTTTCCTTTCTTCGAGGACTCGGCGGACGATCATCTGCGCGATTTCCTCGTTCGTGTTCATGGAATCGTATGACTTGTCCTTATGGATCAGGTAACCTTTGTGGAAGTCCCTGCCGATCTCTCTCAGGTCGTTCGCCATGACGAAATCGCAGTTGTTCTTCTGCAAAAGCCTGTATCCTACATCGATCAGTTCTTCATGGGGTACGCCGCTGAGTAGTTTGAATCCCACCAGTGTAGTGTCAGGACTTGTCTCTTTGATAATGCTGATAACCTTCGGGGAACGCTTCATGTGGATGATCAGGTCATCGATATCTGAACTGATCTTGTTGCCACTCAAATCCTGAGCGTGCTCCGGATCTTCTGTTCCCATGAGCTTATCCAATGTGGTCACCTGATGCACCATGTAGTCGCTGACCGCCATGGCATGAATGACTGCGTCAATAGTATCTTCCTGCAGGATTCTCGTCAGGTTTTCCTTCAGATCCAGAACACCTCCGATTTCCACAGGTTCCACTTTAGCGTCCTCCGGCCAGACTGCTCTCTTGCCGTGCAGATAGTAGATTTTTTCAATCTCGTCTACCACTTTGAATGCATTTCCTATTGCAAAACCAAGGCTGCCTGTCGAAGAATTCGTAATGGTTCTGACATCGTCGATACGCTCGCTTGTACCGCCTGCTGTAATTACGATTTTCATAGCTTTTGCATTGCTCCTTCCATGGTCTTCCCCATCATAAAATTATATGGTCTGACCCTTGCGGTGTCAAGGATGTGCCGTCCTCTGAGAACCCGAAAGAACCGCGTGCACACTTGAAATGATGACCTTGTTTTTATAAAATAATCCCATAAGTAAGACTGGGGGATATTCATTATGAAATCATTTAGAAAGGAAATGTGGTTCAATCTGCCGCAGCGACGCGGTCTTGTGAACATCACCCGCGACGTACAGCAGGCGATTGATGAGAGCGGTATCAAAGAAGGTCTCTGTCTGGTCAATCCGATGCACATCACTGCAAGCGTGATCATCAATGACGATGAGCCGGGACTCCATCGTGATTTTGAACGGCTCCTCGAGCGCCTCGCACCGGAAAAGCCTTACGACCAGTACGATCACAATGGCTTTGAAGACAATGGCGACGCCCACTGCAAGCGCCAGCTCATGGGTCGTGAAGTTGTCTGCGCCGTAACGGACGGTCAACTGGACTTCGGCCCATGGGAGCAGATCTTCTACTACGAACTGGATGGGAAGCGCAACAAGCGCGCGCTCATCAAAATCATCGGAGAGTAATTATGCTGCAGGAACGTTTTGCATTCCGGACTATCGACCCCAGCAATATGGAGGAGGTCGACCATACCATTTACATGGAAGATGTATGCATGCCTCCGGGTGAAGGCTGCACCCGCGAGGAGATTCTCGACCGGGTCTATGCCGCACCAGAGTTCTTTCTCCTTGCGGTCGATAAAGCAACCGGAGAAATCGCAGGCTACGTGAATGGTGTCGCGACCAACGAAAGCGTTATCCGGGATGAGTTCTTCTCGGAAGGCGGGAAACTGCACGATCCTGACGGAAGCACGATCATGCTCGTCAGCCTCGTCGTCATGCCCCAGTACAGAGGTCTGGGTTTGGGGCGGGAAATCATGCGCGTCTACGCCGAGCGCGAAAAAGCAAAAGGCCGCAAGCGTATGGTCCTCACCTGCGTTGAAAAGAACATCAAGATGTATGAGAAATTCGGATACCACTTGTTAGGTGTGTCTCAATCTGTCTACGGCGGCGCCGTCTGGTACGACATGGATATCTTCCTTTGAAATCCGGCTGCAAATCTTTGATATATTTGGTCTTTACAAAGCCGCGGACGTTGTGTTATACTAACGTCCGCGACAAATGAATATGCTCGATTGGTCAAGTGGTCAAGACGCAGCCCTCTCACGGCTGAATCAGGGGTTCGACTCCCCTATCGAGTACCATGTACGGAACGTTGAAATTTCAACGTTCCTCCGACTTTATTGGAGTGTTTTTTTAGATTAAAACGCGTTTTTTGGTAACAGTTCAGGTAACAGTTAACGATTATTACGCAATGATCTGCGCGTTTTTGGTAACACTGCCGTTTCTGAGTGCGGCAGAAATGGTTGACGCATCGGGCAGTCCGTCGCGTCTTCCGTAGTAGGATTTCATGATGACTGCCGGTGTGTTTCCGGCCAGATTCGCGATCTGTGCCAGTGTCAGATCGGAATGATCCACCAGCGCGGTGATCCAGGTTTTACGGAACACATACATCCGATGATCCGGCAGACCGGCTTTTCTGCACAGCTTCTTCATGCACCGGTTCGCATGGCCGTAATCCACGGGATGTTCATCGGCGGAAAAGATATGTTCTGATGAGATGCCGGCTTCATCCTTGAAACGCTTAACTTCTTCCAGTATTGACAGCGCTTCATCGGTGAGCGGGATCACGCGCGATATCTTGTAGTTCTTCAGCCATTTCTTGATCTTATGGATTCTTTCTCCGGTTTCCGGATCCGTACTGTCTTCTGTATAGGCATAGAACCTTCTCACATGCAGACCGTCTTCCATGACGTCCTTGTGCTGCAGTTCCAGCAGTTCACCGATCCTCAGACCGACTTCCCTCGCAAAGAGGAACATCAGATAGGTCAGCGGCCGATCGGTCTGTTCGTCATTCATCAGCTCCCTTGCAGCTACTTCGATCTTTGCCAGTTCTTCATCCGTCAGGGTGATGATCGTCTCCAGATCTTCATCATCGTCGTCCCCTGCGCATGATACTTTTTCCTTCGCTTTCCTCGCCTGCATGCCTTCGATCTTTGTATTTCTGGATACATTGTACTGCACGATATCGCGTTCGATCGCCTTATCCAGGATCTCGTTCACGATGGCCTTGATATTGTAGAAGTACGCCACTTTGCAGCCAGGCTTTTCGTCTGTTCCGTTGAGCAGCCGCAGCGCCCAGGTCTTGACGATATCGACGTTCAGCAGTTTGATCGG
Organism: Bacillota bacterium; assembly: GCA_017431785.1. Classification (GTDB taxonomy): domain Bacteria; phylum Bacillota; class Clostridia; order Peptostreptococcales; family Anaerovoracaceae; genus Lentihominibacter. Next base: position 19,932 of record JAFRKJ010000082.1, on the reverse strand, counting down.
TGTATCCACGAGCTGCTCACAGGGTTCGATGTCATTGCGCCATTTTGATTCAATTGATATGATCGTACTCGCTTCCTGAAGCATCTTTTTCTCAGCGAGCCAAATCGGATACAGTGACCGGATGGTCACGGTTTCCTTCACTTTCTCCGCGGTTTCGATCCCGAAGTAATTCAGATTCAGTGCGCGTTCCATATCATCAAGATAGGTCTTTGATATCGGTTTCTTCTTCCCGTCCGGTGTCGTGACTTTCGTACGCCATCTGCCGTCCGGGCCCTGTGTGATCGGTGCAGTATGAACCTTGCTGAACAGTGCCTGCAGTTCATCCCGTCTCTTTTCATCTTCAGTTTTTTTGGCTTTCATTATCACCTCCCTTGCCTGTGTCTCCGTAATTATACCATCTTCGACCATTCCCTGTAACTCCGGTCTGATACTCCAGTCAATTTTTTTCATAGTTTCCCCCTTTTAAATGCAAAAGCCCCTGTGAGAAATGAATCCCCACAGGGGTGTGATTTTGCTGTATTCTTATTTACCTTGTCTCTCGCTCCGGCTGTTTTGTTTTTTGCCTCTGCCTCTTTTCTCTGGCGGCGTATTCCCTGGCCACGTCTTCCCGGATCTGCTCTGCCCGGTCCAGGATCTGACCGGCGGTTTTCCTGTCGGCTCGGAGCGTTTTGATCTCCGCTGTCAGGCCGTCCCGTTTCTGCCGCAGCTGATCCATTTGAACCGGATCTTGACATCTCCGCATCCTGTTTCGGATCTTCTGCCGCTCTGCGCAAAAGACGGTGATGCGTGCATCGGTCTGCCTGATCAATTCCTTTACATCACCTTCCGTGCTGAGATCCTCTCTTGCCAGCAGCCTTGCCTGTCTGGAATACTCATCGCATTTGCGCATCGCAGCTTTCATCTCCGGCGTCAGAGGTTGATAATGATTTCTCTTCGGCCGGTAACCGAGAAGATAAAGATAGTGCAGATACAGTGCGAAAAGACCTTTGATCTTCTGCTTTGGCTTCGGGCTGTTCGTACGGATCCTTTTCGGCTGGATCCTTGTGCCGTCCCCATACATAAACCGGTAGTATTTCTCCCTGCTGCTGAGGTCATTTTCACAGATCCTTTCATAGATCTTCTGCGGTTCGTAATCCTTGCCAAGCTGATAAAGTCTTGTGGGTCTGCCGCCGTAGACGGAACAGATTACCGGATATTTCCGGTTTTCATCTGCCCGGATCAGATACCCTTTTTTCCGGAGCGCCGCCTCGAACATCTCCGTATTTGTGCTCATGGATACTGCCTCATCGATCGCCCAGCGCATCAGATTATATTTAGTCGCCTCGCCGTTTTTCTCTGCGAAATAGATCTGCCGCGGCGTCTTGCCTCCGGGTCGTTCGATCACAGACAGGCCGCGCACTGCGCAGAGCGCGTCAGATGTCTCACGCAGTTTCCGGTACGTCGCTTTGTTGTCATTGAACTTCTTTCCGTCTGTGAATGAAACAGAATTGATGATGAAATGATTGTGCAGATGCTCCTTGTCAAGATGTGTCGCGACCAGCACCTGGAACCGGTCACCCCAGAGTTTATCGGCAAGATCTACACCGATCTGATGACACTGCTGCGGTGTGACTTCACCCGGTTTGAAGCTCTGATAGGCGTGGTAGGCGACATTGCCGGATGTCTTTCCGAAGGCCTCTTTGACCGCCGTCATCTCCTCAAAGGCCGTGTCTGCGCTGCAGCGGATGCCGGTCGTCAGATAGACTTTTTCATCACCAAATCCTGTTTTTTCTCCATTGACCGCGTAACCGATGGACGCTTTCAGGTCATCGAATTCTGTTTTCTCCGGATTGGCAGCATAGTCCGTGACCCGTTTCAGGCTGTCTTTGATCGGCCATATCTTAGTCGTTGCCATGTCCCGCCGTTCCTTTCCTGCCTGTCTTTTCGGTGTCGTAATTCGCCATCAGGAGCATCCATATCCGGTTCATGATGTCTCTGAGTTCCTGCAGATCATGGAGATATTTTTTCTGCAGTTCAGCGTCTTCACCTGGCACCAGTTCGCTCAGCAAGCGACGAAATTTCCGGTCAAGGCTGACCATCTCTTCATAGATCTCTTTCTTCGGAAGCTCCTTTGGTTCATGCTCCGTCGCCAGTTTCCGGAGATATTCCGAGACCGTCAGGTTGCAGCGTTTGGCATTTTCAGCAATCGTTTTCTTTTCCGGTTCGGTCACTCTGATGTTGATTCCTGTGTTTCGTTTCCGCATTTTTTATCCCGCCTTTCTCAAATAATTCTTGCTTGCTCCAATTGATTTTTTCTGCCGGATATTCGTCCCGGGGTCATAGGGGCGGCGCCCCTTTTCGGTGTATGGCCGGAGCCGGTTTACCGGACCGGCTGCACCGGCGGCGATACATCGCCTATGCTCGCTGCATCTGCAGACGCACTTTTCACGGCAATACATTTTGTGGCCATACACGCTTTCCCCATTCGGAATTCTTTGTCCTGTACTTCTCATGTGCTCTCACCACCCTGCGTGAGGATATTCTTCGCCTTCTCTACAGATTCCTCCCAGGTCAGCGGCGTCTCTTCAGCGGACGCATCAGCGGATTCATCGTCTTCAGACTGAGGATGGCAGGTCAGAGTCATCAGCCGCTCACTTGACGTACGCTTCTGCTGCATGGTGATGCCTGCAGGATACAGGACGTCGTAGTAGAATCTGGATATCTTCGCGCTGAGGATGTTCGGCGGCATCTCTTCCTCATCCACCACCTCGAGCAGCTGTGTGGCAGTCCCGGTCCACTCCCCGCAGCCTTTGACCAGCTCTGCGATCCGGTAAAGCACTTCGGGGATCTCTTCTTTTGCGATTTCATCTTCCGTCTCTTCCCTGATCAGATGCCATCGCCGATCATCGAATTCCAAAACCATCTTCCACTGCGGGCTGTCGCGGCCGACGGAAGACAACTCACCATGAGTCTGACGCCGCTCCTTTTCCAGCCGCAGGATCTGATCAGGTACACTGCTCATTGCGGCAGAGCCGAGGATCTCATTGACGGGATCTCTTTTATCCGGCTTCTTCCGCAGGTGATGCACACAGACGACGGCAATGCCGTGATTGTCTGCAAACGTTTTGAGTTTTGAGATCTCAGCGTCTTCCTTGCTGTACTGGTTCGCGGTGGATATGCCGCTGCCGTCTTCCCGGATCTTCTGCAGCGTGTCGATGACCACCATCCTGATTCCCGGATGCTCCTGCAGTGTTTCCTGCAGTTCTTTCAGAAATCCCTGCTCCAGACTTCTGCGTTCTGTGCAGATGTGCAAGGCTGGCGTCGGTACTTCACCCAGATCGAGCAGCCTCCTTTTCAGGCGTTCCTTTTGATCCTCCAGGGGAAAGTACGCGACCTCACAGGGAAGCGTCCTCCTTCCCAGGAACGGTCTACCGGATGATACGGCGAGGCACATGTCCAGCATCATCCAGCTTTTGCATGATTTGGCGGCGCCGGCAAGGAGCGTCAGTCCCTGCGGGATCATATCCTCCACGATCATCTCTGCTTTTGCGGGATCCAGCGGCTCATAGAACAGCTCCTCCGCCTGTATTAATTTGAAAGCCATAACAACCTCCTTTCGGTTTGGCTTTTGTGGTCTCTGCGAATGACGATGGTGACGATCATGACGGTCATTTCCCCATAGGCGAATGCATCGTCATCTGCGTCATCACCGTCACTGCCGGCTTTCAGACCACGAAAAAAAGCCGGCATACACAGCCATTTTCTGCACAACAAAAAAGGTGTGCTGAATGACTATGTATGCCGACTCTGTTTTTCAGAATCAGGGAGATCAGATCCGGATCAGAAATAAGGATCTGATCTCCATTTCAGTTTATCCATTACATGCGGAGTATTCGCAGCGCTCCGTCCGCTTCCCGGGCCCTCCCGGTGCTGTCATCAGGCGGCTGCTGGACTGGGCAGCTCGCATGGGAATCAAACCCCCCGAAGGATCTCCACGGGCCGCCCCGCACCTTAGTGCTGCCGGACGGAAGTATCATTGTCCGCTCCGCTGGTCATGGCACATTGGCAGATGCCATCTGCCCTTTTGGATCCTCATTGCGTTTCTCGCTCCTCCGGAAGGTCCGGAATCATGGCGCGCCGGTCATCGCATGCTCGCAGTCAGAACGAAAGTTCCTGATGAAGGGTATTCAGTTGTCAAAGTTCGTTCCGTTCATTATTGAACGGTTGTTCTGATGCCATCATAACAGTTCAGAAATGAACTGTCAATACATTTTCACAAAAATATTTCATTTTCGAACGGTTTTTGTTATAATAAGTGTAGAAAAAGACATGGAGGGATAAAATCATGCTGTTTTTGGGATATACACTTGGCCGGAGGATCCGGTATTTCAGGAAAAGGGCCGGTCTGACGCAGAAGGAACTGGCGGCGGTGCTCGATTTGAGTGAATCCGCTCTTAGAAACTATGAGTTGGATAACCGCACGCCGGGCAGGGGTACATTGACCCGAATCGCGGATGCGCTGAAGATCAGCTATTATGCGCTGGATATGTATGATATGTCTGAAATCAACCGGACGCTGCACTTTCTCTTTGAAATGGAGGAAATGTACCAGCTGAAACCGGACGTGATCGATGGCGAACTGGTCCTAAGATTTGATACCAAACGGCTCAGAGAACTGATCGGGGATGATCCTTTCGCAGATGAAGAGCCGGAACTGACGGAGGAAGAAGAACGGGAACTGAAGGAACTCTTTGAGAAGATCCCGGCACCCGGGGACGCGATCGACCTGGAGAATCAGATTGGAAACTGGTATGATGCATATACGGATTACCAGGAAGGTCTGATAGATCAGAAAACGTATGAAGACTGGAAGTTCAAATACCCGGCCTTTGCAGGATTCGATGAGGAAGGCAATGTAGCAATCTACGATGAGAATCAGTCGCTGGTTCCGATCGAACTGCCGGAAGAGTTCTGGGATGGACTTTCAGACGAAGAATCTTGACGCCTCCGATTAATAGCCGTTGACTATTTTGATGAAGATGCTATGATAATTATGCAAGGTCTGGGCATAAGCTCTTTGGGCCACCGTAGACGGGATGAATATCCCGTCGTTTTTATGAATCCACGCAGTAATTACACCATGAGAGGCATCGTAATAAGGACGAGTCTTTCCTGAAATTAGCGCGACAGTGTCGCACCAATTCGAAACGAACCCGGTAATTCTCACCACCAATCTTTTCTTTTCACAGCTTCGTGAGATAATGAAATTAGATGATCCTTTGAAGCGATATTTCTATGAAACAGAACGGGTATATTCGGTATTAAAGAAACAAGAAATTAAGAATCGTTAATGGTATTGTTAATAATCTGTTTGCATTTTCAAGTCATACTATATACGAGAGCAAAGTTTACCATAGATTCCTAAGGTAATTCTTCATCCATAAGAAGGACACAATAATTTTTCACACAACTAAAAGCACCTCGTCAGAGGCGCTTTTAGTTTTTATCCATAGTTTCATTCAGGCAGATGTTTTATTTGTTGATCGGCGGGAAGGTCTCCTCGAAGGTCTTCTCATCTCCGTGCAGCGTAACAACATGACCCACCTTGCCCCGCTTGTTCTGAATCCAGTAAACGATCATCGGAATGACGATGGCCGATGTCGCAACACAGAATACTGCCAGGCCTCCGCCGCAATCGCCAACGGAAATATCCGGTTCGAGACCCTGTGCCTCCATACCGTGAATGTAAGCATTTTCAACAGGTGTCGCAAAGGCAAGCATAATCAGACATATGATCTGTGCAACGAGTGCAAACCACGGTACCCAGGACATTGCCCTCGGCACTTTTGCCTTGAGGACCTTCTCCGGATCATATCCGTTTCTCTTAAGTCTGGTACGCATTCTCTTCTGTGATGCGATGATACCCACCCAGGCAAGTGTGCCCGTGAATCCGGACATGGACAGAAGTTTACCGTAAATATCCGAAAGGTGTCCCGTTACATTTGCTGTCAATCCTGTCAGCAGTACAACCCACATGAATGCCATCGTGAAGAATACGGCATTTCTCGGTGCCTGGTTCTTTGACAGGCGACTCAGGAACTTCGGCGCCAGGCCCTCTGTCGACAGACCGTACATCGCACGGACTGTTCCGTAGAATCCGGTGTTACCACAGCTGAATGCAGCTACCATGACAACTGCCGCGAAGATGTAGAAGAACGGTGTCAGTCCGTAGTCTCTCGCTACCTCCGCGAATATCGGTGTTGCATCATCTGCAAGTGCTGTCGGATAAATCAGGATGACCAGAAGCAGAGGTGCCAGATACAGAGCGACGATACGGTATACTACGCTTCTGCATGCCTTTGGTACTGCAACTTCAGGATTCTTTGATTCTGCAGCTGCCAGACCTACGATCTCAGTACCCTGCATGGTTACAAGTACGACTACCATCATGACCGAGATGATCAGTATGCCATGAGGGAACCAGTTGTCGAACGCGTTCATTTCAGAATTGAAGTTGATGCCTGCGCCCTTGAATCCTTCGGTGATGTTATAAGCAGTCAGTTCGCCCTGCGGACTGCCCCAGAAGCCGACCCAGATACCGAGTCCAACGATAATGAATATAATAATGATGATAACTTTTGTGATCGCTAGACCCGACTCGATCTTCGCGAAGATATCTACCGCGAAGCAGTTGATCAAAGTCAGTGCCATCATCGTTCCGATTGCAAACGCAACATAGGTAACGGTGCCGGTCAGACCCGTGATGGCCTGCAGTGTCGATGATACAGCAATCGCTTCTGACGGTACATAGCATACCCAGTTGAACCAGAAGGCCCAGCCGAAACCGGTTGATACCGTCGGCCCCAGGAACTCATTGGTGTACGCAATGAACGATCCGGAACGCGGCAGGTTAACGAGCAGTTCCGCATAGGAAATCATCAGACCAAACACGATGACGCCTACGAGCAGGAATGCCCAGAATACGCCGGGACCCATAACTTCGATATCCCAGCCTACGCCCAGGAAGTAGCAGGATCCGATAACGCCGCCCAGGCCGATAAACGCAACTTGCCATTCGGCTATGCCACGTTTCAGATCCTGATCACTGGAAACATGTTGATTCCCTTCCATTAGTTCACCTCCAATATAATAGTAATAATGCAATATTTATACAAAGAAATGATATTGCCAAAATATAAACGAATTATTAACTGTTTCGTTAAGAAATATTAAAACGGAGAGACGCCTGATCATCTCTCCGTGCGATTCTGTATTCTGTTCATTGCGGATCACGAAAGCTCCCCATGTCTCAGAGGAAACTGCAGATGCACCAGAAACCGGTCGCCTGTATCTTCGATCTCAACAGCGCCGCCCTGCTTTTGCATCAGTTCGCGTACGTTCTGAAGACCGATGCCATTCCCTCCTGCAGCGGCTTCCCTCCAGCTGATCGCATTCTCAAAAGCAACATGCACTTCGCCTGCACGTGCTTCTGCGGATATCAGGACCGGCTCGCAGGGATCCGCATATTTCTGTATGTTGGAAACAATATTATCCAATATGCGTGTAAACGCCTGCTTATCCACAGCCAGAGTCAGCTCTGCCGCCGCATATTGTTCCTGCACCGTAAATCCACTGACCCTCAAAGCTTCCGCTTCATCGGCAAGCAACGGAATCAGATCCAGTCCCGCCGGCCGTTTCGTTTCTATACTCTGCCCGCCATTTGTCGCAGCATTGAACAGTTCTTCTGCCAGATTGCTGAGACTTTCCGCATTTTCCTGAATGCGGTCAAGATAATGGTCCCTCTGTGCTTCGTCCTGATAATCGCCGCGCTTCAACAGGCTTGCGAAGAGGCTCATGGATGTAAGCGGCGTACGAATGTCATGCGACAGTCTTGTTACGATTGTCCTGCGTTCCTCTGTCAGCCGGGTCTCTTCCTCCATGTGATGCTTTAATGCCTGCCGCATCTGATCCAGATTCTCTGCCAGATCCGTCAACTCATCATTGCCTTTGATTGTGACCTCGTAATCCAGATCGCCGCTGCCCATGATCTCGATCTCGTCCCGAAGCCGCGTGATATAGCGGGTGCGGCGCCGGATGCCCGGGAGAAATACGATTAGGAATACTGCAAAGGCAACCAGAAAATCAATGATCCATGTGTACTTGAGCCACTGATAATAATAGTCTCCAAAGATCAACACCTGATAAGTGCCGTCGGAAAACTGCAGCGGATATGATGTGAGCCACTCCAGAAACTCCAGATTGGCGGCTTTCCGGAAGCTTTCAGAGTCGCGGTTGTAATACTGGTACACCAGTTTGTCTTCATTGTAGACCTGAAAGAACAGATCCCCCTGCTGCTCGCCCCACTCGGTCAGTGCATCAACGTCCGTCCCGGCGATATGGTTTTCCTTCGCATAGTTCTGCAGAGACTGGACATACTTTTGCTCGTGTGACGCATAATAACCGGACTCCTCCAGATAATGATCCAGAAAATAACTTGTCCCCTGATTCATAATCAGAAACGCCAAAAGACCTGCGGCAATTGCCAGAGCCAGGCTGATCATGTGCTGGCGGACAATCGTTGTGCGTTTTATGCTACTCTGTGCCAAATCTGTATCCCTTTCCCCATACTGTCTTGATGTACTGAGGATTGCCCGGATCTGCTTCCAGCTTAACTCTCAGCTTGCGGATGTGCACAACAACAGTGCCGTTGCAGTTATAAAAATAAGGTTCGTTCCAGATACTCTCATACAGATTCTGCGCTGAAAAAATCTTTTTCGGGTGTTTCATCAGAAGCAGCAGAATCTGATATTCCAGCTCCGTCAGCATGACTTCCTTACCGTTCACATATACTTCATTGCCAGTCGTGTTGATTTTTATTCCTGCAAGCTCCAGATATGCCGTTCCATCGCCGTCCGGCGTCTCGCGGCCGCTGTAAACATTGTAACGACGCAACAGCGCCTTGACGCGGCCCAGCAGCTCTGAATATGAGAATGGTTTAGTCAGATAATCATCTCCGCCGGCCATGAGTCCAATCAGTTTGTCGGATTCCATTGCTTTTGCAGTGAGAAACAAAATCGGTACAAACGATTTTTTTCGTATCTCCTCGCAGACCTTCAATCCCGAAATGTCAGGAAGCATAACATCCAGCAACACAAGATCCACCTGATCATTCAGGCTGCCTAAACCGCTTGTTCCTGTATCGGCCTCCAGAACATCATATCCTTCGCTCTGCAGCAAAATGCGGACACCTTCTCTAATGCTCTCATCGTCTTCGATGATCAGAATCGTTGATTTCGTTTCCATGGTTCCTCAGTTCCTCCTGAAAGACTTTCTGCGTCCTGTCTATTATACAGCATTATAAACACAAAAACCCGTGTGGTGCCGGGTTTTTGTGCCTATTATTTAGCTCGGAAGATGATTCTTCCTTTATGTGTAACCCATCAGGGTCACTTGTCATAATTCCCAGCCTTTCAGTTGCTGCGCTTATGCCTGTGCAGCTTCCAGGGCGGCCTTCTTCTCGGCTTCTCTTTCCTCCAGGATTTTCTGGTATTCTTCCTCGGACATCTCTTCCATCGTGATTCCGGTTACGCCATAGAACATGGATACAAGCGGGTTGACCCAGTTCAGGATCGCGAACGGAATGTATGCACTGTTGACCTGCAGGAAGGAACGCATTGTCGCACCGCAGGTGTTCCATGGGAAGAAGTTCGAGGTGATCGTTCCGGAGTCTTCCAGACATCTGGACAGGTTCTTCGGCTTGAGTCTCCTGTCTTCGAATGCTTCCTTGTACATTCTGCCCGGCAAGATGATGGACAGATACTGGTCGCAGCAGATCGCGTTTACGAATACGCAGGTCAGTTCTGTTACGATGACCAGTCCGCCTCTTGTGCCTCTTGCCAGCTTCAGGATCGAATCTGCCAGGTTGGCCATGATGCCGGTGGAGTCTACGATACCGCCGAAGCACATTGCCAGCATGATCAGGGAGATCGTCCACATCATGGACTGGAGACCGCCGCCTGTCAGCAGAGCAACCAGCTTGGTCATGAGCAGGTCGTCTTCCGGAGCTTCATAGCCGCTAGGCAGTGCGCTGAGACCATTGTTGATGATGTTGAATACAGCAGACTGTTCGCCGCCGCCCGGTATGATTCTGATTCCCTGCAGTGCCATGAACGGAACACCCAGCAGAGCGCCGACGATCAGAGCCGGAAGAGCAGGCATCTTAACGATTACCGCAACGATAACGAATACCGGCGGAATCAGATAGATGATTCCGATGCTGAAGTTACTGGAGATGAAGTCCAGAATCATCTGGATCTGGCTTTCATCTGCAGAGCCGCCTTTGTGTGTGAAGCCCAAAATCAAGTACACTATGAACGCGATGATCAGTGACGGACCTACTGTGTAGACCATGTGCTTGATGTGCTCAAACAGTGTGGATCCCGCAATCGCCGGTGCCAGGTTTGTTGTATCTGACAGAGGTGACATCTTGTCGCCGAAGTACGCGCCGGATACAATCGCGCCGGCAGCCATGTAATCCGGGAATCCCAGAGCTGTTCCGATACCGATCAGGGCAACGCCCATGGATCCTGCTGTCGACCAGGATGAACCAGTCGCCAGAGAAATGATGGAGCACAGCAGGCAGGCTGTGAACAGGAATACCTTCGGTGAAATGATCTTGATGCCATAGAACATCATAGATGGAATAACGCCGCCGGCCTTCCAGCAGCCAATCATAGCGCCTACGACTGCCAGAATCAGCATTGCCTGCATGGATCTGTTGATTGCAGCCAGGATGCCCTGTTCCATGTAGCTCCACTTCCATCCGTTCACCGCACCGATGACGCCGGCTGCAAGAGCTGCCATGATCAGGCCGCCGTGAGCCTCTCCGCCTTCATCAAACTTAACGTTCCAGAAAAGGAACACTACCATGAAGACGATAGCGAGGATACACTGCCACATTGGTATTTTTCTACCCATAACAAAATCCTCCTTACAAACATTAATAAGTAAATAATTGCATGCGAAACACCACATTCGCACGCAATATTGTAGGTTGTTCTTATTAACAGACTATTAATCTGCTATTAAAGATTTATTACGATTTATTACGATTTATTAATTAGTCGTTCTTTCATTTCAAAATCCTTCCCAGCATCTGCCCCATGTGGACAGGGATCTCGCCCGTACGTTCATGCTTATCAAACAGTTCATGATTCAGATGTATCATGTCTTTTTCAAATATCAAAACGATGGTTGAGCCACCGAATTCGAAATAACCCTTTTCCTCACCGGCACAGACTGCAGCGCCGCTGTCCTGGCCAGGATAATTGCTGATCCTTCCGACCAGAAGCGCACCGATTTCCATGTGCACCATATATCTGCCCTGCGGCGTCCGGATCACCTGGTATTCCCGGCTGTTCTCCGCGAAAACGGGAACCGTTTCCAGCGCGACCGGCCGCACGCAGTGCAGTTTCCCTTCGATTCTTCTGCTGTGCATTACGTTGCCGTTCATGCTGTAGCAGTATCGGTGATAATGCTGGGGTGTCAGGCGAAAGATCATTGCAAGTCCTCCCTGCAGAAAGGCCGCCAGCCCTTCGTCATCCAGAAGCCGCCGGAGGCTGTATGGCATACCTTTTAGCCGAAAGCAGGAATCCTCCCGGATCTTCACCACCGAAAGCAGTCCGTCGCAGGGGCACAGCACTTGCCCTGCCTCCGGCTTCGGCCGCATACCATCCTTTCGTTTTCTGGTGAAGAACTCATTGAAGGAGGTAAACCCGCCAGCGGGGACCTCGATATCACTCATTCTGATCCCATATTTGCGGATGTACCACGGAACGATTCTTCGGGACAGATCCAAAGAGAGAAAAGTTCCGGCAATACGTGACAATCCCGGGGAGGCAAGCGCCTTCAGCAGACACCTCCCCGGAACCGTACGATAAAGTACAAGGGGTATTATGTCTGTCATATTACATCCCACCCCATGCCGAGGAACATGGCTGCCATCTCTAAGAAGGCAACAGTGCCAATCGCTATTTTCCCTAGGATCGCGGGCTTTCTGATCTCAAACGGTGTGAGAAATCCTGTCCCTAGCATGATCAGCGTGACCGGAAACAGCGCGCTGCGTGTCACCAGGTCGTAATGTAAGAACAGATATGCGATCGGCAGAAGCGCCGCTGCTGCCGTAACCGGAAGTCCCAGATAGATTTTTCTCCGCTCCGTACTGACCCTTTGCCGTTCTTCCTCCAGCACATTGAAATAGGCAAGCCGAATCAGCGCACAAAGCACATATCCTGCGCAAATGATACCTGCTGCGGGACTTTGTCCTGTGATCATATAAACTAATACAGCAGGCAGTACGCCAAAACTGATCAGATCACTCAGAGAATCGATCTGAATCCCAAAGTCTTTCTCACTTCTGGTGCGATCTTTTGTCGATGCGATCGCCCCATCGAAGATATCGCATACGCCTGCTGCCATCAGGCACAGGATCGCGCTCCAGTAATCCTCGTGAAGCGACAGGAAAATGCCTGCGACCGCAGTCAGCATGCCGCAGTATGTCAGAATGACCGTGTAATCGTAATAGCCTATCGTTTTTCGTTCCATTTTTTCTCTCTTTCTTTATGAACCAATCAGACCGAAGACAATGCTGTATGCCAGGATGCACCAGGGCTTGCCGAGAATGATGATCCAGATGAACCTTTTCGCATCCATCTTGATCAAACCGGAAAAATAACACAGGAAATCATCCGGAAACATAGGCAGCAAAGTCGCAACAAATAAAAAAACATCATATGATTTTTTCCCTCTAATCTTCTCTTCCCATTTGTCGTATTGCTTTTGCGAAAACATCATCAGAACGATCGGAAGCCCATACCTCCTAGCGAGGAAATACGCGATGATCGATCCTGCGCTGATGCCGATGTAATTGCACGCGAACCCGATCGGCGTTCCGAAGGCGACCGCGCCCGCCGCGCAACCGAGATAACCCGGCACGACCGGTACAACCACCTGAAACGCCTGAAAAACTGCAAGAAACACAGGTGCAAGTATCCCGAGTCCTCTCATATACTGACGCAGATCCTCGACAGAGGAGAAATGCTGACCCATCAGATGCTTTACCAGAATCATCATACCGATGATCAGTGCCAGCAGTATGAACGCCTTTATTCTCTTGTCCGCCATGTTGTATTCGTTCTGAACCATGCTCCCGATTATAAGAGAGGAGTATTAAACGTTCCTTAATCAAATATTTATTCATTATTCTTAATGTCTTGTTTGCATATTGTTAAGGACTACGCGTTATAGTACAATCAGCATTGAAGATTTGAATAGGTCAGCGGAGGACAGTGTGCCGTAGCACACACGTTGGATAAGGTGTCGAGTGCGCTCGGTTTTTACGTAACGATTTTCAGTTGCGGAAAACCGGGTTTTTTTAAGGGATATTAATGGGAGTCAGGAGGAACAAAATCTATTGATGAATTCAAATATGTTCATTGAGCTTCCGACAAGGAAGCTGTTTATAAAATGCGTTGTGCCTGCTGTGATCACCGCGGTATTTGGTGCGCTTTATTCCGTTGTCGATGGGATATTCGTCGGCAGATTTCTGGGAGAAAGCGCTCTGGCTGCAGTGAATCTGATCATGCCGATCATCATGATCGTGGAAGCTATCTCCAACATGATCGCAACCGGCGCGAGCGTTAATATATCCATTCTGCTAGGCAAACAGAAGCGGGAAGAAGCCTCCAGGGTGTTCTCTTTTTCCGTGAAGTTTATCCTTCTTTTTTCGTGTGTGATCAGCGTGCTGGGTTTCTTTTTCGCCAGGCAGTTCGTTACGCTGATCGCACCGGGAGCGACCGCCGAAGCGATTCAGATGGGAACGGACTATCTGAAAGTGTTCGCGCTCTTCGGTCCGCTGGTCCCGGTCTACTTCGCTACGGACAACTTCCTGCGGGTCTGCGGCCGACAGAAGCTCAGCATGATCATCAACATTTCCTCACAGTTTATCAATGTGGGACTGACGTTTGTGGTAATAGTGCTTTTGCATCAGGGCGTGAGGGCCGCAGCTGCCGCAAGTTGCCTGTCCATCGTGTTCGGGTCGGTCGTGACACTGGCGCTGTTTGCAGGCAAGCATATGGACCTCTATTACACGAAGGGGAACATTCCCGGCTCACAGTTTTTCCGTATCGTCGCCAACGGCTCCAGCGACTTCTTTGACAGTATCGCGACATCTATCATGAGCGTTGTGATGAATCTGTTCCTTCTGCGGTTTGGAGGAACGACGGCGGTCGCTGCGTTTTCTATCGTGATGTATGTGGACGAGATCATCGGCATGATCACATTCGAAGTCAGCGATGCGCTGCAACCCGCGATCAGCTACTGCTACGGCGCAAAGGCAACAGACCGGGTGCGGGAAATATTCAAAATTATTCTGCTTGTCACCATGATCCTCTCTGCCGCAGCATTTCTTCTTATGTTCCTGGCGGGTCCTTCCCTGGCGAAGATCTTTATCAAGCCGGGTGACACGGCGCTGCTGTCGATGAGCGTGACAGCCGTTCGGATATTCGCTTTTTCCTATCTGGTCGGATGGATCGACACCTGTTTCTCCTCTCTGTTCACGGCACTCGATATGCCCGGCAGATCTCTGACGGTGTCTGTCTTCGGAACGCTCGTGTTCCCTGTCGCGTTTCTCTTCATCCTGACGGCGATATGGGATCTGAACGGCGTATGGCTGATGGCGCCAGTCTCGGCTCTTGCCAGCGGTGTCGTGACATTGCTTCTGGCCAGAGCCCTGCGGTCGAAACTAAATCCTAAGGAGGATATTGGCATATGAAGCAAAAACCTCATTTCCGGCATGAACTCAAATACGACATCACCTTCGCAGAGTATCTTCAGTTGCTTCCGCGGCTGAAGGCCGTGATGCAACGGGATCCCCACGCAGGGGAAGGCGGCAGATACCGGATTCACAGCATCTACTTCGATAATTTCACGGACAAAGCCGTCCGGGAAAAGCTATCCGGCGTATCCAGGAGAGAGAAGTTCCGGCTCCGTTGGTACAACGATGATTTCTCCGTCATCAAACTGGAAAAAAAGATGAAAGAAAACAGCCTGTGCCAGAAGTTCAGCGCACCGCTGACGGAATCAGAGTTTCAAACGATTCTCCGCGGCGACATCGCGTGGATGAAGGATCACGGGAACACCTTGATCCGCGAGCTGTACCTCAAGGAACAGACGCAGCTGCTCCGGCCCAAGGTCTGCGTTTCTTATCTGCGGGAGCCATTCATCTATGCGCCCGGCAACGTGCGGGTGACCTTTGACTCGGATCTGCGCAGCTCGCTGTATCATCCATTCTGTGCAGGCGATTATCTGACAGATATCGACATCCGCATGGAGCCCGGACATATGATCATGGAAGTCAAATACGACGCGTTTCTTCCGGAGATCATTGATATGCTCCTTCAAATCGGCAGACCGCGCCAGACGGCGTTTTCCAAGTACGTCGTCTGCCGGCGTTTCGGATAAACAAATTACTGAATTTAAAGATATAAGGAGAAAACTTATGACATTCAATGACATTTTTAAATCCAGTTTTCTGGAGAACGTGAAATCTTTTTCGGTTACAGACATGGCAATCAATATGCTCTTCGCGATCGTCTTAGGGCTGTTTGTATTTCTGGTCTACAAGAAAACCTTTTCCGGGGTGATGTATTCCGCAGGTCTGGCGATCACCCTGCCGGGGCTTACCATGGTGACGACGATGGTCATCATGGCAGTTTCGTCGAACGTCGTCCTGTCGCTCGGTATGGTCGGCGCGCTGTCCATCGTCCGCTTCCGCGCGGCGATCAAGGACCCTCTCGAAATCGTTTACCTCTTCTGGAGTCTGGCTGCCGGTATTGTGATCGGCGCAGGCATGGTCCCTCTGGCCGTGCTCGGATCGGTTATCATCGGCGCGGCGCTTCTTGTTTTTTCTAACCGGAAGGTCCATATGAATCCATATATCATTGTCCTGACCCTGTCTGACAAGACCGCAGAAGAGAAGGCTCTCGCTTCACTTCAGAATCTGGTCGAACGCTTTGTCGTCAAAACAAAAAGTGTCACCGCCGGCGGGACGGAACTTACGGCCGAGATCCGGATCAAGAATCAGGACACCGGTTTCGTGCAGGATCTTTATGAAATCGAAGGCGTAAGCAGCGCCGTGCTGGTAAGCTATAACGGTGAATACATGTCGTAAGGGGTAACCAGATGATTACTTCAAAACACATCGACAAAATCATCATCCTCCTTATGGCGGCAGCTGTGATCGTATGCCTTGTTTTCATGATCGTCGGTCAGGAAAAAGCAAAGGACACTGCCCCGGGTCAGGATGAAAGGGGCGTAGCAACCGAATATGAGCAGAAGCTTTTTGACCCTGATCACCTCATGTCTGTTGATATCATCATGGACCAGGACAAATGGAATGAAATGCTTGATACCGCAATGGAGAAGAAATGGCAAAACTGCGACGTCATTGTGAACGGCACAAGATTCTATAACGTCGGGATCCGTCCGAAGGGCGACAGCAGTCTCAGCAGCATCGCCGAATCTCCTGACTGCAACAGGTACAGTTTCAAGCTGAAGTTTGACAAATACACAGACGGTCAGAAATGCTGGGGACTGGACAAACTCTGTCTGAACAACAACTACGGCGACATTACCAACATGAAGGAGGCTATGGTCTACGATATGTTCCGCTATCTGGATGCGGATGCGCCTCTCTGGAATTACGCCAAAATCAGCCTGAACGGCGAATACTGGGGCGTGTATCTGGCCCTTGAGGCAGTGGACGATTCATTCCTGCGCAGAAACTACGGTACGCAGCACGGGGCATTGTACAAACCCGGCAGCTCCGCAGCCGGAGATGAAGAACTGGAAGAAGATTGGCCGGAAGAAGATATGGGACTGGCCGAAGATGCGGACATGATGTGGGAAGACTTTGCAGAAGATGATATGTTCGAGGAAGGCATTGAAGAAGGCGGCGCCGAACTGAAATATATCGATGACGATCCGGAAAGCTACTGGGGCATTTTCCCCTGCCAGATCAGCAAGACAACAGACGAAGATCACAGACGTGTGATCGCAGCGCTGAAAAACATCAGCGAAAAGAAAAGGATGGATTCCAACATTGACACAGATAATGTTCTCCGGTACATGGTTGCACACCAGTTCTCTGTGAACAATGACAGTCTGAGCGGGGACGGAGCCCATAATTATTACCTCTACGAAACAGATAGCAGACTGAATCTCATCCCATGGGATTACAATCTTTGTTTCGGCGCCTATGAAATGGAATCCTGGGATTTGAATGGTGCAGTTTCCATGGATACGACTGAAACTGCCAGCAATATGATCAATCATCCGATTGATGATTTCTGGATGCGCACTTCTTTCTTTGACGGTCTGCTGCAGGCGAAGGAATACCGGGAACTGTATCACCGGAACTTCCGCAGCCTGATCGAGGGATACGTTCTTGGCGGCGGTTTCGATCTGTTCTACAACCGCACGCGCGCGCAGATCGATGATCTTGTGAAGAACGACCCAAACGCCCTCTATTCCTACGGCGCCTATGATAAAGCAGCGAAAATGCTGCAGCAGGCTGTCAAACTGCGCGGCAAAAGCATCAAAGGTCAGCTGGACGGCAGCATCCCCTCCACCAAAGAGGAACAGCAAAAACATCCGGAGCTGCTGATCGATGCCGGCCGCATCGACCTCTCGGTAATGGGCGGTGACAGTCTGGAGGAAGACATGGAAAACGGGTCTGAAACAGACGAAGCAGAATGGGACGAAATGTCTGAGGAGGACTGGGAAAGTATGATGAATGAATGGGTTCAACAGCAGAATGTGTCAAAGAAAAAGGCAATCAGACAGAACGCGTTGATGTACGCGTTGTATCTGACCGCCCTCCTTGCTGCCCTCGCAGCCGCTCTTGCATACCACAGACGGCGCATGTGAGTGTGTCTAATCAAAGAATGTCTCTGTCTTTTCTTCCATCAGATATTTGTTCAGCACTTCTCCGACATCCAGTTTCTTCTCCGGAAGCGGGGCGTCTTTTTTCCTGCCAACAAAATAAAGCACAATGCCCAATATGATGCAAATCGCACCGCCGATCGCCAGCCAGTTCTGGACCTGCGGAATGCAGTCCTGGAACACTTTATAATCCGATGGTTCCCAGTCGCCGTAATTCGGTCCTTCGTACCATCTCAGCCAGAACTGCCCGAAGAAGGCAAGTACGCCTGCGCAGATCGCGAAGACGCCGATGCGGACCGTGTCGCCGACAGCAATGCCGAAGCCGTTGGATGGGTTCCCTTCCGGGTCGTTGACCGCCAGGCCTCCGCAGGTTTTGCGGAAGATGATGTATGCGACCGGACCGGAGCAAAGAGCCATCAGGCCGGTGGCAAGATAGTCCGTGCCGTCGACCAGAAGCGCAATGATTGCGATCGCGATCGGAAAACCGCAGAAGTAAACGAGAACGCCATTTCCACCTTTGATCCAGTACAGGTTGCGTTTCGCTCTCTCTTCGATCGGCAGCTTCTTCCGAAGCTTGATAAATGCAATCGGCAGAATGATATACAGCGCCAGCATGAAGACGACTTCCATTGAGACAAGTGTCTTGAAATCGGACTGCGCCAGAATAAATGTTACGATCGCAAGTGAGAGAATGCCGACATACGGCACGCCTCTGTTTTTGCTGACTCTCACAAGGAACTGGGGACAGAGGTGATCGTCCGCCAGTACGAAGAAGCCTCTGGATCCTGACGCCAGATAGGTGTTGAAGATCGCGCACTGTGAGATGATGGCAATCACGAGAAACACATATCCCCATGCCGTACCCAGATTCTGTGTCAGGATCGTAGCATAGCCAACGTTGTCCGACCCGAATCCGCCTTTGGTCGACCAGTTCTCCCAAGTTCCTGCCGGAAGAGACGCAAGACCGCCGAGCGTCGGCAGCACATAGGTCAGCGCGACCAGCGGCATCGCGATCTTGAGTCCCCTCGGGATGACCTGCGGATTTTTGACCTCGCCAGCCATATTGGAAATGCATTCGTATCCGCAGTACATCCAGATGCAGACAGCGATGCCATCACCGATTCCCTGAATCACGGTGCTGTCTTCCGGGATAAACGGCTGCACGGGACTTGTCTGCCAGTTGATCAGGCCAACGGCAGCGACCAACGCAAAAGCAGCAATGATCAGCACCGAAAGGATCGTGCTGACCTTGCCGACTTCCCGCAGCCCAAGCAGATTGACGATCGTGAAGATCGCGATCATGCCGATTTTCAGGACCTGCGTGGCAACAGGCGACATGGGTATCATCTGGCTGACATAGCCGGCAACCAGCGCAACGTAGACGCCATTCGTGATATAGGTCGATACGGTCGCCCACCATCCGGCCTGAAATCCCCAGAATTCACCGAAGGCTTCCTTGACCCATACATACACGCCGCCTTCTGACGGCATGACCGAAGAGCATTCCGCGACCAGACTGCTGATCGGAAGTGCCCAGATGATCGGGAAGATGCACAAAAGCAAAAGCGTCATCCCGGGTCCCGATTCGGGAATCATTTCTTCTATGCCGAACGCTCCCGCCGCAACAAGGCAGTAGAGCATGAACACAATTCCCGAAACCTTGATGTCATGTTTCTTTAATCCCGCAATACCCTGAAGTTGTTGCGTTTCCATTTTTCCTCCTTATGATAAACCCCTTGATTGTTGTGATTATACGGAGGAAGTCTTAACAGATTCTTAAAATAATAGTATTTAAGTTTAATTAATATAACGTAAATAGGGTAGAGTGAGAGCTTCCTCTCACCCTCCCGTTGCACCGTACGTACGGGTCTCGTATACGGCGCTACATCAGTATAGAATCAAGTATTAACCCAGATAGTACGCCAAAGGATCGACCAACCCCGGTCGGTCTTT
>JAFRKJ010000081.1 GCA_017431785.1 Bacillota bacterium | reverse complement strand
CCGGTTCACCGGAAAGCCACACTCCGGGCAGACTCCGCCCTGCATAGGGGTTCCGCATCTGGGACAGTTCATCATCGATTCTCCTTTTTCCTTTTTTCCGCTGTTCCTGTTTCTTTCTCAGGGATGCTGTTTTTCCTTTGCCAGGAGCCATGCCATCACGTGAACGGATTGCTGGAATCTTCCGGCATGGATCAGTTCCTCAATTTCCTCCGCTGTCAGCATCACAGCATTCAGATATTCCGTCTCATCGAGGTGCTGTTCGTCTATTTTTCTGCAATTACGTGCCATGAAGACATGTGCATAGTTGTCGGCTATCGTAGCGTTGGACGGAACGGTCAGCAGATGCGCCCAGTCATCTGATTCATACCCTGTCTCTTCCAGAAGTTCCCTCTTCGCGCACGCCAGCGCGTCTTCGGCCTTGCTGCGGTCTCCATATTCTATTCCATCCGGTCTCTCGATCCCGCCTGCGGGGAACTCGGTCGTCACTTCTTTTATTCCTTGGCGGAACTGACGGACGCAGATGTATCTTCCCTCTGTATCAGAAGCCACAATCACCGTGTAATCTCTTCGGCTGTAACTGTAGTATGGTGAAAACACTCTTCCGTCAGGATATCGATAGGCTGATTTCCGGAAATCAATCCACTCATCCCGGACAATATGCTCTCTGCTGATTTCTTCCCAGATCAAATCTTTATCTTCCATTTGAACAATATCCTCCGTCCTACCAGACTCCATTCTCTTTTATAATAGTTATAATGCGCTTAGCGGTCAAGTGTCATTTTTCCTTTTAATTTCCCAATAATACAAGAGTAAAATTTTGCCCTTGATTCTTGTGTTATGTCTTTTGTTCTGTTATACTTGCAGCATAGAATTGTACAATCTTCACAAATAAAGACAAACCGGAGGTGTTCTCATGACTGCCCGAAGCACACAAAAGCTTAAAGCACTCTATCTTCTGGATATTTTGTCCCGTGAAACCGATGAAAAACACGGTCTGACCGTCTCTGAGATCACCTCACGGCTTGAGGAACAAGGACTCTCCCCTAACCGCAAGACGCTCTACGCCGATCTTGAAGCGCTGGAAAACTATGGTCTGGATATCATCCGGAGTCAGGACGGCCACCTGATTCGATATCACCTTGTCACAAGGAACTTTGAGCTGCCGGAGCTGAAGCTTCTGGTTGACGCTGTCCAGTCATCCAAATTCATCACCGAGAACAAATCCAGGCAGCTGATTAAGAAGCTAGAGTCCTTTGTCAGCAGGTACGACGCCCATCACCTACACCGCCAGGTCCTGATTTCCGGACGGATCAAGGCGATGAATGAGAGTATATATTATAATGTAGACATGCTCCACGAGGCCATTAACTCTGACAGGCAGATCAAGTTTCAGTATTTTAGATGGAATATCGACAAGCAGCAGGAGCTGAAGCGAGACGGATCCTTTTACACGGTAAGCCCATGGTGTCTCATGTGGGACGACGAAAACTACTATCTTGTAGCGTACGACTCCCAGGACGCAAAGATCAAACATTTCCGGGTAGACAAAACCACCAGGATGTCCATCACGAAGCTTCCCCGAGAGGGCAAGAAGGAGTTTAAGGCATTCGATGCCGCCAAATATACCAAAAGCGTATTTGGCATGTATGGCGGAGAGCTGAAGAAAGTCACCATTGAGGCAAAGAACGAAATGGTCGGGCCTCTGATCGACCGTTTCGGCAAGGATATCATTATCATTCCCGGTGACGACGGAACCTTCAGAATCACTGTCGATGTCATGGACAGCCGGCATTTTCTCGGCTGGATCATTTCCCTGGGAGAAGGCGTTAAAATCGTTGGCCCTGACTCGGTTGTCAAGGAGATGCAGGAAGAGATTCAGCGTCTTTCGGAGGCATATTTGTGACCGGCGCGTTTCAGGAGGTCGACGTCCACGGCATGAACCGGACGCAGGCCTTCGCAGCAATTGACGCGAAGCTGCGCCGTGCAGGCGGCACGGTTTATACTCTCCGCGTCATCCATGGCTATCACGGCGGTACCGTTCTCAGAGATGCTATCCGGGCGCACTACAGGAACAACCCGAAGGTAGTTCGAATCGAGCTCGGGCTGAATCCGGGAGAAACAGACCTGATTCTGAGAGATTTGTAGAATCAGGGCAATGCTCCCCATTTTGTCCATATTCTAATCTGATTAATGTCCAATATTATTCCCCCGATCAGGGACATTCCATGATCGAGGGATTTTTTTTGGTCTTTTCTTCGATTAAGATCACGCCATGATCCGCGACAGAGGCCGCCGAAGCGCGCCCAGACGTGAATCAAGCGGATCAAATGACAGTTGTAAGAAGGAACAGGACATGGACGTTTTTGTAAGCAGAAGCAAAGGAAGCAAGGTATATCATCGCCCGGGATGCCACTACATTGACAGGATATCCATATATTACGGAAAGATCTGCAGCGAACGCAGAGCCATTCGTAACGGGTACTGTGCCTGCAAATACTGCGGCGGGACTGCCGGACTGCACCGGATGAACAGAAAAGCCCTGCAGAAGGCTGCAGCAGGCACAAAACTGGAAACTTTCTACGATGACAAGACTTCGACCTTCTATCTTCGCACCGGTATCGGCTTCTGGAAGTTCTACTGGAAGGATGAGGCTGACGGATATCTTCTATACCACCTCAATGCGTTTGATCCGGATACTCCGACAGAATCAATGACTCAGGGCCATTTTCACCGCCAGAAGGACTTCGCCGCAAATGAGTCCATAGAGAAGATAGTCAAATATATAGCAGACCATGACAGGGCAAAGGCAATCATTGCGGATGATTACCGCAAGCTCCCGAAAAGCACGAAAAAGCAGAAAAAATATTATAAACAGGCTAAGAAACGCGCTCAGCGCGAGGAGAATGACCGGGTTGACAGGCTTTTTGCCTTGATTGCGAATCACAGCACGAACATTTCTCCGCTTTCTGCGTAAAGTCAAATGTCACTTGACCTCAGCGCCCCGTCAAGAAGCAATAATAGGCCAGAAAGATTGAAGGAGATCCTGAAAAAGAAAATTGGTTTTAGTGTTGAGTCTGATGAGAACCTGCCCGAAACGGCTGCTGTGCCCCTTCCTGTTTCGGATATTCCGGCCGCTGTGCGGTCTCTGGTTCAGGTTCGCTTTGAGGATGATGGACGTGTTCTGACCTACTTTGACACTCCCCATGGCTGAAGCCAGGGGATTCTCGCTTCAGCGAACACCGCCTTCTCCTGAGAGGTCTTACATGTTCTCCACGAGCGTATAGGTTCGGGCTATGTCCAGCCCTACCATTTTCATACTACGATACGTTGAGCAGCCGCAGTCCTTCCATCAGAATATTCTTTGCGGCGTTTTCATCCCTGTCGTGATGTGTTCCGCATTTCGGGCAGATCCAATTGCGGATTCTCAGATCTTTTATTCCCAGATTCTGATATCCGCAGTCTAAGCAGAGCTGTGACGATGGAAAGAAACGGTCTATGACTGAAATCTCCTTCCCATACCAAGCCGCCTTGTATTCCAGCTGCCTTTTGAATTCGAAGAACGAAGCGTCCGAAATTGATTTTGCCAGTCTCCGGTTCTTTACCATGCCACTGGAATTCAGATCTTCAAGGCATATGATATCATACTTCCTTACGAGATCTGTCGTGGCTTTGTGGAGCGCATCTTTTCGTTGGTTCGGGATTCTCTCGTGTGCCCGGGCAACTTTGATACGCTGTTTCTCCCAACGCCTGCTCCCCTATGTTTTTCGGGAGAGCTGCCGCTGGAGTCGGGCAAGTTTCTTCTCCGATTGCTGATTCTTTAACTTAACCTTATCCGTCACTTCCGATTCCTTTCATAGCTCCACACTGCAATTTCCTTTATCAGGTCAAGCGGGAGTTCTCTGCTGTTCGGCAGCTGGATCGCCCCTTTGCTTGTTTTGTACTCCTGCAGTCTGGGTCGGAAGTATTCCACTGCGTCCGGCCCCGGGTAGATTCCGATGTGTTTCTTGCCGGCGGCAAAATGAATAATGTTTCTCCCCTTCCAGAAAGTCGGCATCTGCCAGGAGATCCGTGTCTCGGCTTCCGGTATTGCTGTTGCTATTGTATTGTAAACAGTCCAAAGACGATCCCGGACAGATTCGTCCTGAGCCAGGATATAGTCATCGATTGAAGTTATTGATGTATCTTTCATGTGTTCGGTTCTCCTTTGATGAATAGCCTCGCATCTAAAACCCGTTCAGGCAAATATGCCCCCGCTCAAATCCACAAGCCCATGAAGCACCGTGCTTCCGTATATATTTCCGTATCGCCGGTACAGTATTGTGAAAACCAGGTGCCAGAAGATCTGGAATGGCGCGCTTGCGATGAACTGGGGCCAGTATTGAGCGGCAGTCATTCCGCGTGCCGCCATCTGGTAGGGATAGTGCATGAACACAAAAAGAATGCCGCCGAACAGCACGGCAAGCCATTCCCGCTTAACCAGAGGATAGAGCCTTGGCTGTATAAAACCGCGAAAGCTGATCTCTTCGCTCAAGGCTATTACGACGAAGAAATATATGATATTTGAGGCTATCTTCTTCAGCGGCAGCAGTTTCGGACCTGAGGATATGCCGGGAATAATCGTCGATATCAGCAAAAAGAGGATTCCTATCATGCCGGATACCAACAAAGATCTTTTCAGGTTCCTTTTG
>JAFRKJ010000080.1 GCA_017431785.1 Bacillota bacterium | reverse complement strand
GCCGCCGCTGCCGCGGGCGCGCCGGCCGCACCGGCAGCACCGGCAGCACCGGCCCGGCAGCCCTGAAGCCAATATGTATCACGTTTTGCTTAAGAATACGGTAAATCGTGATACTTTTCATCTGATTCGAGCTCAGTAGGGGTATTGACTATCACGATTAATAATGGAATAGCGTAAATCGTGATAGTCAGACAAGCAAATCGCTCATTCATGCCCGAATAATGGGAGAAAGTATCACGATTTGACCTCTGAAACGTAATATCGTGATACATATTGGCTTTCAAAAAGCAATGGCCTAAAACCACAGTCTTGGAAGCACTTCGTCCCGAAGTATTTCAGCAATTTTTTCCCGCGAGTCTACATCATGCTCAAATGTTTCAATCAAATTACTGCGGGAAACAGAACGAGTAAACTTTAACACCATTACACGTTCCCCTGCATTGCTGCGGTATGTGAACTCAAAGCACTTGCCGTGATGTTCCCATATGATTTCTTCACCAGATGCGAGGATGATTTTGAAATCGTTATAGATGTAGATTCGTCCGGTTCTGGGATTGTAGGCTTTCCATATTGATCCCGGGGAATTCATCCATTCGAGTTCCTTGGGAACGCGCCAATAGCAGGCGGGTCCCCGGAGGTAATAAAGATTCCCTTTCAGCAGGTTATTCTCGCGAAGATCATGATATAGTTGGTCAACGAGAGGCTGAACAATAATTGACCGCTCTTCTTCGTAGTGGGCCGGGACAGCGTAATCGTGCAGGGAGTTCATAATGTCACGTTCAGATTTGGATTTCAAAGGGATACCTTCCGTTGAAAAGTGCACCGACGAAGGATTTTCCGCGAGGGCTTTTTCTACATCGAAGGGCTTTTGCTTGTATTCGCCGGTGTACCACTTATACTGTTTCGGCGTCATGACGATCCGGGCAAGGTCCAGGTTGCCGGCTGCATATACTTCAATGAGGGAATGGAGCGACTCAATCAACTGATCTCGCTTCATTATGCTGCCTTTGTCAAGGCGTCCGGTCAGTTTCAGGATCTCTATAAGCAAAAGCAGGTACTGCCGTCTGGCAAGTAAGTAGATCTCATCAGACGATTTCGCAACGTACTTCTGTATGCCGTTGATTTTTTTATAAAAAGTCACCTGTTTATTACGCTTGACGTGGAACAGTTTGACTTGCGGCAGGTTCGCAGCCATTCGAACAGTTCTTGTCACCGCGGCATCAACATTAAAACTGCCGTTAAGGGCAACATCAATGGATCTCAAAAACGCCCCCGGTTTCATCTTCCCCTTTGGCATCTTTTTCTTCATATTCATCATCTCCTCCCGACGTAATGATATAAATGGCATTTATGGAAAAATATTACATCTTCGATACTCTGATGTCAACCTCAAAATTACTGGATGATTTTCAGAAGCCAAAATGTATCATTATATGGCTTGAAACAAAGTGAATCGTGATATTTTTAAGGAATCCGGTGCAGAATCGGAGTACGGCTATCACGATTTTCCATAGATTATCTTAATAAGTGATAGTATTCTTGCCGTAAGAGCCCCTATCTGTGAAATATCGGGGAAAAGCATCACGATTAGGCCCTTGGAACGGGATATCGTGATACATATTGGCTTTCAAAAAACCTTTGACATATGCAGTGTTTCCCTGTATACTTACTTCGTGTCGCGACAGCGGCATGGTTTTTGTGCGAGCAGGAGCAATCCGGCAGCGAGCACACTAGAAGATATTTTTAGACGCCGAAACAGTTGGGCGGCGCGTGAACGCATTGCGAAAGCACAGCGAAAGCCGCGGCGCAACCGAGTAGGCAGGACTGAACCAGTTTGGAGACAAACCCAGTAGGCAGAAAGGAAGACGCAATGACAAAATCATTCATCGCGAAGCCGGCAGAGGTCGAACGCAAGTGGTACGTGGTCGACGCTGACGGTCAGAACCTGGGAAGAATGGCATCACAGATCGCTGCGATTCTCAGAGGCAAGAACAAGCCGACTTACACGCCGCATGTTGACTGCGGAGATTACGTAATCGTGATCAACGCTGAGAAGGTAGCAGTCACAGGCAAGAAGAGACAGGAGAAGATCTACAAGAGACACTCCGGTTATCCGGGCGGACTCAAGGAGACCAACTTCGAAGACATGATGGCTAAGCATCCGACAGAGGCTGTCAGACATGCTGTTAAGGGCATGATGCCGAACGGAAGACTTGGCAGACAGATGTACAAGAAGTTAAAGGTTTATGCAGGACCTGAGCACAATCACGCAGCTCAGAAGCCGGAAGTTCTGGATATCAAGTAGGAAGGGAGGATCTGAAAATGGCAAAGACACAGTACTACGGAACAGGTAGAAGAAAATCATCAGTCGCCAGAGTAAGACTCGTCCCTGGCACTGGCAAAATCACAGTGAACAAGAAACCGCTTGACGAGTATCTGGCACTGGACATCGTGAAGAGAGAGGTTACAAGACCGTTTGTGATCGCAGGATGTGAAGGTAAGTTCGACGTTATCGCTACTGTTGAAGGCGGCGGTTACACAGGACAGGCCGGAGCCCTGAGACACGGCATCTCCAGAGCTCTTTGTGAAGCAGACAGAGAGGCGTACAGACCGGCTCTGAAGGAAGCAGGCTTCCTGACAAGAGATTCCCGTATGAAAGAAAGAAAGAAATACGGACTCAAGAAAGCTCGTAGAGCAAGCCAGTTCTCAAAGCGTTAAGCGAGAGATGCATTCAGGCGAAAACAAAAGGATCTGCAAAGGTCCTTTTTGTTTGTGTTATAATAACGGCATGGGATTTATAAGAGGCTTACTTGCTTTTGTATTGGCGCTGTCTGCGGCGTTGCAATGATCGCCGCATTCCCGGTGTTCAGGCTTTTGTTTAGAAATAGGAGGCGTTAACAATGAGTTTCGCGGAATTTGAAAAGGAAGTTGCTCTCCAGGGCAAAGTCATGGCGATCAGCCGTGTGTACCTGAAGGACGAGGAACCGAAGCACTCTTTCGGCTGCATCTACCGTCTGTTTGACCGGATCCTGGGAGGAGAAACGATCGTTACGGGGCTCGGCTACTGCGGGTGCAAAGGCTTCGAGAGCAATAGCGGTCTCAAGGATGAGCTGCCGTGTATTCCCGGCGGGTTCGGTAAGTTCCTGACGACAGGCTCCAAGGCCCAGTGGACGCCGGACGGCGAGCGTTTTAAGTGCGACGAGGAAACGGCCTATGCGCTGTACGATCTTCTGCCGAAGAACATCATGGAGGACGGCAAAGGCGGCCGCTACGATGGGTTCAAGTTCGAGCCATATCGCGAAGGACTGGACTGCGATGTGGTAGTATGCTTTTGCAATCCTGACCAGCTGTCGGCGGTCATCGTCCTGCACGGATACGACAAGCCGGAGTACGATAGGGTCATCGCCACGACGACGGCAGGATGCGCATCGTTGGTGCGGATCCCGATCGCCGAAAAACGCCGCGAAAAACCGCGCGCCGTTATCACGGGAAGTGATCTGGCCCAGAGGAAATTCAGAGGGGAAGACGAGATCGCCATCGCGATCCCAAGCGAAGATTTTGATTATATGATGAGCGTTACGGATGAGTGCTTCTTCCACGCGCCGGTGTGGAAACCGATCCGAAACAGGCTGCGCAAGGACGAGCATCTGCGGGATGCCTGCTTCACAGCCCTTGGAACGGTGGAATAGCGCTGGCAGCATGAAGCGGCTGCGTGGAGACACGAGGCTGCGCGGAAGCACGAAACTGTGCGGAGGCACGAAACGTAAAATAATAGACAAGAGGTGAAATGAATGTTTGAAAACTTGAAGAAATTCAGCCCGGACGGTTCTAATGGTGGAGGAGACCCGACTCCGGAAACTTGCACACACGATTGCGGAAGCTGTCCAAGCGGTGGCTCCTGCGGAAGCTTTGACCCGGCGTCACTGCTCGAAGAGAGCAATCCATACAGCAACGTCAGCAAAGTCATCGCAGTCGTCAGCGGCAAAGGCGGCGTCGGCAAGACGCTCGTGACTTCAATGATGTCAGTCAACATGAGCAGACGCGGTCACAGCGTAGGCATTATGGACGCTGACGTGACCGGCCCTTCGATTCCGAAGGCTTTCGGGGTGACAGCCAAAGCAGAAGGGTGCGATGAAAGAATCTTCCCGGTCCTGACATCCACAGGAATCAAGACCATTTCCGTCAACAACCTGCTTGAAAACGACACGGATCCGGTGCTCTGGCGCGGACCGATCATCGCAGGATTAGTCAAGCAGTTCTGGACGGACGTCATGTGGGGCGAGACCGACTATCTGTTCGTGGACATGCCGCCGGGAACAGGCGACGTGCCGCTCACCGTATTCCAGTCCATTCCGGTCGATGGGATCATCATCGTCACATCACCGCAGGATCTGGTTTCCATGGTCGTTTCCAAGGCAATCAAGATGGCTGAAATGATGAACGTTCCGGTTCTGGGAATCGTTGAGAACTATTCCTATTTCAAGTGCCCGGACTGCGGCAAAGAGCATCAGATTTTCGGGCCGAGCAAGGTCGAAGAGGTTGCAGCGGAGTTTGGCCTGGACGTGCTCGCCAAGCTGCCGATCGACCCCGCACTGGCGGCGCTTTGCGACCGCGGTATGATCGAAGCCTTCGAAGGCGACTGGCTCGACCAGGCAGCGGAGAAGCTGGAGAAATAGACGGCCGGCTCAGACTGTCGTGAGGCTGCCATGAGGCTTCAGAGGGTATTGCGGATCACGGAGGTATCGCAATGAAGGGTAAATTTTCAAAAACAGGGATCGCGCTTGTAGGATGCATGCTGGTGTGTCTGATTCTTTTCCTTGCCGTAGGAGTGCCGAACGGCTTCTTTGGTGACGGCGGGAAAGGCGGAGACCTGGACGATGACGGCACGCCGAAAATCGGCGAAGTCATCAAAGGCAATACGCCGATCCTTGTTTTTGATAAATCCGACGGCGCGAAGAAACTGATGAAGGCCTTTGACGAAGGAACCATCGAGAGTGTCGAAGTCCTGTACGATCAGGGCGGCGGAAACACGCCTTACAAGACCACCGACCAGGATGAGATCCGCACCGTTTACAAAGCCCTCAAGAACATCACCATCACCGGCGAGAGCGATATGTCCGTCACCGACGCCTACCACTACGTGGTGTTTGCTTTTAACGACGATACCAGCTACGGCTACCGCTTCGAAAGCACCGAGTTCCTCTGCCTGGGCGACGCCAACTACACCATCACCGGCAGCGGCGACTTCTTCAACTTCCTGCGGGAGAAGTGCACAGGGGAGTAGGGGAAAGAATAGACTATATTTAGAGATTATTTTTTGTTTTTTTCCTTGACACACATGCGCTCAGACTGTATACTAACTATTGCGCATGAGCGTGACCAACAACTGAATATGCACCATTAGCTCAGCTGGCAGAGCACCTGACTCTTAATCAGGGTGTCCAGGGTTCGAACCCCTGATGGTGTACCAGTTAAAACCCGCAACCCGTTGCAATGACAGTGATTGCGGGTTTTGCATTTTTTGCTCGTTTGGGCAAATATGGCATTTTGCCCACAAATCTGCCCACAAGCTTGTGGGCAAGGTGTTTTGGCTCTGTTAAGAATGTTGGGGTGGACGATACTCCAAGAATTTCAGGGCCTCTTTATTTTTAAAAAATCATTGTTTTGAGCCCTTATTGCTTCAGGCTCTGTTCCAGCAGATCCACTGCAGATTTCCGGCTTTTTTCTGTAACATGAGCGTAGGTGTTCAGCGTGATGCCGATGTCCGAATGCCCCATGAGCATCTGCAGATCTTTGAAGTTGGCGCCGCTGGCGACCATGTTCGATCCATAGGTGTGTCTCAGTCCATGCATGTGGAAGGGGATCGATTTCAGGTGCGTCTGGACGAGCTTGTTGCAGTTCTTCAGGGTCTGCGGCGTGACCAGCTCTCCGTCCGGTTTTCGGCAGACGAAGCTGACCGGAACCAGCTGCTGACTGGGATCTGCTTCTGTCAGGAGTTTACCGCGGCCGACTCTGCTGCTGATCATACCGTTATCTGTTCTGAGATCCGTGTAGATGATATAGTGCTGTCTGCCCTTGATGTTTTTCACCTGACAGTAATGCGTATGATAGTACCCGTCAAATGTCTTCTGATCTGCGGCCTGCTCTGCCTTTGCGGCGGTGAGGATCTCTGCCAGCGTTTGTCCGAAGTCCACGATCCTCTGCTTGCCGTTTTTCGGCACTTTCAGCTCCCAGCATTTGTTCATAGTGTCGTAGTACATGGATCGGCGGACGATGAGCCTGCGGCCTTTGATGTCCACATCCTCCCAGGAGAGTCCGCATAGCTCCCCGGCCCGAAGCCCCGTGTAATACGAGATCTGTACCGGCAGCAGCATGTAACGGTATCCCTGCCCGAAGGTGTTCTTATGCTCCTGCAGAAAATCTGTGATCGCGAGGAATTCCTCGTGGGTGATGATTTCCATCTCGCCTTCATCGGCAGCGAACAGGTTTGTCTGTTGTGATTTCTTGCGTTTCTTGACGAATTCCATAGGGCTGGATTTGATATACTCCTTTGGATAAACTGCGAATTTGAAGATGCCATTCAGGACGACGAATTCTTCTTTCATGGTGCTCTCCGAGTAGGCGTGTTTGATTTCTTTGCCATCCGCATCGTATTCGCCGTAGTATTTCTCGTCCACGTAGGCCTGCAGCATATCCACCGTGACATCCTTCAGGAGCATGCTTCCGATTGCGTGCTCCCGGATATGATTCATCACATTGCGGTAGCTGTCTCTGGTGGTGCTGGCGCGGCTGCTGGGTTCGATCTCCACGGCATACCATTCGTCCATCAGATCGTTTAGAGTGATCTCACCCGGATCGAATATCCTGCCGCTTTCGTTGTACTCCTGCAGCGCTTTATCCAGCATGGCCTGTGTTTCCCGCTTAGACTCCGTTCCCGGGAATTCATGCAGTTTCATTGTTCCGTCCGGCTCCTCCATCCGGAACCGGTAATAATATTTGTTACCTCTCTTTCTGACACTTCCTTTCTGATACGATTGCTTTTGCTTCATAAGGTCCTTCCTTTCCGGCAGAACCTTTTGCGGGTCTTGATATGGTTTGCGTTGAAGATATATCGCGGCCCACAGCGGGCTTTGCCTATTTTATAAATAATCCATTAAATTGATCACCTTCTCATTTGCGCCGACCGGATCGTGCGCATAATCTCTTAACACATTACTTAATTCATAAAACATATTGACAGTATGCATGATTTCCCGCAGGAACTGCATCGTATTGAATTCTGATCCGCTGTCAAGACCGATCGCCTCCGCCAGCTCATCATTTAATTTGCTCTCGTCCACATAGCGATGACATGCGATAGTGAAGGATTCTGCAAAGGCTGTATATTCTTTTAACAGAAGCAGCAGCAGATTTTCCGCAAATTCACTGTCGCGCATCGAGATCCCCAGAGGGATCGTTTTTCTGACTTCCTCCATCGCATCGAGGATCTCCAGCGTGCGCTTGTTCTGGATGACGCTTTCATAGGTGTCCGTTTCACCCCGCAGATACTCCGGGGTGACATAGAGCGCCGATGCAAGTCCCTCGACGATCAGTTTCTTCGTATTATCAATGGTTCCCTTCTCATATCGCTGTATCGTGGATTTATTGACATCCATCTTTTCTGCCAGGTACCCTTGTGTCAGCTTCAGTTCTTTTCTTCTCGCCCGGGTCCTGGATCCAATGGTCTGTCTGAGTTTCTTCTCGTCCATTTGTATTACCTCGTTTCGTTCGTTCCCCTTTCCCCAAAGTAATCATACCACTCCTCGCAGAAAAATGCAATACGCAATTTATTATTAAATTTTATTGTTGCATAACGCTTGACAACGTTTGAATGATGTAGTATATTCAACGTGGAAGAAAAGTTGCATAACGCAACAATCAAGAAAGGAGGTGATTGCATGACAGAGAAAATCGCACTGACAATCGAAGAAGCGGCGGTCTACACGGGGATCGGGCGAAACACTCTGCGTCAGCTGATCCGGTGGAACAGCATCCCGGCGCTCCATGTCGGAAGGAGGCAGCTGATCCGCACAGATGTGCTGAATGAGTTCCTGCTGCTGAATCAGAACACCGACTTGCGGGACCGCGGCGCGATCCGGCCGGTTGGGCAGCAGGAAAGTTAAAGGCGGCCTTCGCAAAGACCGCCAATGTAATCGGAATACCCGGTGTGAGCCGTGATATACCTTCAACGCAACTAAAGTATATCATACGGCTCCTCCGAATTCCACAGAAAAATGGAGCAATCTGCCGAAATATGCAAAAGCAGGACAGCTCCGATGCACTTTGAAAACCGAATAAGAAAAGGAGGAACCCATGTTATCTTACAAAGACATCAGAATCATCGCCGTAGATCACGGCTACGGCAACATCAAAACAGCAAACGCCGTGACACATACCGGAATCACGAAATATGATTCCAGACCCGTCTTCACCGGAAGCATCCTGGAATACGAAGGTGCATGGTACCGGATCGGCGAGCGGCACAAGGAATTCATTCCGGACAAAGCTGCCGACGAAGACTACTATCTGCTCACCCTGTACGCGATTGCACGGGAGCTTCAGAGAGAACGCATCACAGAGGCAAATGTCCATCTCGCCTGCGGACTTCCTCTCAGCTGGGTCAGAACGCAGAGGGAGACCTTCCGTCAGTATCTGATGCGCAGCGAGAAAGTGAAGTTCACCTACAACGATGTTCCCTACAGCATCCGCATCACTGACTGCAGCATCTTCCCCCAGGGCTATCCCGCCATCATTTCAGATCTTGAAGAATTCCGCGGCGTCAATATGCTGGCCGATATCGGCAACGGAACCATGAACATCATGTATATCAACAACAAGAAGCCGATCGAGGAACGCTGCTGGACGGAGAAAGCCGGGGTCAACCAGTGCATGATTCGGGCGAAGAACGCTCTTCTGGATCAGTTCGGAGTCCGGGTCGATGAATCCACCATTGAACAGATTTTCCGCTACGGAACCGCAGATATCGGGAAGGAATATCTGGACTGCATCAGCCGTGTGACGGAGGAATATGTATCCGATCTTTTCTCCATCCTCCGCAAGTACGAATACAGTCCGGATCTCATGAGGCTCTATATCACCGGCGGCGGTGCTTCCCTCGTGAAACACTTCGGCAGTTTCGATCCCGGCAGAGTGGAGATCATCGACGACATCTGTGCCACAGCCAAAGGCTACGAGCAGCTGGCGCAGATGCTCCTGACAAGGAGGGGTGTCTGATGGCGAACACAAAGAGCACCAACATCCGGTTCAATCTGGACAGGGAAATCCACCGGAAGGCCTGGGACTACCTGCATACAATGGATGAGAAAACATTCCCCTCCATCACCAGCGCCGTGATCCTGGCTGTGGTTGATTACTTCGACAGATATTATGCAGACGCGGATGCAGAAAAACAGAAATCCGACGAACTTCTTGCCCGGACCGTTGCAAAAGCTGTGGAGCAGAGGATCGAAGCCTCGCTCCCGGCCTTTCTGGCCGGATACTTCGCAGGAGCCGGGCCTGTCCAGCCTTTGCAGATCGCAGCAGCGGATCCTGATCCGCCAAAGCCGCAGGTCAGCGAAGAAGACATCGCCTGGGACTTCCTGCAGGACGCATAAACCGGGAAAGGACATGATCACATGACAAAATATCTGACTGATGATAACGCCCATTTCCATTTCATGAGGTTTCCCGGTTTTCTGCTCTCTTCGGACCTGAACGAAACATGTCAGATCCTCTATATGCTCCTGTTGGATCGGTCCGGACTATCCCGGAAAAACGGATGGGTCGATGAGGAAGGTCACGTTTTCGTCCACTATTCGATCCAAAAGCTGGCGAACGATCTTCACAAAAGCCCGACGACCATCAAGGACTCCCTGAGAACGCTGGAGAATCACGACCTGATTCGCCGGGTGCGGCAGAGTGCGCCGAAGCCGACCAGAATCTATGTGAAGATCCCGGAGGAAGCCCTGCTTGAGAAGAGACCGGACGGAATATCGGCCCGTCAGGGGCCGGAAATCCGGCCTGTCAATGGACAGGATTCCGGCTTGCAAACAGTCAGGATTCCGGCCACTAATCAGAATAAAGAAATCAGAAAGAGGAAAACAGACTATCTTAATTACGAATGTGGAGGTAAAACGCTATGAAAGAAGAATCGATATTGCTGCCTTCCGCGGAGGTCTCCCTGGGTTCCGAAGAATATATTGATCCGGAAGATGGACTTATCCATTGCAGCAAGTGCGGTGACGCAAAACAGATGATCCTCGAAAACTCATGCAGGATATCAAAAACTGTCCGCATCTCCTGTTCCTGCGAACAGGAGATGCAGAAGCGGCAGACGCAGATGCAGCAGGAACAGGAACGAT
This sequence comes from Bacillota bacterium, assembly GCA_017431785.1. Classification (GTDB taxonomy): domain Bacteria; phylum Bacillota; class Clostridia; order Peptostreptococcales; family Anaerovoracaceae; genus Lentihominibacter. The sequence goes on along the minus strand of JAFRKJ010000080.1, from coordinate 6,185 downwards.
GCACACGCATTGAGATCCTTCGCAGCAATGGTATTCCGGACGAACTTTACCGCAATTACACCTTTGACAGCGATCCGGGAGTAATTCCGGAGATCCTGATAGCGAAGGGTTACGCAGACAATTTTGAACAGCTGGAAGGCTCCGGCACCGGACTTATCTTCTGGGGCGGAATCGGCACCGGCAAAACTTATCTGGCCGCCTGCATCGCCAACGCGCTGATCGACCGCGAGATCTCTGTGAAGATGACCAGTATCTCTCGGATCTCAAATGCCATGGCAGGGTTGTTTTCGGAGGATCGCAACCGCTATCTGGATTCGCTCAACGACTGCCGACTGCTGATCATCGATGACCTGGGCGTGGAACGGAACACAGAGTATTCCCTTGAACAGATCTTCTGTGTGATCGACAGCAGGTACCGCACCGGCAGGCCTATGCTCCTGACGACAAACCTGCCGTTGGATCATCTGGAGAGCCCACGGGATCTGGAACATGCCCGCATTTACAGCCGCATTCTCGAGCGTTGTACTCCGGTCAAAATCAATGGACCGGATCTGCGGCAGCAGAATGCGGAGCGCCGGTTTCATGAGGTCAGCAAACTTCTTGGTGCTGAAAAACACAGAAGTCAGTACCACTGAGGAAGTGAATGGAATGAAAGTTGGTATCAATTGATGCGAGATCATCGTACAGACGCAGATTGCTGCAAAACCAGCACCACCGTTGATACCAACCCAGGGCCGGAACAGCACCGGTGAACAAATTGAATGAGTTTTGCGCAAAAAAGAGATTGAACAACATGATTGAAATATGCCGGACAGAACGCGAAAAAAGATGTCCGCATACTACGCTAAAATCGATGTCCACAGGGGTAGCGAGCATCGGGGATGTACTCCCATCCCCAGAGATCCCCAAAGATATTTGGGGACCTGCCGCCGCAGGCGGAAGTGTGCCGCAGCTGCCCCTGAGGGCCCGAAGAAAGGAGAAGAATATATGGCTGTTACAAGTTTATGGCATATCAAGGGAGATCTGAAGGATCTCGTGAATTACGTTGAGAATCCGGACAAGACGGTTCCGGAAACAGAAGAACTGCGGGGGCTGTATCAGCTTTTGGACTATGTGCAGAGGCCGGATGCCGTACCGGCAGGAGCCTTCGTGACAGCGATCAACTGCAATGCAGACCATGCGGTGGATGAGATGATCACAACAAAGCTGCGGTTTGGCAAGACGGATGGCTATATCGCCTGGCATGGCTATCAAAGCTTCAAGCCGGGAGAGATTTCAGCGGAGGAATGTCATGCACTGGGCGTTGCCTTTGCGAAGGAGATGTGGGGTGACCGGTTCCAGATCATCGTGACGACCCATCTGGATCGCGACCACCTTCATAATCATTTTTGCTTCAATTCTGTCAGCTTCAAGGATGGGAAGAAATATGACTACCGCAAAAGCGAGAGAGTCCGGATGATGGCAATCTCCGACCGTCTCTGCAAGGAACGCGGGCTCTCCGTTATAGAGAATCCCGGCAAGGCGCCGCCGCGGGCCATCTGGGAGCGAAAAAAGAAGGGCGAGAAAACCCGATACGATTACTACAGGGAAGATATCATCCAGGCTGTAGAGATGAGCCGGACTGTGGATGCCTTCGAGCGATATCTCACCCGCAAAGGTTACGAAGTGGATCTAACCGGAGAGCACTGGACGATCAAAAGTCCACAGGCTGAACATCCAACCTATATGGATAATGTCTACGAACATTTCACGCCGGAGAATCTGCAGCTGGCGCTGCAGCGCTCCCGGGGCTTCTACGGCCGGAGTGCGCCGCCGGTCCTCACCTTCTCCCCGCACCTGCCGCCTCAGCAGCGGACGAAAGGATTTCTGGAGCGACTGCTGGAGGGAACGAATATATATAAACTGTACCTCTACCACTGCTACCAGCTTGGGATCCTGCCAAAGCATTCCGAATACACGCCGACCAGTACATATCTGAAGGAAGCCCTGCAGTGGTGCGATCAGGTTTCAAAACAGGTCCGGTATATGGCCGACCATGGCATCGAGACCATGGAGAATCTCATGGCCGCGAGGAATACCGCGCAGTCGGAATTCGACCAGCTGGTCGCCGATCGCGATAAACTCCGCAACAAGATCCGCCGGGCTTCGCTGGAAGACAAAGTCATCCTCCGGGGCCAGAAAGCGATCCTCACCGCCAAGATTACAGATCTGCGGGAACAGCTTAAACTGAATCACGGAATCGAAGCCAGGTCGGTCGAGATCAAAGATACCTGGGATAAATTTATTGCGAACGAAGAACGCGGCATCGCGCAGGAACAGCAGGCAAAACTGGAGCGAAAGCAGAAGAAGCAGGAAAAAGCTCGGTAAGTATTCATATAGATATCTGATTTACAACTCTCTGGAGAGTGGTGAACAACCTCTCACTACTCTCCAGTAAATTATCTTTGACAAGGCATTTGTATAGTATTACCCTATGCTTGATGAAGGGAGACGGATCCTCATGCTCACAGTACTTTTAGCGTTAATCGATACTCCCGAGGAGAAAAAGCGTTTTGAGGAGCTTTATTATCAATACGAACGACTCCTCTATTTTATTGCGAAGCAACGTCTTGGAGATGTTCATCTGGCTGAAGATGCTGTGAATGAAACGTTTATCCGTGTCATCAGACATTTTGATGGAATTGATGAAATTGATAGTCCCCGAACAAAACGTTATCTGGTAGTTATTCTTAAAAATGTTTGCTCTGATATCTACACCAAGCAGAAGCACCAGATAGACCATCCGGCAGGCGATAATCTGGAGTTCATCGCAGATTCGAGGGCACTTGACTCTCCCAGCTCTCAAGATTTGTTTTTTCAAAGATTTGACCTAGAAATAATTCAGACGGCGCTAAAATCATTGCCGGATGAACAGCAAACAGTATTATATTTGTCAGTGGTCGCATGCAAAAGCAGGGAAGACATTGCAGAGCTAACGGGTACAACCATAGAGACAGTCAAGAAACGATTATACAGAGCAAGAAAAAAACTGAGAGAGGCCTTGGAGGCACAGAATGGATAACAGCAAATTAGAGCAGGCCCTGATCTTGAATTTAGATCAGGAAATAGCAGAGTATGAAAAAAAGCTCTCGGTAGAGCCACTCCAATTATTTTCGTCTCATTATCAAAAGAAAAAGAAACACATTCTCCAATGGGCGGAAAAAACGGTTGATGGCAACACCCGATTCCCGGAATATCATCGATTCCGGTTACGCAGAACCATGTTGCTTGTTGCCGCCATTGTTGTTGTGTTAGCTGCGGCGACTACAGTTACCGCTATCGTCAAGCCCGAAATCATCTATATCATCAAAGAGAAGATTACAAACTGGACAATTACGTTTGATCATGGCAGCACAGAGGAATCGTCCTTTGTATATATCAAACCGCCTGTGCCAGAAGATTTCCGATTAGTTGACGAGACGAAGGGCATTGATTATTACTATCTTACATTCCAGAATGAGTCAGGAAAGGAAATCAGTTACGACCAGAATAATGCAGACAGCACATCAATTTCTATTGATTCAGAGCAGACCATTCCTGAAAAGAAATATATCAAAGGGGTAGAGGTTATTATCTCAGAACACGATGGAATTGTTCAGATTATGTACACTGATAATCGATATGTCTATGTTATCGACGGCAATTGTGGAAAGGAGATGCTCTTTAATATCGTCAAAGAGATGATTGAATAAGGATATATAACCTTCTCTAATCTATATCGGTGCATTATAGGGACAGCGAAACAGAAGCTGTTCCTTTTTTGTAAATAGAAAACTCTGCATGTTACGCTGGGATGGTTTGTGCTATAAAAAAATGATAATTATGTGTCCCCTTCGCATAGACTTTTCAGTATTAGTATATGAAAAGATTTATTAAGCCAATTATGTGAGGGAGGGAATTGATATGTGTAAGAATAAAATAGTAATTGTAGTGACAGCAGTATTTCTGTTGTTGTTCGTTCAGGGGAGTGCTTTTGCTCTATCTGAGGAGGCACCAGTCGATTCTTCGGATTTGCTTAATTATCAATATGTTGATCGTGTGACTTCTTCGCTTTCAATTACAAAAGGGACTGCATCTGTAAGCGTAAAAGTGCGAGATGCTGACGGAGATACTTCAAAAATAGCATGCACATTATATTTGCAAAAATACTCTGGAGGAAGTTGGAGCAATATAAAAAACTGGTCCAAAAATACAGATGCCAATCAGTTGACCATGTCTCATACAAAGGCAGTCAACAAAGGCAAGTATCGTACAAAGGCCATTGTAAAGGCTTATAAGGGGAACAGTTATGAAACAATAACAAAATATAGTAAAACCTGCTCATACTAAGAGAAAAATAGGATTTTTTATAGCAGTTTGCTCCACTGGGTAAAAGTGGTGAAAGGGAGTTCAAAATAAATACGTACAAAGCTATTATTACAACTGCGATTATAGCTCTATTTACAATCGGTTTGTTCCTATCCTGCACATTTGCAACGGATTCAGAAGAACCGCTAGATGTAAATGAGAAGGCAGAGGTGAATGAAATCATTGATAGTGAAGAGAGTGTTGAAACCGAGAACGTGGAACTTGAAGATGCGATAGAAATGGCTGACAATGAAGGCACTGCTCCAAATGCTGTAAAGCCTCACAGAGTTTGGTCTGTATAATCCTCATCCTATCAAGGGATAACAGCAAATGGTCAGAGCTGGCATCAATTTGACAAGCAGCCGATGAAGAAGGGCGCATATTACACGCTCAAGTATAGTAGTAGTTATAAAGGAACAATAAGTGGAGAACTTAAAGTTACGAAAGCACAAATAGAAGCGAAGCTAGGATTTGATTATGCTTCGTAGAATTCCATCAGTGTTATTAATGAGTACTATAACTGTTATATGAAGGAGGCGTGAAAAATTGAAAAAAATATTGACAAAGAAGTTATTGACAGTAGTAACTGCAACTATAATTGCAGTTACATTTATTCCAACGTTTGCATATGCAACAGAAGACACTGTCTTGGATGAAACTTCTAATAGCGATATGGAAAGAGAAGTTAATCTTGTTTCGAATGATGCAACTGAAATAATGGAAAGTCGCATTGATAAAAACGAAATTAATGGCAAAATTAAGAAAATGAAAAGTGGAGAATATTATGTTGATGGAAAGGATATGGATGTCTTACTACCAGCAAGAAGTGATGACGGCATTTCCATTGAAACAGAAGCAGGCGTGATTGTAATGGAACTTCCAAATAAAACAAATTATGCGAACGGTGTTCTTTCGGATAACGGTACCGTAATTTACGATCCAAATAATGGAGATGTTGCCTTTGGCGTACAGGCATTAGCAGAAGAAAAAGACAATGAACACTGGGAAGCACTCCGAGTTCTTGTTGAGATTGCTACCGCTGATGCTGGAAAGGAATTTGTATACAAGTATACTCTTCCAGAAGGCTGCAAATTGATAAAAGCTGAAGCTTGGTACAAATCGTTCATATTGCCAAATCTGGGAAAAGATGCAAACAGGGATGATTATTACACACCAGGCGAAATCTATATCATTGACAGCAAAGGTAATGTCATGGAAACTATTGATCCTGCCTGGGCATATGATGCATGCGGTACCAGCATCCCAACTTATTATAAAATAAGAGGAACCGAACTCGTCCAGATCGTAGATTTTAATAAAAAAACTGTTTTCCCGATTGTGGCAGATCCGACTAATCATCCTGTTAAGTATACGACAGTAACACTAAATGAGAGTGCCGTTAAAAAATTGCGAGACAAAGCAAAAAGCACGAACGCTTTAGTCTCAATGATAAAGACTACCGCCGGCGGGGCTGTAAGTATTACGGGATATCTTGCCGCATCATTTGCAGAAAGGGCTGCTGCTCTTTTGGGAGGAGCAGGAACAGCTTGGGCAATGATAGATATTAGCAATGCTGTTTATGAATATGTTCAGTACAGCACATGGAATAAAGTGTACAATAAACTTCACAATAATGCGAACTACAATTATGTTAAAATAAAATATAGGTGGAAATGGCATGGCGGTCACAAGTCTTATTATCCTGCAGGCAAGGAAACGTTAGGTTATTACAAGAATAAGTAAGAAATGGGGTAACACTATGGGTGTAATTAATAAGAATTGGTTATTATTGCTTGGTT
>JAFRKJ010000079.1 GCA_017431785.1 Bacillota bacterium | reverse complement strand
GCAATCAGTCCCGTGGACATAGGCATAATGATTCCAACGCCAATACCGACGATCGCTCTGAAAATCAGGACTACATAGATGTTATCAAAAGCGCCGGCAAGACAGCCGCCTGCAGTGTACAGAACGAGACCAATGATCACCAGCGTTCTGATGGTGAAAAAGCGGCAAAGTCTTTTGAAGAACAGATTCGCGATAGCTATGAATATTGCCGGGATGCTGATGATCATCTGCACGAGTCCGGGCGATGCAGTATGGAAGTGTTCCTGAATGATGTTCAGAGCCGGCGCGACTGCCGCCCCGGCCATTACCGTGAGAAGTGATAAGGATAATATCGCCGTCATCAATCTCCAACGTCTGTGCTTCTTAAAAATGTTATACATGTCTGTCTCCATTCCTCTCAAAAAGAAAAGCGCAAGTCCGTTTGGACTTACGCTTTCGCAACTCAACGCTGTGAGATTACCACAAAAAACAGAAAAAAGTCAATTGCATTTTTCTGCAAAAAGATATGCAGTCTTCTGTCAAAACTGCATATCCTTGTTGGTACTCGATAGGGGAGTTACGCGTATCGCTGCGCGATCCGCCGTCCTGCGCCGCCTCGCACAGGCGGCTTGGACCCGTCGCTGCTCGACAGTCCACCGGACTGTCTCACGACGCTCCGGCCCTTGCGGGTTCGACTCCCCACTAATTGAATAATAAATAGCAAATGGATGGGCTTTGCCCATCCATTGCTATTTGGTACTCGATAGGGGAGTCGAACACTAAAAATAAAAAAGCGAATTTCAAAAACGTGCATTTTTCAATGGTTACAGCGTTTGAAAGTCCTGTGTCAAGTAAATAAGTGTTACCAACTGTTACCTGTTGGTCCTTATTCCGAACAACCGGTGCCATGGTAAGCACCGGTTGTTTATGACTCTATCTGTTTTGCTTTTCTTTGTAGAGAGAAATGCTTTTTCCCTTCTGAAAATCCAGGAGCAGGTCGATCTTGTTTTTGTAACTGCCAGCAATGAAGGCTGCCCGCTCATCGGGCATACCGTGCTTAGCATAGAAGTCTATCACTTCGTCGGCTGACGGCAGCAGGGTGCTGTCAAGGACAGTCCTGTTATTGACATGCTTTAACATCTTTTCTTCCTGCTGATGGAATGAGTTGATCTCCTGTGACAGCAATTCTTTCCTGTTCATCGGCGTGGCTTTCATGATGTTAAAGAACATACTGTTTCCTGAATCAAAGATGGGAGCGGGACCGATCAGCTTCATGCTGCCGACATCCCGTAATACTCCGAAGTTCTGAAGGTGCTCATCGGTATTACTGATTGCAAAGTCGCTGAGGATAAGGTAGTCCATGAAATCCTGCATGGTCTTTCTGTCGATACCGTGCTCTTCACAAGCATCGATATACTGCTCAAAGTCTGATCGGCTTGCCTTTCGCTTCCCCGAATTCAGCACCTCATATGCGGACACGAATTCTATATCCTCTGTTGTAAATGCCTTGCAGCTCGACAGCATGGCGTTATCGTCAGATGGCCTGACGTCATATACAGCAAAAGGTATGCTTCCTTTCTGCCTCATATGCAGTTCTGTAGCAAATGCTTCATTGATGCTCTGCTGCCCGTAATTTCTGTATGCCCGTTTGACGAGGACCGGCTCCTCTCCGCTGATGTCCCAGTATTTATCCATCTCTCCGCCAAGGGATGCGTTTGGATCATAGGATGATGCGTTATGCCATGTGATCTGTCCTGATTCGGGCTCACTCCTTCTATACAGATTCACATCTTCCCAGGACAGACTTACATCCAGGGGGCATATCCAGTAGGTATCCGTCATGCTGAGGGCCAGGTTCTTCGCAAGATACTCCTTGCTGTTTTCACATCCGGCCTTTCGTATGATCTCTTCCATTTCCTTTCGGGACCCCGGAACAGCTCTATGCTCCCACCAGATCTTCATCAGTCTGAGATCTGCGTTCCCCAGAAAAGGAGCATATTCCTTCCGGACAAACTCTGTTTCCGTCAGTGCTCCGCTGTCACGGTCTATTGCAATGATGGCGCAGGGCACATCTTTATGCATCAGGATATAGCTGTCATTCATGATTCTTCAACCTCTCGATCCTCTCAAGCGCTTCTTTTTTCCACTGTTCTTTTGCAATGTAATCCTTGATCATCCATCCGGCAATGATGTTGTAATAATCTATGCGCGATGGGATGTTATATACCTTGCCGTCACTCAAGGTTATTTCTTTGCCATCATAATTGAATGTGATCTGACTACAGTCTTCGGTTGACCATACATATTCGATTCCTTTGTACTTTCCTTTCACGCCATCGAGGTAATGGATATCGTTCAATATCTCTTCTGCTGAAGTCCCGAGAGCTGCTGCAATGCGCTGGACAGTTCCGGCGGCGCACTGATTGATGTCGTTTTTGCCTCGATGGATCTCATTGATCGTGGTGTAGGGGACAGCAGAACGCTTCGCGAGTGCATACATGCTCATACCCGATTCTTCCAGTAGTCTGTTGAAGTTGTGGTTGTCTATCATCTTTATCGCTCTCCGATAATATTATAACGTCATGACGTTATGTTTTCAAGCATATATCACATTTATATGTTCTGAATCCGCCAATAGCGTAAAGCTAACGTTAACAATAAATAAGGAATTCGCACCGATAATTAAGAAATCGTTAATCTTTCAAGAGTATAATTTCAAACACAATAATAAATGATAGAAGATTTTTTTGAGCACGGTGATCGGATTCGTGATGTCGTAAAAAACTCCTCCGAACGGAATGAAGGAGTGAAGTATAATGAGCGAAATGGGACGCAGATAATGCGTTCCATTTCGTTTGCTGCAGTTCATGGTTTTTCACAACAATTTGAAGTACAGAAACGGCCTTCAGCAGGTGTTAAGAAAGATTAATAATCTCTTTATAAAACGCGTAATGTAAGCCGAATAGAATGCTTGATGGATTATTGTCATTTTTTCTTCATTGTGTGAGGAGGTTTTGTTATGGCTGAACATCAATCAAGCGTGATGGTCGATGTCGGCGAACACGGGCTGAAAAAGCACGACATCAAGACATCGACGGTCGTATTCATGATCTTCTGTCTGGTTGCTGCCGGATGCTTCGGCATCGAAGAGGCGATTCCGGACAGCGGCCCGGGGCTGACGATCATCATGCTCTGCGTGATGCCGTTCGTATGGGGACTGCCCTTCGGACTGGTGGCATCTGAGCTTGGGTCTGTAAGGCCGCAGGAAGGCGGTTATTACAAATGGGTACAGGAAGCCCTTGGTGAGTTCTGGGGATTCCAGGCAGGCTGGTGGAGAACAATTTCCATCTACATCGACAACGTATCCTATGTCATTCTGGCAGGCGGGTACGCGGCAAGATTCTGGGACTTCAACAGGCTGGAAGAGTTCATCTTCAAGTTCCTGATGATCTTCATCTTCGTATTTATCAATATCCGGGGCGTGAAGGATGTCGGTGTCGTCAGTACGATTCTTTCCATCCTCGTTATGGTTGCCTTTGCAATGGTTGCGCTGTGCGGTTTCCTGAATTGGGGCGGGGATGCGGAGACGGCATCTACCGTTTCATTCCAGCTGACCCCGGAAGCCTGTGAGGGCGCAGGAGACTGGCTGGTCTACATCGGTTCCGGTATCGCGGTCATCATGTGGATGTATTCGGGGTATGAAAGTATGTCCACTATCGCGGGGGAGATTTCCAATCCGCAGGTCATTCCGAAAGGAACCTTGATCACCATTCCGATCATCATGGCTTCTTATATACTACCTACGATTGGCGGTCTCGGCTCGCTGGGACAATGGGAAGAATGGGGGACGAACGGAGACGGCATCGGCTACGGAGAAGTTCTGACGCACTTCTGGGGTGTCGGATTCGGACTGTTCTTTACGGTTATCGCGATTCTGGCGCAGTGTTCGATATTTAACACGTATATCGCGTCGGGTTCCAGAGGGTTCTTCTCCCTGGCGGACGACAACCTGGCGCCGCCGATCATGGTTCGGTGCGATAAGAAGTACGGTGTTCCGTATGTGGCTGTACTGTCCATCGGCATCTTCTCGCTGTTGCTGTGCATGTTCCCGTTCGGGCTGATCATCGTACTGGACATGGCGCTGCTGACTTCATCCTATATTCTCGTGTTCATCTCTGCGATGATTCTTAGAAAACGGATTCCGGCAGAGGATTATCCGTTCCGAATTCCTGGCGGATTCGGTCTTCTGAGGCTGATTTGCATCGTTCCGATCTGTATTGCAGTATTCGCATTCCTGATCAATGGCTCCGATTACTTCATTGGCGGCATGGTAGGACTGATGACGGGACCGCTGCTCTATTTCATCTGGAGGAGACGCTATGGCGGACTGTCGAAGAAAGCGCCGGATCTCTTCCCGGTCAATCCGAAGACAGGGCTGCAGTTCGGAGACACCCGGAAAATTGCATTCCTTCTTGGAATAATGACTTGCATGTGCATCGCGATGCGTCTGTTCGCACCTTGGTATGAGGGATGGTTTGGCGGAGCCAATGAATGGGCGGCCGACGACTACTTCGACGGTATGTTCCCAAATGCAAATCTGACATCACTGCAGACAGTTCTGCAGTCAGGTGTAACCATTCTGATCGCCATCTGCGGTATCGCATTTATTATCTTCTTCCTCGTTTCAAAGAAGGTGGAGCCGCCAAAGACGTCAGACGCTAATCATTAATGATTTGTTTTCAACAAGTTGAACAATCCTTCAGCGAAGGGATGTTCAACTTGTTTCGTTATTATCTATTTTATAAGGGAGGTGAAAGGAAATGTCTTTTAATGAGACAAACGAAATGCTCAAGAAAGAAATTGAGACATTTAACGCCAGACGATCGTTGATCGGTGTGCTGATCATCATCATTGCGACATTCATTCTCAACTTTTTCCTGCCGAAAGATACGGCGGACTTCGGAATTCTATGCACGATTCCTGCGCTGCTGATGATCGTCTATATCTTCGTAACAAAGAGAATCATCGAGGCGCTGACCATGGGAGCTGTTGTGGGCTTTATTATGTGTTCCCACAATGGGGATAATGTACTGGAAATTGTCTGCGCATCAATGTCAAAGGTCATGGCAGAAAGTGACATTCCATGGCTGATCCTCGTATGCGGAACTATGGGCGGCATCATTTCACTCATCGAGCGTTCCGGTGGGGCCTATGCGTTTGGTCAGTGGGCAGCAAAGAGGGCGACAAGTGAGAAACCTGCACTGATCTGGACATGGCTCTTAGGATGTGTCATATTCATCGATGACTATCTCAATTCCATGACAGTCGGTTCCTGTATGGCACCGCTAACGGACAAGCACAAAACGCCTCGTGAAATGCTGGCGTATGTCTGCGACTCCACGGCGGCGCCTCTATGCGTACTGGTGCCGATCACGACATGGTCTGTTTTTTGCGGACGTATTCTGGTCGCTAATGGATGGCAGGATCCTGGCGCGAGTGAAATCGACATGTTCATCAAGACCATTCCGTACAATCTCTACGCGTGGATTGCAGCATTGATTGTACCATTAGTCATTATCGGCGTGATTCCGAAAATCGGACCGATGAAGAAGGCCTATCAGCGTGTTGCCGAAGGCGGTCCTCTGGCTCCGGAAGGATCAGACAAGATCACGATCCTTGCCAGCGACAAGGGTGAACTGAACATCCCGAAGAACCCGCATATGTTCAACTTCTTCCTGCCGATCATTGTTCTTGTGGGTTCTACTGCATTCTTTGATAAGAGGATGGAAATGGGGGTGCTCTGTACGGTGGCCTTCATGTTTGTATTGTATATGGCGCAGAATATCATGTCGGCTGCAGAGTTCTGGGACATTATCATACAGGGTATCCAGAACATGATCCTGCCGCTTCTGCTGATGGTCATGGCATTCACATTTGCTGATATGAACGAGCAGATCGGCTTCACCAAATGGTGCATCGAGTCTGCGTCGACAGTTATGACTCCGGCGACGGCGCCAATGCTCATCTTCCTGATCCTGGCGTGCACGGAGTTCATCACCGGAACCAACTGGGGTATGTATGTTATCGCTTTGCCGATCATTATTCCTTTGGCGATGAGCATCGGCGTATCTATGCCGCTGGTCGTCGGAGCATGCATTTCCGCCGGCGTATTCGGATCCCACATCTGCTTCTATTCAGACGCAACCGTTCTTACGTCTGCAGCCTGCGGATGTGATAACTTCCGCCACGCATTCACACAGATGCCGTATGGTATCATGGCGGCGGTCCTGTCCTTCATTGGATACGCAATCATGGGCTTCGTTATGGCATAAGTTATTGCAAAGACAATAGGTAAAAGAGATGCAAACAGAGGCGGTCGATGTGTGTCGGCCGCCTTTTGATATGTGTGCCGGGCATGGCACAGTTCTAACGGGTGAAAGTCCCGTCACGGGTAGTTACCGCCAAGTGTAGTGAACCACAAGCCGGAAGCAGTAATGCCAAGGGGGAGGAAGTGGTGTAGCAAAGCCGGCGAGCCTACGAACAG
>JAFRKJ010000078.1 GCA_017431785.1 Bacillota bacterium | reverse complement strand
ATCTGTCTGATCTAAAACTCATTACGCTATGCGTCTTAATTCTTTATCCGAATTATTGCTTTTGCTTGGTTTTAGAAATTGTCGGAAACTCTGCATTTCACCATTTCTGATTTGATACACAGTTTCTTGATTCATTGTGACCTTCCGGCATTGCAGCCGTCCGGTCTATGACTCAAATTTCTACACTATGAAGTTTTCAATGTTCACGGCTTTCGCCGCTGCCCGCTTACCGCGAGCTTTTATATATTACCTCACCCATGACCCCTTGTCAACAACTTTTTTCATGTTTTTTAAAGTTTTTTTGAAAGCGGTATTTCAGAGGTTTTTCAGTTGTTTTTCCTATAACGTTATGCTATGATTTTCCCACGTAGAGTAGATATTGCGCGTCAAGTGTCATGAGATGGGATGTTGCTCATGAACGAAGGAATTGATCCGCGGTGCAATATTGCGTCCGCTACTACACTGTATATATAGAATGATCCTTTCATTCCGGTGTAGTTACAACGGGAAGCTATACCTTGGAACAGAAAGGATTTTATTATGCAGTCTCTCAACAATACTAGCAGCAAAGGAAAAGAGCGAACCCTGCAGCTTGTCACAATGGCACTGATGGTTGCTCTTATATTTATCTTCAGTCGGTTTCTTGGGATCACGACCGATGTTCTGCATATCGGATTTGATTTCCTGCCTGTCGTACTGATCGGTTGTCTGTACGGGCCTGTCTGTGCAGCGATCACATATATGGTAGGAGACCTTGTCTGCGCCATGCTGATGCCATTTGGCGCAATCAATCCGGGTCTTACAGTAATCGCCGGAATCATCGGTCTCGCCTATGGGTTCGCCTTTTACAAAAGAGAACTCAAAGGCAAGAAGCTGATCGCTGTCACTGCAATCGTTTCCCTCTTTGTCGCCGGCATCGTCAAACTGTTCGGCACTACACTATGTCTGGCTGTCATGTACGGTTCGCCATACTGGCCGATGCTAATCAGCAGAATACCGAACTGCATCTTCCTGTTCGTCGTTCAGATGATCACCATACCGCTTATATATATGTATGTATATGTACCGGTAAGCCGCAGGATCTTTCAGTAAGGTTTACTATTCAATAACTGTATACATACCTGCTGCATCTTCTTTGCGGCAGGATTCTGTAAGGGCTTCCACTCTTGCTGTAAGAGAGCCGTTGCCGAACTCAATGTGAATCATATCGCCAACCTTGACTTCCGTTCCGGGTTTGGCGATTTTTTCATTGACGGTGATCCTCCCCTGCTCGCAGGCTTCTTTCGCCACTGTCCTTCTCTTGATAATGCGGCTGTTCTTCAGAAACTTATCTATTCTCATATCCTTGCTTCAAACCAGATCCTCCGGGGTCTGTTCCTTATATCAATAAAAAACGGGCAGCCGCAGCTGCCCGCACTGTATAGGCTTATTTATTGACAGCGTCTTTCAGTGCCTTTCCAGCCTTGAATACAGGAGCCTTTGCTGCTGCGATTTCAATGATCTCTTCAGGCTTTCTAGGGTTTCTTCCCTGTCTTGACTTCCTCTGACGTACTTCGAACGTGCCGAATCCTATAATCTGTACTTTCTCTCCTACTTTGAGAGCTTCCTCGATGCATGCTGTCATGGCATTTACTGCTGCCTCTGCATCCTTCTTCTTTGAGCCGGTCTTCTCTGCTACTGCAGTAATCAGATCTGCTTTATTCATTCATCAATTCCTCCTTTATTTTGATCTAAAAAGTCAATTCCCAGGATGTCATTCTTTTTTTCGTGCGAAATGATTTTCCCATTTTTCTATTGCATTGTCAAGAGCTCTGAATGTGTTTTTTCACGTGTTTTACCACAGTCTGAGCTTGTCGCAGATTCCTGCCAGTTTCGTGCCGAATTTAATGGAAATAAGCTCGTCTCTTGTGATTGCTTTTGTCTTGATGATCATCACACCGTATATGCACGCGCCGACGATAATGGAGGCCAGCGTAGCGATGCTGTTGTGTCCGCTGAACATGAACAATTTGTATGCGCCGAATACGATCACCGCCATAATGACAGCCGATAATGCAGGTTTCACAACAGTCTGCTTGACAGGGATTTTCACGCCGGTGAATCTTCTGACGCACAGATAATCCAGCGTCGCTGCAGTGAAATACGCACACAGTGTTCCGATTGCCGCACCGACGATATTGATACTGTTGATCCCGACCAGAATCCAGGTGATGATGATTTTGATTGCGATACCAATGGCAAGATTGATGACCGGCCAGTTCTGCTTCGTCAAACCCTGCAGAATCCCTGTCATCGTCGTCACCAGCGCAAGGAAGATGAATCCCAGTGCAAGCACCTGCAGGCAAGGGGTCGCGTTGACGGCACTCTCAACCTGCAGAGGATAGAGCAGAAGCAGCGCCGGCTGCGCCAATACGAGAAGACCCGCAGCGCACGGCATAGCAATCAGTGTGGTCATGCGGAATCCAAGGGCTATGGTTGCGTTCAGATTCTCCTTGTCACCGATTCTCTTCGCAGCAGACACCATCGGCACGATACTGACGATGATTGCCTGCATGAATACCTGCGGGAATCCGATGATTGGATCCGCCATGCTGGTGAGCTGCCCATAGAGATCCTTCGCTGTCTCTGTTTCCCATCCAGTCTGCAGCAGTCTGTAGTTAACAACAGAAGCATCGATGGAATTCATAAGCGGCAGCAAAGCTGCGCCTATGGTAATTGGAATGGCAATGATGGTAATGGTTTTGAGAATATGACCTGAAGACTCTCTGGTTGTGGTCTTATCATTTCTGATTCTTCTTCTAATTGCTTTCTGGTTTGCTGAATAGATCAGGAGAACGGTAATCAGACCAGCAACTGCTCCGGCTGTCGCGCCGAAACACCCTCCTGCCGCACCTCTGGCGCCTGGATCATACTGCTCCGCAAAGAGCGTACCATTGATCATATAATAGCCGAGCGACAGTCCAATGCCTACCCGGAACAACTGCTCCATAATCTGTGAAACAGCGGTCGGATTCATATTCTGCTGTCCCTGGAAATATCCGCGATACGCTGACATGATCGGAACCAAAACGAGCGCTGGTGCCGTAGCCTGCATCGCAAGGGCTGAACCAGGGATGTGAATGAAGTGATCTGCGATCGGACCTGCCCCGAAAAGAACAATTAAACCGCCCATGACGCCCAGTGCCGTCATGAGAAGTCTCGACAGCTTAAATACCCTCTCTGCCTCTCTATATTGCCCTACCGCATATCTTTCTGAAACCATTTTTGACGTAGCTACAGGAAGACCTGCTGTAGAAATGACAAGGAGCACAGAATAGATCGCGTAGGCGGGAGCATAGTTAGCCATGCCGTCTGCTCCGATCCAGTTGGTGAGCGGTATTCTGAAGAATGCTCCCAGTATTTTAACAATCAATCCGGCTATTGCCAGGACTGCTGCACTTGTTACCAGTGACTTTTTGCTCATTGTTTCCTTTCTACATAAGCGGAGCGATCAGTCGCAGCGCCCGTCCATAAACTTTCATATATAAAGGCAGTTCTTTGCAGTGTTTTAAGGTTATCCTCTGGCAGTCTTTCAGCGTTTCGGCGAAATCTGCTTCAACATCTTCCACCACAGGATTGCCCCATATGTACGCAGCGCATTCAAAATGGAGGAAGAAGCTCCTGAAATCCAGATTGATCGTTCCTACAACTGCCTTCTCGTCATCGCTTACGAAGTTTTTCGCGTGAACGAAACCAGGCAGGTATTCATAAATCTTAACACCGCCCCTGATGAGTTCTGCATAATGGGTTCTTGCAAGAGCGTATGCATACTTCTTATCAGGTATATGCGGCATAATTAATTTCACATCGATTCCTCTCTGTGCCGCAAACACGAGAGAATTCGTCATCTCTTCATCTAAAATGAGGTACGGGGTCATAATGTGCACATACTTATTGGCTCTGTTCAGTATATCCAGGTATACCTTCTTCCCCACTTCCTCATCATCCAGAGGATTGTCGCCGTATGGAACCACGTAACCGCCGTAAGAGACGTTTTCATCATGCTCCATACCTTTGAACATATATCTGTTATAGTACTCCGGATTTTTGCTCTTCATATTCCACATCTGCAGGAACATGAGCGTAAAGCTATTGACCGCCTTGCCTTTCACCATGACTGCGGAATCTTTCCACACACCGAATCGGCTCGTTCTGTTGATGTACTCATCTGCCAGATTGACACCGCCGGTAAACGCCGTATGTCCATCAATGACGACGATCTTCCTGTGATCCCTGAAGTTCTGATGGGTCGTGATCACCGGTTTCATCGGCGAGAATACTCTGCAGTCGATACCCCATGCCCTGAGGACATTCGGATAGCTCTTCGGAAGACGCAGCATTGTGTTGGTTCCATCGTAGAGAACTCTGACTTCAACGCCCTCTTTGACCTTCTGCCTCAAAATCTTCAGTACTTCACCCCACATTTCCCCTTTGCCTATGATGAAATACTCAAGAAAGATGAACCGCTCTGCCTTCCTGAGTTCCCGCAGAAGCGCCTCAAACTTGTTCTGGCCGAATGGATAGTACTCCAGTCCGCATCCATCATACACAGGATAATGGGCTTCCTCATACATGTATTTGAACAGGCCGTACTCATTTCCCGAGTCTATGATCAATCTGTCGACAGTATCATTCTCAGGCAAAAGCCACGGTCTTTGCTCATTGATCTGTTCGTCAACTCTCCTCGCGATATACCTGGTGCCGGGCTGCAGTCTTGTATAAAGAAAAAAAGGCACACCAATCAGAGGTGTTGCTACAATCAGTATGATCCACATCAACTTGAAACTGGAGTTCAGTCTGTTGTTGATCAGATAGATGAGAACAATGATCGCGAGCACACCAACCACGTAGTTGGCAATGAGGATTTCCTTCATGCCAAGAAGACCGATCCCTCCTATGATGACAGTAAGCTGTATCAGTATGAGGAATACGAATATCGTTGTACGCCCAAAGAGGACTTTCCAAAGCCCTCTGATTCTTTCTCCCATAATCTCAGATTTCTTACTCTGGTTCCGACTCTTTTATTCTGACTCGAGCCAGGTGATATACGGCAGGTTTCTATACTTCTGATCGTAATCCAGACCATATCCGACAATAAATCTGTCATCAACAGTAAATCCTACATAATCTGCCTTGATATCCACACGTCTGCCTTCTGGCTTGTCGAGCAGTGAACAGAGCTTGACAGATGCTGCGCCTCTGCTCATAAGATATCCTTCCAGATAATGCAGCGTAACACCTGAATCAACGATATCCTCAACAATAATGATGTCTTTACCTTCGATGTCGCTTTCAAGGTCTTTGTTGATTTTAACGATACCGGATGACTTGGTTGCAGCACCGTAGCTGCTGACAGCCATGAAATCGATCGTCATATCCAGATTGGTGTTTCTCATGACATCAGCCATCCAGAGGACTGCGCCACGGAGGATTCCGACCAGAATGATTTCTTTCCCTGCGTAATCTCTCTCGATCTCTTTGCCGATTTCCTTTGCTCTCGCATGGATCTGCTCTTCTGTTATCAGTACTGTTCCGATCGTGTCACTCATTGCCTTTCTCCTCCGCCTTTGCTTCTGCTTTTGCTTCTGCTTTGTCTTCTTCGACCTCGAACTCTACATCGTCAACGATGTCTTTGCTTCTGTATTTTTTGGACAGGTCATATTTCTTCTCCCCTGTCCAATAAACATCCAGCTCTTTTTTGAGATACCAGATGATCAACAGCCATACGACTAAATCATCAATCAGACTGAGCGGAAAGACCATCGCCGGTATCAGATCAAAAGGCAGGAACAAATAAGCGATTCCTGCGATGATCAGTGCCTTTTTGGTCTTTGGCACAGTCTTATCAGCCATCATAAAGCGGATGGCCTTGAATCTGCTTAAAATGACTCTGAAACTCCAAAACTGCATTGCTATTCCCCCAGCAGCTCCTCGATCACGTCGAGAAGTTCCTCATATCCCGTACGCTTCAATGCAGATACGGGAATCACAATATCTTCTTTCCCAAGCTTTAATGTCTGTCTGATCTGTTTCAGCTGTTTTGGTATCTGATTTCTTGAAACCTTATCCGCCTTCGTTGCAACAACGATTCCATCCAGTCCATAGTATCTCAGATACTCATACATCTCAACGTCCTGTCTCGATGGTTCGTGCCTGATGTCTACAAGCTGGATGACCTTAACGAGGTTCTGCCTGCCGCTCAGATACTTCTCCATCATTTCACCCCAGTCCTGGGAAACGGATTTGGATACTTTCGCATATCCATATCCCGGCAGATCAACGATTCTGAACGCATCATTGATCAAATAAAAGTTGATGGTCCTCGTCTTGCCCGGGCTTCCGCTTACTCTCGCCAGTTTCTTTCTCCCTGTAAGAAGATTCAGGAGCGACGACTTGCCTACATTCGATCTGCCTGCAAAGGCAATCTCTTTCATGTTTTCCGGCGGATACTGGGACGGCTTGACAGCAACCGCCTCAATATCCGATTTCTTTATCTTCATATCTGTCCTCAGCGAACCAGTACTTCTTTCAGTGCGTCATTCACACTGTTCAGAAGCACAAATTCCATCTCGTTTCTGACTGTTTCCGGTATATCTGCGATATCCGGTTCATTGTCCTTCGGAAGCAGCACCTTCCTGATGCCTGCTCTGTGGGCGGCCATGACCTTTTCTCTGATGCCGCCTACAGGAAGCACCTTGCCGCGCAGCGTGATCTCTCCTGTCATGGCAACATCCTTTCTGACAGGAATACCTGTCAGC
Organism: Bacillota bacterium; assembly: GCA_017431785.1. Lineage (GTDB taxonomy): Bacteria > Bacillota > Clostridia > Peptostreptococcales > Anaerovoracaceae > Lentihominibacter. The sequence goes on along the minus strand of JAFRKJ010000078.1, from coordinate 32,014 downwards.
GTGGAGATGAGGGATACGCACATGGTAACGCCTGCGGAAGGGCCATCTTTCGGTGTTGCTCCTTCCGGAATATGCAGATGCAGATCCTTGTCTTTGTAGAAATCTTCATCGATACCGAGCTTGTCCGCAACGGATCTGATGTAACTGATTCCTGTCTTTGCGGACTCCTGCATCACGTCGCCAAGTTGTCCTGTCAGGACGATTTTGCCTGTTCCCGGAACAGCCGTTGTCTCAATAAAGAGTGTGACTCCGCCTACAATTGTCCATGCCAGGCCTGTGCTCACACCGACTTCTTTTTTGTTTCTGATGATATCGAAGTGGTACTTCTTCTTACCAAGCAGTTCCTCCACCTTGGAAGCGTTCAGGCTGACTTTTTCCTTGTTTCCTGTCACATACTGACGGGCAACCCTTCTGCAGAGTGTACCGATTTCACGCTCCAGATTACGGACGCCGGACTCTCTTGTATAGTAGTTGATGATGGTCTTAATGCCCGTTTTTGTAAAGGCGATATTGTCCTTGGTAAGCCCATTCTCTTTGATCTGCTTTGGTACCAGGTACTTCTGCGCGATCTTAAGTTTCTCTTCTTCTGTGTAACCGCTGACCTCAATGACTTCCATTCTGTCAAGAAGAGGTCTTGGAATCGTTTCCGTCGTATTGGCCGTTGTAATGAACATGACCTTGGAGAGGTCGAACGGTACTTCCAGGAAGTGGTCCGTGAAGTCTTTGTTCTGTTCAGGGTCAAGAACTTCGAGAAGAGCAGACGCAGGATCACCCTTGTAATCGGCTCCGATCTTATCCACTTCGTCAAAGAGGAATACCGGATTTTTCGTTCCACACTCTTTGATGGAATTGATGATTCTTCCAGGAATTGCTCCTATATATGTTCTTCTGTGTCCTCTGATTTCTGCTTCATCACGCACGCCGCCCAATGACATCCTGACGAACTCCCTGCCGATGGATCTCGCCACTGATTTGGCGATGGACGTCTTGCCTGTTCCCGGAGGACCGACGAGGCAGAGAATCGGGCCCTTCAGACTCTCTGAAAGTCTTATGACAGCCAGATACTCAAGGACTCTCTCCTTGACCTTGTCCAGTCCGTAGTGGTCTTCGTTTAGGATGCGTTCCGCCTTAACCAGATCGATGTTATCCTCGCTCGTCGTGTTCCAAGGCAGCTCCAATATAGTCTCTATGTATGTTCTGCTGACGGTAGCTTCTGCGGAAGACGGCTGCATCTTGGAAAATCTGCTGATTTCCTTTTCGATTTTTGCCGTGATCTTCTCATCCAGATGCAGTTCCTCAAGCTTTGCCCTGAAGTCTGCGATTTCATCTTCCAGTTCTTCTGCACCGCCCAGTTCCTCCTGAATGGCTCTGAGCTGTTCCCGCAGATAGTACTCACGCTGGTTCTGGTTGATCTGGCTCTTGACCTTTGTGGAAATATCCTGCTCAATTGTCAGGATTTCGATCTCCTTGCGGAGGATATCATTGAGCTTTCTCAGCCTTTCCTTCGGGTCGAGCGTCTCCAGCACCGTCTGCTTGTCTTCGATTTTGATCTCGAGGTGGGATGCGATCATGTCCGCCATCCTTCCTGGAGATTCTATGGTAACGACAGATGCAAAAACTTCAGGAGCCAGGTTCTGATCGATATTGATGTACTCATCGAAGCTGCCAAGCACTGTTCTCATGAGTGCTTCTGCCTCAGAGTCAGGCTCCTCCTCACTGTCATCGATGCGCCTGATACGGCACTTGAAGTAAGGGACCTCGAAGAGAACTTCCTCAATTTCTCCCCTGTGCAGACCTTCTACCAGTACTCTGATTGAGTCTCCCGGCAGTTTCAGCATCTGCTTGATCTTTCCGATCGTTCCGATGTGATAGAAATCATCGGGCGTCGGCAAATCTGTATTTTCGTCTTTCTGTGATGCAAGGAAAATATACTGGTTGTTCACCATAGCCTTTTCAAGGGCGTTGATCGATTTTTCCCTGCCAATGTCAAAATGCAGAACCATGTTTGGAAAAACCGAGAGACCTCTGAGAGGTATCATCGGCAGGTCCATAAATTCTGCATCAGACGGGTTTATGTTTTTTCTGTTTTCTTCCATTTACTGTTCCCCTTTTATGCTCTGTTTCAGTCAATATCTATTCTTCCTCGTGCTCCCCTTCTTCCGCTGGCTGCTCTTCCGGAAGCTGTTCTTCCAGTATCAGCTGAGGATCTTCTCCCTTTTCGACGGTATCCTTTGTTATAATGCACTTCCTGACATCTTTTCTTGACGGAAGCTCGTACATAACATTGTTCATCAGTTTCTCCATGATCCCACGCAGACCTCTGGCGCCTGTCTTTCTCGCAATCGCCATGTCAGCGATCGCTCCGATGGCATCATCCGTCACCTCCAGTTCTACGCCGTCGAAAGCAAGCAGTCTTTCGTACTGCTTCACAAGAGAGTTCTTCGGCTTTGTGAGGATATCCATCAGCGCTTCTTTTGAAAGGTCCTCCAGTGTTATGAGTACAGGAAGTCTTCCTACGATCTCCGGTATAAGACCATACTTCATCAGGTCTTCCGGTGCAGCGTGCTTCAGAATTTCTTCTTTTTCGAGCTTATTGCTGCTGACGTCGGAATTGAATCCAATGACTTTCTCACCGATACGTTTCTGTACGACTTTCTCCAGTCCGTCAAAAGCACCGCCGCATATGAACAGGACATTCGTCGTATCAAACTGAATGAATTCCTGATGCGGATGCTTGCGGCCGCCCTGCGGCGGCACGTCTGCAACGGTCCCCTCTATAATCTTCAGGAGCGCCTGCTGTACACCTTCTCCGCTGACATCACGGGTGATGGACGGATTCTCGGATTTACGTGCAATCTTATCGATTTCATCGATGTAGATGATGCCCTTCTGGGCTTTTTCAACGTCAAAATCAGCAGCCTGTATGAGTCTGAGGAGAATGTTCTCCACGTCTTCACCTACGTAGCCTGCTTCTGTAACAGTTGTTGCATCAGCAATTGCGAACGGCACATCGAGGATCCTTGCCAGAGTCTGTGCCAGAAGTGTCTTGCCGCACCCTGTAGGACCAACCATCGCAATGTTGCTCTTCTGGATTTCCACATCGTTCTGATCATCCGTCTGGCTCAGAATGCGCTTGTAATGGTTGTAAACCGCTACTGCCAGTGTCTTCTTCGCATCCTCCTGACCTATTACGTACTGAGAGAGAACCTCATCTATTTCCTTAGGCTTAGGAATGTAGACAGGTTCTCCGTCAATGCTGTCGTCTCTTCTTGATGAGGCTTCTTCTCTTAAAATCTCATTGCACAGTTCCACGCACTCATCGCAGATGTAAAGCCCGTTCCCATTGATGAGCTTTCTGACCTGACTCTGAGGTTTCCCGCAGAATGAACACCTGAGTTCGTTGTTTTTGTCGTATTTCGCCATTCTCTCCTTACACTTCCCCTTTTATCTGTCGGTAATGACCTTGTCGATGATCCCGTATTCCTTCGCTTCATCCGCAGACATAAAATTGTCTCTGTCTGTATCAGCTGCCACCTTTTCAAGAGGCTGACCGGTATTTTCGCTCAGGATCCTGTTCAGTTTCTCTCTGGTGCGCATGATCCATTCTGCGTGGATTTTGATATCTTCAGCCTGGCCTCTGACGCCGCCCAATGGCTGATGGATCATGATCTCTGCATTCGGAAGACTGAAACGCTTCCCCTTCGTTCCTGCAGAAAGAAGAAATGCACCCATGCTGGCTGCCAGTCCAACGCAAATGGTGGACACCTCAGGCTTAATGTACTGAATCGTGTCATAAATAGCCATACCGGCGGTCACACTGCCGCCGGGGCTGTTTATGTAAATATTGATATCCTTATCCGGATCTTCTGCTTCCAGGAACAGAAGCTGAGCTACGACCACGCTCGCAACGTGGTCGTCTATTTCTTCTCCTATGAAAATAATCCTGTCCTTGAGAAGTCTTGAGTAAATATCGTACTGCCTCTCAACTCCGCCGGACTGTTCTATTACATATGGAATCATCTTCTTATCCTTCCCTTGCCATTATCTTATTTGATGACAGCGTTCTCATAAACGAAGTCAATCGCTTTTCTCATCTTCAGATCGCCGCTTACGGTCTCGATGTTCTGAGGTCCGATTGCTTCAACCAGCTTGTCGACTTCCATGCCATACTGTTTTGCCATATCTTCAAGATATTCCTTGATCTCATCTTCGCTGACTTCGAATTCTTCCTGATCAACGATCTTAGCAACGAGCATTCTGGTCTTCGTCTTTTTGAACGCATCCTCTCTGATGTTCTCTCTGAACGATTCCATATCCTCACCCATGTACTTGATGTAAGTGTTGAGATCCATACCCTGTACTCTCAGCTGCTGGTCGAACTGCTGCAGTGAGCTGTTGATTTCTTCTTCGACCATTGCGTTCGGAACGTCGATATCATTTGCTTCGAAGATCTTCTCGATGACGCTGTTCTTCATCTGGTCTTCTGCTCTTGCTTCTGCTGCTTTCTGAAGTTCTTCCTTCTTGCTTGCCTTCAGCTCATCCAGAGTATCGAATTCGCTGACATCCTTGACGAAGTCATCATCGATAGTAGGAACTTCCTTCTCTTTGATTTCATGAACCTTGCACTTGAAGATCGCTTCCTTGCCTGCCAGTTCTTCGGAGTGATATTCCTCAGGGAATGTAACCTTAACTTCTACGTCATCGTCCTTGGATGCTCCGATGAGCTGCTCTTCAAATCCAGGAATGAATGTACCGGAACCCAGCTTCAGCGGATATCTCTCAGCTGTTCCTCCTTCGAACTGATCGTCGCCGACGAATCCTGCGTAATCGATCAGAACCGTGTCTCCATCCTGTGCAGGTCTGTCTACTTCAACCATGCGTGAGTTTCTGTCAGCCATGTTGGCGATTTCCTTGTCTACGTCTTCATCGGAAACTTCAGCAGGAACTCTTTCTATCTCAACGCCTTTGTAATCCTTCACTTCGAATTCCGGATATACTTCAACCGTTACTGTAATGTCGAATCCCTCGCCCTTCTTTGTCTGACTCATCTCTGTCTTCGGATAATCGATGACGTTCAGATCGAGCTCATCCATTGCCAGCGGGTAATTCAGTGAGAACAGATTGTTGATGGCATCGTCAAAGAAGATGGTCTCGCCGTATCTCTTCTCGATGAGGCTTCTAGGGGCTTTGCCCTTTCTGAATCCGTCTATCTGGAAGTTGTCTTTCTGCTTCTGGTAGACCTTAACGATAGCGTCTTCGAACTCCTCTGCTGTGAATTCCATCTTGAATTTGACTTCGTTTTTTTCCTTTGAAATAAATGTTGATTTCATTAATATATTTCCTCCTCGGTTTTTTACATATAGTGCAAATAATTATACCTCTTTTGCCCTTGATTTACAAGGACAAAAGCCTAAAAAAAGAGAGGCGGCTGCGCCTCTCCAATATGCATTTTTATGCGCGGTTTTCTTCGATCATCAGAATGCCGCGGTAGTACTTGCTCTTGTTCTCCTCCTCGAGTCCGTACTCCTCCTGAAGCCGCCTGCCGATTTCCACCAGTTCTTCTGTTTCTCCGGAAAACAGTTCAACCTCTGCTTCCATGATCGGCTGGACTCCGTAATCCGTGACGATTTCTCCGCTGTCGACGGAGAACTCAAACAATCCGGTTCCGGTATCGATTCTGAACTTCCTGCGGAGAAATGAAGTCTGCAGGATGCATTTGAGTTCTTTACCTTCAGCGAACTTATACACTTCGCATCCGACGCTGCTTTCATGGAACACATCGAGATCAGGCGTATCGTCCTGCACCGGAACATTGATTTCTTCTCTTACGTGCAGCCCGTCCTCGCTGTGCCCCTTCCACTTGAGGGCTGCGACAAGACGGTCACCTTCACGCCTGATTCTGTATGCGACTTCATTTCTGGCGAGATCGAAGCTGTCTGTATCGAAATACCTGGCATCGATCTTCAGTTCTTCTCTTGTTCCCTCTTCCTCGAACTCGCTGAAGAGCGCATCCTCCCAGATCTGCCTGGCTGTTTCTTCATCAGGAATAGTATACTTCAGTTCTATCTCCATTGTATTACCTCTCTTGATAGAATTGCTCTAACCCCCTGCCCAAAAAAGCGAATACCCGTCAATAATAGTATTTTATACTGCAAATGTCAACTGCAAAAGCATCGCTGCTTTTTCATGACAAACGGACTGCCGGGATTTCCGGCAGTCCGCATAAGCGTTGTCTTTGCCTTTAGAATCCTGAAAGGACGAACTGATTTCCTGATGCCAGGAGTACGAAGAACAGTACGAACAATGCGCACAGCACAATGAATACGATCTTGTCGTAAACCTTCGGGAATATCGGACCGCCTTCTTCTCTTCTCTTGATGATGTAGATGATCACGCCCGGCAGATACATAAGAGCACATACCAGAATGTATGAGAACGATGATGCGTACAGCATCCAGATTCCGTAGATGGAACCGATGATGGCTGCGATCCAAGTCCAGACCTTACCGTTGCCGCCAAGACCTTCGGTAAGTTCCCCGGTGCATGAAAGCTTGAATGCATAGAATGCAGAAAGCATGTATGGGATCATGATGGCGATGGTGGACAGATAGTAGCAGTTCTGGTATGAAGCTGAATTTATCGTTGCAACGATCATGAACAGCTCAACAAAGAGTGCGCTGAAGATGATCGAGTACATCGGCTGATCCTTCTTGTTCCTCTTAACGAAGATCTTAGGGAAGCACTTCATGTTTGCAGGTCCGAATGCTGAATCGGAACAGAGGATAACATATGTCAGCAGAGCGCAGCCGATGGATATTACTGCTGCGATATTGACAAGATGCGCACCCCATGGCCCTACGATGTATTCCATTACACCTGCCATTGAGAATGTGTAGTTGTCAGTGAATGATACCAGAGTATCGTGATCTGCAACACCCATGGACAGGAAGGAAATGATGAAGTACAGAGCGAACAGAGCTATGAATGAAATAATCGATGCCCTGCCTGCCAGCTTCGTATCTTTGGCTCTGGTCGAAATAACGACTGCGCCCTCGATACCTATGAATACCCAGACAGTCGTGAAGATGCATGCCTTCGTCTGATCGAACAGGGACATGCCGCTTCCCTCTCCTGTGAAATTGTTCATGAATGTATCAAAGTCGAAGGCTCCGGCGATCAGAGCGGCAATAACAAGGAACACGATAGGGATCGCCTTGAAAATAACAGCTACTGCGTTGATGATGACTGCCTGGTTAACACCATTGAGAAGGAGAAGCACAAGCAGCCACAGGATGATGGAACCAATAATGAGGGATGCTAAGTTCATGCCGTCCCCAAGGAAAGGCAGCAGTTCCGACAGTGATCCCAGGAATCCTGTTGAAAATGTTACATAAGCGAGAATCGCTGAGAGCCAGTATCCCCATGCGGAGTTGAAACCGATGTACTCACCGAATCCTGCGCGTGCGTAACTGTAGATGCCGGATGTCAGTTCAGGCTTGACGATTGTCAGTCTGAGGAAGCAGCCAACAAGGCCAAGCATTCCTACGAACGTGATGCCCCAGCCAATGAGTGTGGCAAGTGTGTATGCACCTGCGTATGCGAAGTCACCGGAAAGAGCGAATACTCCTGATGCGAGAGTGCAGCCTACTGAGAATAAGACCAGAGGCAGCATACCCAGAGTTTTTTGATTGGTTTGCATTTCAAATCACCTCTCTTATGCCCAGAATCTCAGTGACAGGCAGGACAGTCCGCCGTCGATCTTTCTGAATTCTGATGTGTCTACGATCAGTGTCTCATATCCGAGATCCTGAACCGCCTTCAGTACAGATGGATATCCTTCTGGTACGATAACTGTTTCGTTTACCCAAATGCAGTTTGCGCCGTAAGCTTCTTCTTCAGGAACAACTACCTTGTTGTACTGCTCGAACTCAGGCTTTGTGATAAATTCGCCGGCAACGAGCATGTTGTTGTGTTCCAGATAGTTGACGCCTGTCTTCAGGTGCAGAACCTTCTCGAGGGGAACCTGAACGCACTTCATACCGTACTTGTTCAGAATCTCTCCCAGCTGTCTGATGCCTTCCTCGTTTGTTCTTGCGGAAAGACCAACATAGAATGTATCATCGACCATCATGACATCGCCGCCTTCCAGCGTGCCCGGGTCTTTGATGTACTCAATCTTGTCTTCCGGGAAGAACTTCTTGATAGCACCAATGATTTCATCCTTTTCACCGTTTCTGGACTCTGCGCCCGGATTTGTGATGATCGCACATGCTTTGGTGATGAGGGCCGGGTCTTCTACGAAGCAGGAATCCGGATATCTTTCATCCGCTTCCAGCACGGTTACCTCGACGCCGCACTTCTTCAGCGCTTCGATGTACTTGTCGTGCTGCTGCAGTGCTTTCTCATAGATCGGCTGTCCCAGCTCAGGGGCTGATGTGATGCCGTCACAAACCGCTCTGCAAGGTCTTCTGACAATAACATTGTTGAATTTTACCATGATATTAATTCCTCCATAAATCATATAACTAGCAGCAATAATATCTTGTATAGATTATACCACTGCTGTATACAGAATACAACCCAACTACCGTTGGAAGACATCTCCGCCGGCTGCGTCGTTGGCGACAATGAGCGGCATCTCTTCTACATATAAGCTGCGGATCGCTTCTGTCCCCATTTCTGCAAAGGCAACCACCTCTGACTGCTTACTGCTCTGGGCGATCAGAGCGGCGGCGCCGCCAATGGCTGCGAAGTAGACAGCGCCCTCTTCTTTCGCGCTCTCTTTCACCGCTTCGTTTCGCGGGCCCTTGCCGATCATGCCCGAAAGCCCCAGCTTTAGGAGCGCCGGTGTGAAATCGTCCATCCGGTAACTGGTCGTCGGTCCGGCTGAGCCGATCGGATGACCCGGTCTTGCCGGCGTCGGTCCCATGTAATAGATGATCTGATTCTCTATAGGCAAAGGCAGCGGCTCACCGGCATCGATCAGCTCTATCAGCTTCCTGTGCGCGGCATCTCTGGCAGCGTAAATCGTACCGGTCAGCAAGACGGTATCCCCTGCTTTGAGCTGCTTCAGTTTGTCCTTTGTAAAAGGTTCCTTCAATTCATGCTTCATAATATTCTTTCCTCATGTCTCGATACGTGACAGTTGATATTCACTGCCACCGGAAGTCCTGCTATATGCGTCGGTGCAGCGATGACATTCACAGCAAGCGCTGTCGTACTGCCGCCGAATCCCTGCGGTCCGATGCCCAGGTCGTTGATTCGCTTCAGAAGCCGTTCTTCCATCTCGGCATAGAACGGATTCGCATTGTGCTCACCCAATGGCCGCAGCAGCGCTTTCTTCGCCATCAGAGCAGCCTTGTTGAAGTTTCCGCCGATTCCTACTCCTACGACAATCGGCGGGCACGGTCTGCCGCCCGCTTCCTCGCAGACTTTGACGATAAAATCCTCTGCGCCTTTCACACCTGCGCCCGGTGTCAGCATCTTGATCTGGCTCATATTTTCCGAACCAAATCCCTTCGGCGCCACAGTAATCTTCACTTTGTCCCCGGGGACGATATCTATAATGATGTCGGCAGGCGTACTGTCTCCGGTATTCTTCCGCCGGAACGGATCCTCAACGATGGTCTGCCGCAGATATCCATCAGCACACCCCTTTCTGACACCTTCATTGACTGCTTCATGGAGATTTCCTCCCGTCAGATGCACATCCTGCCCGATTTCCAGAAAAACGCAGGCCATGCCGGTGTCCTGACAGATAGGGAACACACCCTCTGCCGCGATTTCCATATTCTTTTCCACGCTCGCAAAGACTTCTCGTGCAAGCTGTGATGTCTCGCACTGTGCGCACTCCGCGATACGTTCTTTCACATCCTCTCCGAGGAAGTAATTAGCGTGTACGTACATCTGTGCTACAGCCTTCGTGATTTCTTCTACATTTAGTTCTCTCATTATTTCAGAACCTCCCGCAAAAAGTATAACAGAGGCAGCTGATCCGTTCAATCAACACACCAACTGCCTCTGCCGTACCTATTGAGAATAGTGTGGCTAGTCACTCTTAATTTTGTCCAGCTGTTTGCGGACACTTTCGAAGGATGTGGATCCCTCTGACTGTTTCGCTTTGATGCAGTTCTCTATGGAGATTGCATCATAGATATCTTCTGCAAAAGCATCCGAGAAGGATTTGAACTCATCCATGGTCAGCTCATCCAAAGCTTTTCCTTCTCCTATGGCATAGAGCACCATCTTTCCGATGATCTCGTGGCAATCACGGAATGGGATGCCTTTGCCCACCAGATAGTCGGCGGCGTCCGTAGCATTCATGTAACCGTACTTTGCCGCTTTGGCCATGGTGTCTTTTTTGACCGTCATGGTGGAAATCATCTCAGTGAAGATTCCCAGCGAGTTCTTCACGGTATCAGACGCATCGAAAACAGGCTCCTTGTCCTCCTGCAGGTCCTTGTTGTAGGCCATTGGGAGGCCTTTGCATACGGTGAGCAACGCCATGAGATCTCCGTAGACCCGGCCGCTCTTACCGCGGATGAGTTCCGCCATATCCGGATTCTTCTTCTGCGGCATGATGCTGCTTCCCGTCGAATAGGAATCGTCGATCTCAACGAACCCGAATTCCACGCTGCTCCACAGAATCAGCTCCTCGCAGAATCTGGATAAGTGCATCATGCAGATGCTGCAGCAATTCAGAAACTCTATTGCAAAATCCCTGTCGGCGACGGCGTCCATTCCGTTTGGAAGGATGCTGTCGAAGCCGAGCTGGTCAGCCAGATACTGACGGTCTGTATTGTAGGTGGTACCCGCCAGCGCACCGCTCCCAAGCGGCAGTCTGTTGATCCGCTTGAGGCCGTCGGCAAACCGCTCTTTGTCGCGGCTGAACATCTGATAGTACGCCAGCAAGTGATACGCCAAGGTGACAGGCTGCGCCCGCTGCAGATGGGTATATCCCGGCATCACTGTCTCCTGATGTGCCTCCGCCAACTCCTGCAGTGTTTTCATCAGCTCATCCAGCTTGCTGTCGATTTCAGCTGTCTCCTTGCGGAGCCAGAGCCGGAAATCCACGGCGACCTGGTCGTTTCTGCTTCTCGCCGTATGGAGCTTCTTCCCCGTCTGCCCGATTCTCTCGGTCAGAATGGTCTCGATGCTCATGTGGATGTCTTCTCCTTCTATGGAGAATTCGATCTTCCCGGCCTTGATATCCTCTAGTATTTCACCAAGCGTCTTGATGATCAGGGCGCCTTCCTCTTCCGTGAGGATGCCCTGTTTCGCCAGCATTCCCGCATGGGCTATGCTGCCTTTGATATCCTCTTCATACATTCTCTGATCGAAGGGAATCGAAGCGTTGAATTCATCACTCGACGAAGTCGCTTCCTTTGAGAACCTTCCTTTCCAGAGCTTCATTGTATACTGCACCTCCTTCAGCTGTCTGTTTCTGGATCGCTCTGATCTTCAGCGGCAGCGACCACAGATTTATGAAGCCTTCCGCGTCATACTGATTATATACCTCATCCTTACTGAAGGTAGCAAATTCTTCGTTGTAAAGTGAATATGGAGCCTTCTTGGCGGCAACCGTTGCATTGCCTTTGTACAGTTTCATCTTTACGGTTCCTGTTACGTTCTCCTGGGTCTTGTCGACAAAGGCGCAGATTGCCTCCCTGAGTGGTGTGAACCAGAGACCTGTATACAGCAGTTCTGCAAATTTCTCTCCCACGATTTTCTTGTAGTGAGCTGTGTCTCTGTCGAGAATCAGCTCTTCCAGACCGGCATGTGCATTGAAAAGAATCGTTCCACCCGGTGTCTCATAGACGCCACGGGACTTCATGCCGACCAGTCTGTTTTCAACGATATCGATGGTGCCGATGCCGTTTTTGCTTCCCAGTTCATTGAGCTTCGTCAGCAGTTCGATCGGTCCCAGCTTTTCTCCGTCTATTGCAACAGGAATACCGTCTTCAAAATCGATATCCACATAAGTGACCTCATCAGGCGCCTGTTCAGGCGGAACACTCAGTACGTGAATGGAATCATAGTGCACGTTCCAAGGATTCTCCAATTCTCCGCCCTCATGGCTGATGTGCCAGATGTTTTCATCTCTTGAATAAATCTTGGCGTTGGACTGACTGATCGGAATACCGTGATCATGGGAATACTGGATCATGTCCTCTCTGGATTCGAATTCCCACTCCGGCATTCTCCAAGGCGCGATGATCTTGATTGCAGGATCAAGGGAATGAATCGCAGATTCAAATCTTACCTGGTCATTACCTTTACCTGTGCATCCATGGGCAATGTAGAACGCCCCCTCATTCTGCGCAACTTCAACAAGCTTCTTCGCCATGAGCGGTCTCGCCATCGCAGTACCCAGCAGATAGTTCTCATAGGTTGCTCCGGCCTTCAATGTAGGCCAGATATAATCTGTGATGAACTCTTCCCTGATGTCCAGGGTCAGCGCTTTGATCGCTCCTGTCGCCATCGCTTTCTCTTCAATTGCTTTGAAATCTTCCTTCTGTCCGGCATTGCAGCATACTGCAATCACATCATAATCATAGTTCTCCTTGAGCCATTTCATGATGACGGATGTATCGAGTCCGCCGGAATACGCCAGTACAACTTTTTCTTTAGCCACTTTTCTTTCCTCCTAATAGTATTTATGCATATCTATGCCCATGTGCATTATTATACATATCTCTGTATATAAATCAACCCTGTAATCGTATTTAAATTGTCTCATTGGGGAACTGTTTTAACCCAGCTGGGCATATTGCAGTTCTGCGCCTTCCTGCTTGAGCCTGATGACCTCCAGAAACGCTTTCGCGGTATCCATGCAGGTCATGGTCGGTATCCCGCGTTCGACAGCCTTCCTTCTGACCGGGAAGCTGTCGTTTTCTTTGCTGTTTGCCATTTCCGGAACATTCAGAACCAGATCGATCCTCATTTCACTGCTGGCATCATGGTTTCCGATCCATTTGATGGCTGTATCGTACGTCATTACATTCACGTTGATTTCGTGTTGCTTTGCAAAATCAAGATTATCTGACGATACATACAGCTTGAATCCTGCATCGATGTAATCTTTCAGTATTTCCGCCGTGTACGGCGTCAGTTCAGCCTGTCGTATAGTTGCGAAAATATTGCCCGCTGTCGGAATCGCCGTACCTGCTGCAACGAAGCCTTTATACAGTGCCTTCTTCAGATCAGCATCAATACCGAGTACTTCGCCGGTAGATTTCATTTCTGGTCCCAGTGCAATATCCATATCGGTCAGCTTCGCACTGGAGAATACAGGAACTTTCACGGAGTACTTGTCACACTTTGGATACAGCCCCGTCCCGAACCCACTGTCCTTCAGTTTCTGACCCAGCATAGCTGCAACGGCCAGTTTGACCATCGGCACGCCTGTAACTTTGCTCAGGATCGGCACCGTCCTGGATGCACGCGGATTGACCTCAATGACGTAAATGGTCTGTCCGTCATACGCATATTGGATGTTGACCAGTCCGACGACATGCAATGCTTTTGCTATCTTTTTCGTATAGACCGCCAGCGTATCCTCCACCTCTTTGGCGATGGAAAAATCCGGATAGACTGAGATGCTGTCCCCGGAATGGACGCCGGCACGTTCAATATGTTCCATGATTCCCGGAATCAGCACATCCTCACCATCAGATACAGCGTCTACTTCAATCTCCTTACCTACAATATACTGGTCGATCAGGACTGGATGCTCCTTTGACAGAGAAACCGCTTCCCTCAGGTAGCTCTGCAACTCTTCGTCGCTGTAAACAACTTGCATGGCACGTCCGCCGATTACATAGGACGGGCGAACGACAACTGGATAACCGAGTTCTGCGACTGCAGCGAACGCTTCCTGTTCTCCTGTAACCGCATATCCCTTCGGCGTTTTAATGTGCAATTCTTTCAGAAGCGCATTGAATTTCTCCCTGTCTTCCGCCAGATCGATGTTCTTGTATGATGTACCCAGAATGTTGATCATACGGCTGTCGAGCTGCTCTGCAAGATTCAGGGAGGTCTGTCCGCCGAACTGTACGATGACACCTTTAGGACGTTCTCTTTTGATGATGTTCATCACATCATCAATATGGAGCGCCTCAAAATACAATTTGTCTGAAATATCCGAATCTGTGCTTACTGTCTCCGGATTATTGTTGGCGATGATCGCCTCATAGCCAAGTTCCCTGACTGCATTGACACACTGCACACAACAATAGTCGAACTCGATTCCCTGTCCGATTCTGATCGGGCCGGAACCAATTACCAGTATCTTCTCACGATCTGAGATGACGTTTTCATCTCCTTTTTCGTAACAGGAATAGTAGTACGGCGTCGAAATCGCTGAGCGGCCGCCGCTCGTATCGACCATCTTGTAGACAGGATAGATATCATTGTAGATACGAATGTCTTGAATAACCTCCCGTGGAACACCGGACAGGCCGATGATATCGTTGTCCGTGAAACCCTTCGACTCTGCTTCGATAAGCAGTTCTTTCGTCAATGGGCCTTCTTTCAGCTGTTTTTCAAGGTCGATGAGATACTTGATTTTATTCAGAAACCATGGATTGATTTTTGTGACCTCGTAAATCTCATCCACCGTCATCAGATCTCTTCTCAGCACTTCTGCGATACAGAAGATTCTCTCATCATCACAGGCTTTCAGTTTTGCCAGCAATTCCACATCCCCCAAGCCGGAAACAGTTGGTGTATGCAGACCGTCGCATTTGATTTCTACAGAAGTCAGCGCCTTCAGCAAAGCGCTTTCGAAGCTCTTGCACAAAGACATGACCTCACCGGTTGCTTTCATCTGTGTCCCCAGTTTACGCGATGCTGTTCTGAACTTATCAAAGGGCCAACGTGGATATTTCACAACAATGTAATCCAGCGACGGCTCAAATAGTGCCGATCCTCCTGCCACACTGTTGCGTATCTCATCGAGATGATACCCAAGCGCGATCTTGGCTGCGATCCTGGCGATCGGATATCCGGCGGCCTTAGAAGCCAACGCTGAAGAACGGCTGACGCGCGGATTCACCTCGATGACAATGTAGTCGCCGGTGTCCGGATCCAGAGCAAACTGGATATTGCATCCTCCTTCAATGCCAAGACTCCGGATAATCTTGATCGAAGCGTTTTTGAGTATGTTGTTTTCTTCTTCCGAGATGGTCTGTGTCGGTGCAACGACGATGCTGTCTCCCGTATGTACGCCAACGGGATCGACGTTCTCCATATCGCAGATGATAATGCAGTGGTCAGCCCCATCGCGCATGACCTCATATTCGATCTCTTTCCATCCTGCAACGGACTTCTCGAGAAGAATCTGTCCGATGGCACTGCTCTCCATCCCTCTGTAGCAAAGATCATCGAGTTCTTCCATCGTCTCCGCGATGCCGCCGCCTGTACCGCCCAATGTATACGCGGGTCTGATGATGACAGGCAATCCTTCTTTCTCTATGAACGCATGGCATTCATCGATCGTTGTGGCAATTGTGCTTGCCGGAACAGGTTCGCCGATCTCCTCCATGAGGGCTTTGAACGCCTCCCTGTCTTCCGCTTTCTTGATGCTTTCTTTGTTGACACCCAGAAGTTCTACGTTGTAACGGGACAGTATGCCTTTGCGTTCCATTTCCATCGCCAGATTGAGTCCTGTCTGTCCGCCAAAGCCAGCCAGCATCCCATTCGGCCGTTCTCTTCGGATGACTTCTTCAATCGTCTCCTCTGTCAATGGTTCCATGTAGACGATGTCTGCAATCTGGTGATCCGTCATAATCGTTGCCGGATTGCTGTTGACGAGAATCGTCTGGATTCCTTCCTCCCGGATTGCTTTGCAGGCCTGTGTGCCGGCATAGTCAAATTCCGCAGCCTGTCCGATTACAATCGGTCCTGACCCGATGATCAGTATTTTCTTCAGATACTCTTTCTTTGGCATGTTCACCCCCGTGTGTCTGTCACAATAAAACAAGCAACTTATGTTGCCTGTTCAGCCTTCATGTTGATAATTATACATTTCATTACATAAATATGCAACATTTATTTTTTCTTGCATGCAAAAAACCGCCGCATGGAGTGATCATTTCATTCCACGCAGCGGTTTCTGAACTGCAATGACTGTTTATTTCTTGTTCTTTGCAATCTCTTTGATCTGCTTCTCAACGTTCTCAAATGATGTCGATCCGTCGGAAACCTTGGACGCGATGACATTTCTGATTGCCACTTTGTCATAGACATCGCTGTCGAAGACCTGTGTGAACTGCTTCAAATCATCCAGCCACAGTTCTTCGATTGGCTTATTATTGTTGATGGCGTACTGTACGACCTTGCTGATGATATCTCCGATTTTCTCAGTCTCAATGCCCTTCTCCATCAGATACTCTGCCAGTTCTGTAGCGTTCATGTAGCCGTACTTCGCAGCTCTCTGCATCTCGCCTCTGTTGATCTTCATGGACTTGATCATCTCAACAAACAGAGTCAGGCATGCTTCTACAGTATGCGCAGCATCAAGCATTGCGTACTTGTCTTCCTGCATGTCTCTATTATAGGACATCGGCAGTCCCTTGAAGACGGTCAGCAGATTGATCATATCGCCGTATACTCTACCGGTCTTCCCTCTGATCAGCTCCGCAACATCGAGATTCTTCTTCTGAGGAAGCACTCTGCTTCCGGTTGTGAACTCGTCGTCGATCTCGATGAATCCGAATTCTACGGAACTCCAGAGAATCAGATCCTCACAGAATCTTGACAGATGCATCATCGTGATGGAGCAGTCGTTGATGAACTCCATACCGAAGTCTCTGTCGGCGACGGCATCCATGGCATTGGGAAGGATCCCGTCAAAACCCAGTTCCTTCGCCATCTTCTTACGGTCTGTATCGAAGACGTTGCCGGCCAGCGCGCCACAGTCAGGCGGCATGACATTGATGCTCTCCATACAGTGTTCGAATCTCTTCAAGTCGCGGCGGAACATCTGGTAATAAGCCAGCATATGATACGCCAGCGTGATCGGCTGGGCTCTCTGCAGATGAGAGTATCCGGGCATGATCGTGTTCACGTGTTCCTTTGCCAGCGTTTCCAGTGTATCCATCAGTTCTCTCAGAGAACCCATGATGGACTCATTCTCCGCCCTCAGAAACAATCTGGTGTCAATGACGACCTGATCGTTTACACTGCGTCCACGGTTGAGTTTTCTGGCGACAGGACCGATTTTCTCTTCCAGCACCTGCTCAATGCATCCATGGATGTCATCGTACGCAACTTTGAACTCCACCTCACCCGCTTCAACAGCGGTCAGTACCTCGTCCAGACCTTTGATCATCTGATCGCATTCTTCTGCAGTGATCAGTTTGTTCTGCTTCAGCATGCGCGCATGCGCTTTGCTTGCAATGATTTCTTCATCATAGAGCATGTTGTCGACACTGATGGACGACATAAACTCTTTCGCAGTCTGTTTCATTTCATCACCTCTTTTAGTTGAATGTGATTACCGTTCCTGTTTCCCCGTTCAGGGCTTCGACTGCCTTGTCGAGGGAAGTAATGATCGCCTTCTTGTTCGGGAACATTCTGACGAACTTCATACCGGCTTCCACCTTCGGGAGCATGCTTCCTGCCGGGAACTGTCCCTCTTCGATGTATTTCGTCGCTTCGATCAGAGTCAGATGATCCAGATCCTGCTGATCCGGCTTATTGAAGTTGATCGCAACTTTTTCTACCTCTGTCAGGATCAGGAGCGTATCCGCTTCCACCTGCTCTGCCAGCAGTTCTGCCGCGAAGTCCTTGTCGATGACAGCCGCAACACCTTCCAGGTGTCCGTCCATCTTCTCGATGACAGGAATGCCGCCGCCTCCGCATGTGATGACGATGGTGTTGTCCCAGAGCTGTCTCACTGCTTCGATTTCAACGATGCGCAGCGGCTTCGGTGACGCTACCACTCTTCTCCAGCCTCTGCCGGCGTCTTCTTTCATGGTCCAGCCTTTTTCTTCTTCCATAGCCTTCGCTTCTTCTTCCGTGTAGAATGGTCCGATCGGCTTGGTCGGCTTCTGGAAGGCAGGGTCGTTTTCATCCACGATCATCTGGGTCGCTACTGTCACGACTGGAACGTGTCTGTTTTCTTTGTTCAAAGCGTACAGCAGGCACTGCTGGATGTGATATCCGATATATCCCTGGGACATAGCGCCGCATACGTCGAACGGCATCGACGGCGTAACATCCTTCGCTGCTTCACTGGCCATGACGATACGTCCGACCTGTGGTCCGTTGCCGTGCACGACAGCGATCTCATATCCCATGCCGCTGATCTGCGCTACGTGTTCGCAAGTCCTTCTGACGACTTCCAGCTGTGCTTCCGCCGTTGCAGGGCCTTTGCCTGACTGCAGGGCGTTTCCGCCCAGAGCGATTACAATTTTACCTTTTGCTTCTGACATCTATTTTCTCCTTATAAATCAACTCTGTTTACCGGGCAGCTCATGCATCTCGGGCCGCCTCTTCCTCTTGAAAGCTCTGCACTCGGAATGGACAGTACCTTGACTCCTTTCTTGTCCAGGAGTTCATTGGATACATAGTTTCTCTCATACGTAACAACGGTTCCCGGAGCGATGCAGAGTGTGTTGGATCCATCGTTCCACTGTTCTCTCTGTGCGGCCAGCAGGTCGCCGCCGCCGCATCTGATCAGTTCTACTGCAGGGATTCCCAGCTCCATAGCCAGAATGTTCTGCAGTTCGTCTTTCATAGCGTTGAACTTCAGCTCGCCGCCTGCACCCATGGTGATCTCATATACGCCCAGCGGGCCTTCGATCTCAGGGTGGATGGTGAACTTATCATAGTCAACCATGGTGAATACGGTATCCAGATGCATGAATGCTCTCGTCTTAGGAATATCGAACACCAGCACTTTCTTGAATGTGGAGTTTGACAGCAGGTTCTTGGCGAAACGCTCAATGCCTGCGATGGTCGTTCTCTGGGACAGACCGATGGCAACCATGTCCTTGGAAAGAACCAGTACGTCGCCGCCTTCGATGGAGAAATCCTGATCGAGATCGTACCACTGCTTGTTTTCTTCCGTTGCGAAATCTCTGTTGTACTTGTACATGTATCTGAGCAGCAGGGATTCCCTTCTTCTCTCCTGGGTGTGCATGTGGTGGATGTTGATGCCATCTCCTACGCATGCGCCCGGGTCTCTTGTGAAGTACAGATTCGGCATTGGATCTGAGATGTACGGATAGTCATCGTGGATCAGGTCCATCAGGGAGTGTACTTCATCGGATGGTACTTCATTCTTCTTGATGCCGGCAATGAGTTTCGCAACCATCTCCTCCGGCGTGAATGTCATGAGATAGGAAATCAGGCTCTCTCTCATGCCCTTTGATGTAATCAGAGAAAGATCGAGGAAGTCTTCGATCAGACTCTGCTGGAGCTGCGGCGTGCTTAATGCCTTTGCAGTTTCCTGCACGTAGTACACTACTTCAACGCCGTTTTCTCTCAGTACTTCGGCAAATCTGTCGTGCTCTTGCTGAGCAACTTTGAGGAACGGAATATCGTCGAAGAGCAGCCTCTCCATAGTGGACGGCGTCAGCGCTTCCAGTTCCAGTCCCGGTCTGTGCAGCAGAACTTTATTCAGTTTGCCAATTTCCGAATAATTATGGATTCCAGGTATCATTTCTTCAACCTCCTGAATTACTTTTGACTAATGCGGCCTCGATTATCTGCCGATTGTAGCAACCATGACAGCCTTGATTGTGTGCATTCTGTTCTCAGCTTCGTCGAATACCTTTGAATGTCTGCTTCTGAATACTTCGTCGGTAACCTCGCGGATGTCGTAGCCCAGTTCCATCTGGCTCTTAGCCATTGTTGTTTCGAAGTCATGGAAGGATGGCAGGCAGTGCATGAAGATTACATTGTCGTTGCCTGTAGCCTTGATCATAGCTTCATCTACTCTGTAAGGAGTCAGCATTCTTACTCTGTCAGGAATCTGATCCTCTTCACCCATGGAAGCCCAGATGTCAGTGTAGAGAACGTCAGCGCCTTCGATTGCTTCTACATCGGATCTTACTTCGATGACAGCGCCTGTTTCTTCTGCTACAGCCTTCGCTCTTGCAACGACGTCAGCGTCAACCTGATCGCACAGTTCCTGTGGTCCGTATGCTACGAAGTGCATACCCATCTTAGCGCAGCCGTACATCCAAGCGTAAGCCATGTTGTTTCTTACGTCACCTACGAAAACGACCTTGCAGTCTCTCAGCGGCTTTGCAACGTGCTCTTCGATTGTGAGCAGGTCAGCCAGGATCTGAGTCGGGTGATCAACGTCAGTCAGACCATTCCATACAGGAACGCCTGCGTACTTGGCCAGATCTTCAACGACTTTCTGGTCATATCCTCTGTATTCAATACCATCGTAGAATCTGCCGAGAACTTTAGCAGTGTCTTCCAGTGATTCTTTCTTGCCCATCTGTGAGGACTTGCTGTCCAGGAATGTAACATGAGCGCCTTCTTCCAGTGCGCCTGTTTCGAATGCGCATCTTGTTCTGGTTGAAGTCTTCTCGAAAAGCAGTACAACATTCTTGCCCTTCATTGTTTCGCCCAGGATGCCAGCTCTCTTCTTAGCCTTCAGATCGTGTGCCAGATCGAGCATGTATCTGATTTCTTCCGGAGTGAAATCCATCAGTGTGAGAAAACTTCTTCCTTTCAAATTAACAGCCATAACATTATTCTCCTTTTCTAAAATATGATTCTAAATTAGTTGTAACGTTCTTTTTGTCTTACTAAAAAGCACCTTGTCTAGAATATACTATAGGGTATATCCCCAACAAAGTGCCAGTTCTTCTGTTTTGTTGTGTGCCAGTTCAAAAAGACATTATTAAGACATTATTCCAAAGACTACAAACCCTTTTGCAGCGCTGCAAGGCTCTCCTCCAGTATGTCCATGCCTTCCTCAATTTCTTCTGCAGTCGGATAGGAGAAGTTCAATCTGAAATAATGCGCTCCCATCTGCTTCTTTGGGAAGAACAGGTATCCCGGCATGAATGTCATTCCCCTCTTCTGGGTCTCCTTCAGGAGCTTTCTTGAATTCATGTGCTCCGGAAGCTCCACCCAGATGTAGACGCCGCCTTCCGGTTTTGTGTACCGCAGGCCGAACCTTCCTGCCATGCTCTCCAGCCTTGCGCACATCCTGTCTCTCTTGCCTTTGCAAACAGTTCGGAAATCATTGAGACGCTCTGCGAACATGCCGTTCTTCATGTACTGTGTCATGAGCATCTGGGACGCCCACTCAGGATTTGCTCCCCGCAGGGAAACCATGTTTGAAAACTGTTCTATGATCTTCTTGTCTGCCGATACGAAGGAGATACCGATGCCCGGAACCATATCCAGGGAAAAGGAATACATGTAAATGACATTGTTTCCGTGATCCATCGACTTGATAGATGGTGGTGTCTTCCCGCCATAGTAGAGTTCAGAGCTCTCATCGTCTTCGACGATCGGGATTCTGTACTGGTAAGATAACTCCAGGATCTGTCTGCGCCGTTCCAACGTCAGGACCGATCCTTTGGGATTATTGAAACTGGAGTCCACATAGATGAACTTCGGATTGCTCGCTTCAATGACTTTATCCAGATTATCGGTAATCATGCCGTGCTCGTCGGAAGGTACTGTGATGAGTTTCCCGCCGGCCAGCTCGATGGTTCTGTACACATCGGAAGCCATGATCTCATTGACGATAACGCTGTCCCCCGGAGAAAGCATGAGCTGCACGATAAAATCCAGCGCCTGGGTGTTCTCCTTGAAAATCTGTATATTGGAGGCTTTCGTTCTGATGCCGCTTGATGCCATGTATTTCACGATCTCGCGAATCAGTTCCGGATCTCCCTGATATGGCACGTAGAAATAGGCCTTGTCCCCGCTGTTCCTCAGGATTTCTTCGAATACGTCTGCGATTTCCTCCGGCGGATAAGGTTCTCTCGCTGCTACGCCCCCCGCGAAGGAAATATATGATGGGTCGAAACTCTCGCTGTACAGCTCATCGAAGTCGCTGCTGAAATCGTCGAATTCACGGCGCATAGCGGCTTCCCAGCTGACGTTTTTTCTCCTGTCCGGCACGATCGTTTCATCGCCAACGGTCTCCCGTCCGAAACTGACTCTGTAGCACCTTCCTTGAGACGCATAGATCAGGCCTTCACTCTTCAGCTCACCGTATGCTTTCGTTACAGTGTTCCGGTGCACGCCAAGCTCCTCCGCCAGCACTCTCTCTGACGGAAGCATGTAGCCGTCGGTGATTGCGCCGGTATGGAGCATATTCTTGATCTGACCTGCGATTTGAATGTAGACAGGTGTTTTGTCTGCTCTGTTGATTTCGATTTTCATCTGTCAGCCCCTGGTGCCACCATTCTCTACAGAATCTCTTCCCCGTATCTCTGCACGTCGATGACCGCCTGATCGATGATCTTCGCCATCTCTTTCACAACTTCAACAGGATGTTTTCCTGATGCTGTCTCACCGGTCACAAGCAGATCCGTCGCACCGTCAAAGACAGCATTGGCGATATCTGAAACTTCCGCCCTGGTCGGCGTCAGGTTCTCCGTCATGGAATCGATCAGCTGGGTCGCAATGATGACCGCCTTTCCCATTTCTCTGCACTTGCGGATGATGCGTTTCTGAACCGCCGGCACTTTCTCAAAGCCGATTTCAACACCCATGTCCCCTCTTGCCACGAGAATCTGATCCGCTTCTTTCGCAATAGCCTCTACATTGCTGACCGCCTCTTTGTTTTCGATTTTAGCGATGATGCCGATTTGTCTGCCGTCGTTTTCATCCAACAGCTTTCTGATGGCACGCACATCATCGACCCTTCTGATGAAAGATCCCGCGATGTAATCCACACCGTTTTCGATGCACCATAGGATATCCTCGATATCATCCTCGCCCAGGTACTCCATCTGCAGTTTCACATCCGGGACGTTCACGCCTTTGCGGCTCTGGATCTGTCCGCCTCTGTCCACATAGCAGACGATGTCCTTCCCTTTCACGCTCTCGACAGTAAGGCTGACCTTGCCATCGTTGATCAGGATCTGGGTTCCGACGAAGACTTCATTGCAGAGATTTTCGTAGTTGACTTTGATGATGTTTTCCGTATAGCTTCCCCACTGGTTTGCATCCGGATCGTGCTCTTCCACATCTTCGCATCGCAGCACCAGTGTCTCCCCGGTCGCTGCGAAAATGCTCCCGCCCGGAATCTCCTTGACTCTGATTTCAGGTCCGCGTATATCGAACATGATGGCAGTTTCCATGGATCCGGTCATTCTGACCGCCCTTCTGAAGTTGACGAGCTTGTCCTCCTGGGAAGCGGCGCTTCCGTGGGACAGGTTTACTCTCGCAACGCCCATTCCTGCTTCCATCATTTCCGCAAGCACATGCGGATCATTGCATGACGGACCAATTGTGCACTGTATTGTGACCTCTCTCATGATTTCACTCCGTGGAACTGATAATATGTCGTTTCAATGTTACCGTTGAACAGTTTACGGCGCCGGTTGGCTCTGCGGCCCATGATCTTCTTCTCCGCATCTTTGTCCGGTGTGATGATAAACAAAGACCAATCGGGATTCTCTCTGCAAAAGCTGCGCAGCGCTTTGAACACGCGGTCGATCTCTTCCTGTTCGCCGATCCGCTCCCCGTACGGCGGGTTGGTGATGATGATGCCGCGTTCGCCTATCCGATCCAGTTCCTTCACATCTGCGCGTTTGAACTCGATATACTCGTCCACACCTGCTTCTGCCGCATTCTCCTGCGCTGCGCGCACCGCCTTCGGATCGATATCCGAAGCATAGATCTTTCCTTCCGGCCTTGTAATTGCCGCAAAGGCTGCACTGCGTTCTTCTTTCCAGATCTGGCGCGTGATGATGTCCCACTTCTCACATGCAAAAGTCCGAGATAGCCCCGGCGCGATATTCATGCCGATCATGGCCGCCTCAATAGGAATCGTCCCGCTGCCGCAGCATGGATCTGCCAGAATTCTCCCCGGACGGAAGAAACTGAGCTGTACAAGGGCTGCAGCCAGTGTCTCCTTGATCGGCGCATCGACTGCTGCTGCGCGGTATCCCCTTTTGTGCAGACCGCTTCCGCTCGTATCGATCGTGATGGTTGCCCTGTCCTTGAGCATGGTGACTTTGACTGTGTACTCAGCGCCCGTCTCTTCGAAATGCTGAACCCCGTAGGCCTCGCTCATGCGCTCTACGATGGCTTTCTTCGATACGCTCTGAATGGCAGGCGGATTGTGGAGCTTTGACTTGACGGTGGAACAGGTCACTGTGAATTTGCCGTCCACGGGGATGATCTCCTCCCATGGGTACGCCTTGATACCCTGAAAGAGGTCCTCAAATTCCAGCGCCTGGAATTCACAGGTCTTCAGCAGAACTCGGTCTGCGCAACGCAGCCATAAATTTGAGCGGACGATCGCCCGCTCATCCCCTGCAAAGGTCACCTTGCCATCTTCTGTTTTTATGATTTCATATCCCAGCTCTTCGATCTCTCTCCGTACGACGGCTTCAAGCCCGAAGGTGGCTGTTGCGATTAATTCAAACATGTTGTCGTTAATTCCGATCTGTCCGGCGATCTATTTATTCATCTTCTTCCAGAAGTCTCCAATACCGTCGTACTTCTCGCCTTTTCTGTCTCTGTACTTGCGCATGAGACTTTCCTTGCGCGGATCGTAGTTCAGCTGCTCCTCGAAGATCTTCTGTTCATATGCATTCAGTTCATGGGCGTTCTTGATGTGGGCGCTGATCGGTCTCGGCAGAACTGCCAGATAGATCAGCGGTGAAATCAGGAATACATCAACAATAGAGAAGGCTACCAGAATCCCCAGCACTGCTTCAGGACTGACGCCAGCCGGCACCAGAAGCAAGCAGAGGATCACACCCACTGCCCAGACGATACCGGTCACAAAGAACCTGTCCAGCATCCTCAGTTTCTTCTCCATCGCAGGGCTGTACAATACGCCGCTCTTCTTCATTCTCCGCATGGTCGCACTCCAGCGGTTGTTGCCCAGAGACAGTTTCAGCGCAAGAGCAAAATCCGATGCGCCTTTCTCTCCATCCGCCCTTTCCTCCGGAACGGAAAAATCCATGACCTCTTCTCTCTCAAAGGCCACTTCTGTCAGGACACACTTACCGGAACCCATGACAGAGATCTCCGCCAGCTCACCCGGTTCCAGCTCAATCACCATCAGCTGGTCTTCTTTGACCATATCCGTGTGGCCGTTTGCGGATACGACGGTATATCCTTCCGCGCTGAACAACCCGAAGGATCTGCATCCTTCGAACCTGCTCTCAATATGTTTCGCAGCATCCTCCAGCTCAATGAGCTCCATACGGCCTTTGCAGCCTTTGCGGTAGATGAGATTGTAATCTTTGATGAGTTTGCCGAAGCACTTCGTCTTGACCGCCCCATCAAATTCATCGTATGCAAAGGCATCCAGACTGGCTGTCCTCTCATCCCCGTGGGCCAGAACAACAGAGCCTTCCAGAACCATCAGGATTCGATCGTAATCCGGCAGTTTCGTGAAGGACGACTCCTCCAGATCCGAATCGGCGCTGCTCAGTCTCCACAAGAAATCCCTGTCCAGATATTCGGCGTTGACCGGGTAAATAGCCAGTTCCCGCGTGTTGCCGCCGGACCATTTGCTTGTCTTGTAGTTTTCCTCTTTGTAAATTCGTTTTTTCATAATTTGATTATACTATACTTCCGGTATCAGAATCTATCTCCTATTCGGTATCAACTATTCGGCGTCTACCTCTTCCCAGCAGAACCGGTTCCCGAACACATCATACCCGATGACGTGGAGTTTTCCCTCCGGCAGTGTGCAGAAATCGTTTCCCTTGATGATTTCATATGCCCGGTGCACATGCCCGTCGTAATCTGCGTCCAGACTCCAGAAGTCGATAACGGATCTGCTGTCATCGTGGAGATACTTGAGGGCGATTTCTTCATCGGCGTCACTGAGTTTCAAAACATCGGGAACATAATCGTAGATGCGAAGGCATCCCATCTCCTCGCCGCACCGCACGAGGCGGCTAAGGGCCTCGTCAGGATCCTTTTCGGTTCTGACTACTGCAAAGGCATCAAAACGCCTGTCGTCTTCCATCTTAGTGTTCATGAACCTTCTGATCTGATTGGAGACGGACACCTCCCCTTCATCACACATGATCCATCTGCGTTTTTGATTCTCACAGACAACGCCCAGAGTACCGGAACCGGCAAAGAAGTCTGCGCAGAGATCCCCTTCATCGCTGCAGGCTTCCACAATGCGCTCCAGAAGTTTCTCCGGCTTCTGCGTCGCGTATCCAGTCCGCTCACTGGATGTCCTGCCCACCATGTCGATGGTCCAGACATCTTTCATGTTGACCATGGTATACCAGCCCAAATCGTCCTGGAACTCCTCAACATCTTTGAACCGGTAAGGCTTCAGATCTCTGTTGTAGGATTTCTCCTTGAGCGGATGAAACTTGTATCTGTTGGTTTTGCAGTAGAACAGCAGCGTGTCATGCTTTCGGGCGAAGCTTCGCTTGGACGCGCCACCTGATTTATATGTCCAGGCAACCTCATTGATGAAGTTGTCATAACCAAATATTTCGTCAAGCAGTATCTTCATGTAGTGAGAGCTGTGCCAATCCAGATGAACCCACAGGCAGCCTGTGTCTGCAAGCAGTTCCTTCATCAGATAGAACCGTACGCCGAGCATAGTCAGATACTGCTGGAGACTGTCCTCCCAGGTATCGTCATAGGCTCCTGTCCTGATGGTCGGTGATTTGCCGAGTTTATCGGATTCCAACCGTACGGAAACCTGATACTTGCTGTTCGAGAAGAACGGAGGATCCACATAAATCAGCTGGATCTTCCCTGCCATATCTTTTTCCTTCAGCAGATACTCCATATAAGCCAGGTTATCGCAGGCGGCAAGAATATTGCCGGGTTCTGTCCCCCGCGCTTCAGAATGCCCCGGAGTGTACACTTCATTCGTATAGAAGTGTGTGTACCTCTTTCTCTTCATAATCCTCTCATAAGCGCGTTTCGCGTCTCTGAGAGCCCTTGTTACATCCTGTATCCTGCTCATCGTCTTCTGCCTCCCAGAAGTTCCTTTTCGGCTTCTGTGCGGCCTGCCCTCTGCAGGGCCTGGCGCACCAGCTTCTCATTTTTCTTTTTGTTGAAGTGCAGCAGAGCCCTCTGCATCTTCTTCTCCATCGGATCCTTGGCGACATACACATCCCTGCCGCTGAATGGATCCTTCTCCGTGTAATAGATGCACGTGGCCAGAGTCCCCGGCGTAGGATAGAAATCCTGCACCTGATCCGGCACGAATCCTGTCTTCTTCATATAGAGCGCAAGGTCCACCGCATCGTCCAGAGTGCTGCCCGGATGAGATGAGATGAAGTACGGCACCATGTACTGTCTGCAGCCCAATCTCTTGTTCATCGCCCTGTATTCTGATGCAAAAGCATCAAATACGCTGATGTCTGGCTTATGCATCTGTCTGAGGACCTTCCCGGAAGAGTGTTCCGGCGCCACCTTTAGTATACCACTAACGTGCGCCCTGCACAGTTCTTCCAGAAATCTGTATCCGGAAGAGCTTTTGCCGCCTTTCCTGATATCCGCCATGATGTAGTCAAAGCGCAGGCCGGAGCGTACAAAAACCTTCTTGATCCCTCTGACTTTGCTGACTTCCTGCAGAACGCGGGTGCAGTCATCGTGATCCGTGTTGAGCTGACTGCACGGTTTCGGGAACAGACAGTCCTTCCTGCCGCACATCCCATGCTTCAGCTGTTTCTCACAGGATGGATTCCTGAAATTCGCCGTCGGACCGCCCACATCGTGGATGTAGCCTTTGAAATTCTCATCCTGTGTCATAAGCTCCGCTTCTCTGACGATAGACTCGCAGCTCCTGCTTCTGACTTCTCTTCCCTGATGATATGTGATCGCGCAAAAGCTGCATCCTCCGAAGCACCCCCTGTTGGAAGTGATACTGAAGCGGACTTCATCGATGGCCGGGACGCCGCCTTCCTCATCATAGGAAGGATGCCATGTGCGTTCAAAATTCAGCTCGTAGAGATCATCCAGTTCCTGCCTCTCCAAAGGCTGCGGCGGCGGATTCTGTACTACGTAGAATCCATCGGTATACTGTTCGAGCAGCCTTTTGCCGAGTACGGAATCATTGCTCCTGTACTGCATGCGGAAGCTCTCATTGTATGCCGCCTTTGCTTCTGGTGAATCGTCCATCAGACGTTCATATGCCGGCAGAATCACATCATCTTCTTCCAGGTAGAGCGTTCCGCCCTCTTCTGCTGCCTTTGCTTTGATACAAGTTCCGCGGATCCAGCTGATATCACCGGCTTCAATACCGCTGTCTAATGCCTCTGCGATTTCCAGTACAGCACGCTCGCCCATTCCGTATATGAGAATGTCCGCGCGGCTGTCCAGAAGTATGGATCTTCTGACTTTGTCATCCCAATAGTCGTAGTGGGCAAATCGTCTGAGACTCGCTTCCAGACCTCCGATGATGATCGGCATGTCAGGATAGGCCTGACGCGCTCTGTTGCTGTATACGATAACGGCTCTGTCAGGACACCTCCCTGTCTTGCCGCCGGGAGAATATACATCCCGTTTTCTGCGGTTCTTCTGCACGGAATAATTGTTGACCATGGAATCTACGGTTCCGCTGTTGATGAGAAAGCCAAGACGCGGCTTGCCGAAGCGCTGAAAATCCTCGGGTCCCTTCCAGTCTGGCTGGGCAAGGATGCCCACCTTGTACCCCCTGGATTCCAGAAGCCGGCTGATAATGGCCGTACCAAAAGAAGGATGGTCCACATAGGCGTCTCCTGTAACAAGTACGAAATCCACCTGATCCCATCCTCTTTCTTGCATTTCTTTTCTGTTTACCGGCAGAAAACCACTCATTCTTATCCGTCTTCTTATCCGTCTGCTTCGACTTATCCGAGGAATTTCAGAACGATGTTCTTGACATCGTTGCCGTCGGCCAGGCCTTTGACCTTGCCCATGACAGGACCCATGAGCTTGCCCATGGAAGCTTTGCCGCTGCCTTCTTCGATGCCAAGATCTCCCGCTGTTTCCCTGACGATTGCTGTCAGTTCTTCATCGGTGAGCTGCTGCGGCATGTACTCCATGAGGATCTCGACTTCTGCCATATACTCCTGAACCATATCGTCTCTGCCGCCGGCTTCGAAATCTTTGATCGCGTCTTTTCTCATCTTGACCTGCTTGGCCAGAATGGATGCTACGCCCTGATCATCGACTTCTTCTCTCGTATCCACTTCCACCTGCTTGATGGCAGCTCTTACGAAACTGATCGTATCTTTGCGGACTTTGTCCTTTGCTTTCATCGCTTCCTTAAAGTCAGCGTTCAATTTTTCTTTTAATGACATAATTCTCTCCTCCTATAGAAAACGGCATCAAAACTGATGCCGTTTCAAGTGCATATTTTCGCTTAGTACTTCTTAGCCTTTTTTCTAGCAGCTTCAGATTTTTTCTTTCTCTTTACGCTTGGCTTCTCGTAATGCTCTCTTTTTCTGACTTCTGCCATGACGCCGTCTCTGGCGCATGATCTCTTGAATCTCTTCAGAGCACTTTCTAAGCTTTCATTTTCTCTTACGATTACCTGTGCCATTCCCGTTTCACCTCCTTGACTTTTTTAGTTTTTCGTCTTGAAAACGGTCCTTGTCGTAATGACAAAGGTCATCCTGCAACGTCAGTTATTATACAATCACTGAGCCTGCAATGCAAGACATATTTTCATCGGCACAGAGGCTTTTCTTCATCAGCCTGGAGGCCAAGTCAGTTTTCTCTTTCCGAGGATGTGCAGATGCAGATGCTGTACGGTCTGCAGACCGTCCTCACCGCAGTTGATGACGACTCTGTACCCGTTCTCTAGTTCAAGCTGCGCAGCGATATCCTTGATTTTCAGCATCATATAAGCCAGGATATCCGCATCTTCCTCAGTAACATCATCGATGGATGCGATGTGCTTCTTCGGAATGAGCAGGCAGTGTACAGGAGCCTGCGGATCCACATCGTGGAAGCAGAGCACCTTATCGTCTTCGTAAACCTTGTTGGATGGTATCTCGCCATCTCTGATTTTGCAGAATAAACAATCGCTCATAGTTTTATCTCCTTATCTCTATGAAATAAATGATTCACTGCTATAATGCAGCAGCTGCATTCTCATTATGCAGCAGTACCGCATGGTTATTGTACCACACTTGCGGCGATTCCGTCCTGAAAAACTGCTTCGAGTCTCACTTTGGCAAATGCTCCGAGTATCTCCTCGCCAACGCCTCTGACGGGCACATACACCCTGATGTAATTCCCCGTATAGCCAGTCAGCAGCTTATCCCCTTTCATAATGCCGGATCCTTCCTCGTTGGCAGACACGATTTCTTCAAACAGAACCGTCTCCGTTCTTCCGACCTCCGCAGCTGTGATATTCCGCTCAAAAAATACCTTTGCCGCCTCGCTGCTGACTTTCTGAAGCTCATCGCTTCGCTTCTGCTTGACCTGCGGAGAGACCTGTTCCTTCATCACTGCTGCCTTTGTCTTAGGTCTCTTAGAGTACCGGAAGATGTGGGTTTTGCAAAAGCTGCACTCTCTGATCAGACTACAGCTGTCTTCGAAATCTCTGTCCTTCTCGCCCGGGAAACCGACGATGATATCCGTCGATATTCCGTAGCAAGGGTCGAATTGATACAGTGCTTCCACCATATCCACGTACTGACTTCTGTCGTACGGTCTGTTCATGGACTTCAGCACCTTATCGCTGCCGCTCTGGGCTGACATGTGCAAGTGATGGCAAAGCTTGTCGTATTGGAACAGCCTCTTAACATAATCCGCATTGACGACGGCAGGTTCCAGTGAGCTGAGTCGGATTCTGAACTCTCCCGGCAGCGCATCCACCGCTGCGATGGCTTCTTCAATGCCGTATTTGCCTTCCTCTGCATCGGTTGGTGCCGGTGCTCCATCTGCTGTGCCTGTTGCTTTTGCTGCCGATGCTCCGTGTTCTGTGTCATCTACCTTCGCCGCGTAGAGATCGCGGCCTTCCATGCCGTACATGGCTGTATTGATGCCTGTCAGAACCAGTTCTTTATATCCTGCCGCAATGAGCGCCTTCGCCTCTTCCACAATATCTTCCAGCGCCCTGCTCCTGACTGGTCCTCTCGCATAGGGAATGACACAGTAGGAACAGAACCGGTTGCACCCTTCCTGGACCTTGATGTAGGCACGGGTTCGGTTCTCCGTACTGGTCACCCTGCCCATCTCATCGAATACGCCGAGTTCCTCGTAAGGGTGGATCGCGGTGAACGGTTCCTCCGCATATGTTCGTTCCACGGCAAGTTTCTCAATGTAGTCGATCAACGTGCTCTTCTCATTTGTCCCTGTGACAATATCTACACCCTTAATCGCCGTGACCTCATCCGGGCTGATCTGCGCATAGCATCCCGTCACTGCGATGATGCTGTCAGGGTTGACTCTCTTCATCCTGCGGATGTACTGGCGCGACTTCTTGTCCGCGATTGCAGTCACCGTGCACGTATTGATGACATAGACATCAGCGAACTCACGCTCATCCACAGTCTCCCAACCTCGGCTGCGGAACATCTGCGCCATGGCCTCGGATTCATATTGATTCACTTTGCATCCAAGTGTGTGAAATGCTACTTTCATAATGCAACCATTATAATATATAGCACCGCATTTTGCGACTCATCAAATTAAAATACTGTGCTCTTTCGCCCTCTAACTGCAGTTTTAGCACAGTCAGATCCCGTGATTCCGTTCAAACAATAAAAAAACCATCCCCGCGTCAAACGCCAATGTCATTAAGTTAAGGTGACAGCCGCACGACAAATCAAAGAAAACGGCGCATCCACATGAAAGAATTCATAGGGATGCGCTGTTTTATTGCCTGAAATCTTCAAAAGCGCACATTAATGCCTGACTTGCCTTT
>JAFRKJ010000077.1 GCA_017431785.1 Bacillota bacterium | reverse complement strand
TATGAGAGACGAATATGATTTTTCAAATGGAAAGCGCAACCCATATGCAGACAAACTGAAGAAGCAGATTACCATTCGCCTGAATGTAAGCACAATCGAGTATTTCAAACAGCAGGCCGAGGAGACTGGCATTTCGTATCAAAATCTAATAAACATGTATCTGACAGATTGCGCTGTCCATGAAAAAAAGTTGGAATATACCATCAAATAGCAAGGATATGCATACAACTGCATATCTTTTTCATGTCCGCGGATTCGTTTCTTTTTTCTCTTTCAGATCCGCCAGCTTTTGCAAGAGCAACAGCGCCTCGTTGCACCACTCTACCGATGAAAACAACAGTACGAGGGAAATTAATAAGCAATAGACTTTTCCGGGATTTTGATTACACTTTTGATTACACCGCCCGATAGTGTGGCTCAAAGCCTCCATTTCATGCGGTGTTTGGGTGTCCGGCCCCTGTTCGACTCCCCTATCGAGTACCAATAACAAGGCGACACCCACTGGGTGTCGTTCCTGTTATTAAATATGGTTTCTCTATTTCTCGTAATATCTGATCAGAGCCTGCATTCCTTTTCTTCCAAATCCCTTGCTGCTACTCTAATAAATACATACAATAAATTTATCCTATATTCATTGTAGGCCCTGGCTGCGATTTGTCAAGAAAGCGTGAAATACGATTACTTCCCCATTTCTTTGCCGGACATCCAATCGCCTGCGTGCTGAATAAACATGCGGGTTGCGTTCGTACATGTTTTCATGGATCTGACGCCGATCCCCACGGTTCTCGTGATTGCTGGATTGAGAGGAATGAAGCGAACAGGATAAGACGCGTTCCCGGCAAGAAGATGTGAGAAGATACCAACACCCAGGCCTTCACTTACCATGGCGAGTGCAGCCTGCTCATTATCGGCTACAAAGGCCGGTCTGGGCCGTTTCCCATCGGGAAAAACCCTGTCATAAAAATCCGATTTATCAAAAGCAATCATAATATAGGAATCCTCATAGAATCTGTTGACGGGAAAAGCTGTGCTGTCCGCAAGTGGATGTTCTTCTGATACGGCTGCCATATACGGATCCTCCAAGAGATCGAAAAACTCGATTTCCGAGGAGGGTTTTTCCGGCAGAAACCCACAGTCAACGTCTCTTCTGAAAATCAATTGTTCATTCTTCTGGTTGTCTTCACAGCTGATGATCTCAATATCTATTGCAGGATATTTTTCTCTGAATGTACGTATGATTCCCGGCAGCAAGTGAATATAGACGCCGTTAAATGTGGAAATACGAACCTTGCCCGCGCTCAGACCCTTGATATCATTGACTTTATCCATAAGATTTCGCTCACCGAGGTCGATCTGACGGATCAACGGAAGCAGGATCTCCCCGTCAGATGTCAGCCTGACACCACCATGTTCGCGGTAAAAGAGTTTCAGGCCAAGTTCATCCTCCAGAGCATTGATGATATAGCTGATGCCTGCCTGCGTATACCCCAGCATATCAGCTGCTCTCTTGAAACTGCCCGTTTCGACAACAGTAAGAAATACATTGCAATTCAGTTTATCCATGATGCGCCTGCCTTTGCATAAAGTGATTCTTGAGTTTTATTAAAAAAAATCTCGTTTTACTTATGTTTATGAGAACATTATAATGCAGTTGATGAAAAAAGTGAACATGAAAAAGGTTGTTTAAAGAGAGGAATCATATATATGACAAGCAAAACAATTATTCATGAAAAACTCGAAGTAATGAAGCAGTGCTATATTCAGCGGGATTTAAAAAATCTTGATTTGATCATCGATACTTTTTTTCATCCCTCCCGGCCGGCAATTGTTGTAGGAACGGATAATGGAGAATGGTTCAGGACAATGGATCAGTTTCGTGAATTGTTCATATATGATTGGCAGCATTGGGGAGATGTAATCATTGATACATTTGGATTTGAGATGAGAGAATCTGAACATTATATTTTCACACGTGTGAGAGCGATTCTGGATTTTCACGAATACAAAGCATGGGATCTTGATATACTTATGATCTTTGAACCATACGAGGATGATCTTGTCTGCCGTATGATGCAGTTCAAAGTCCCTCGCAATGTATTGCGTCCAACTGTAATCATTAACCGCAGCGACGATGAACAGTCAAAGTATGAAACAGAAATAAAAGATCTTAACCAGATGTCTGCAGGAAACGGCAATTCGGATTTGACCAGAACTCTGATCGCTATGCTTGAAGATGACCTTGTTGAAAGAAGGCCGGATTGGGATGAAATACAGATTCCGGAAAACCAGATCGTGATATGCAGCGAAGAGGGAAAACAGGACTTTTATTTTGCCTGCACCGGTCTGTGCACAGTTGAAAAAGACCGTTTACCATTCAGAATCATCGGACTTGGATGTCAGGCAGGAGCCGATCTGAGAATAATCGACTGTGAACTATCTCTACCCTTCTTCTGTGAGTTGGGTTAAAGAATTATTGTCATAAAGAAAGGAGACTTTGAAATGATTGCTTATATCTGGCCAATAGCTCTGGTTGTTTTTGCAAACGTCATGTATCAGATCTGCGCGAAATCCATGCCGGCAGATATTAATCCACTGGCAGCCCTCACAGTGACATACATGGTAGCATTATTATCAAGCGGCATTCTGTATTTCGCCTTAAACAGAGGCTCTGCCAATCTGATTGTTGAGTACAGTAAGTTGAACTGGGTACCATTTGTATTCGGGCTGGTCCTTGTTGCACTGGAAGTGGGTTTCATATATGCTTATAAGGCAGGGTGGCAGGTGAATACCGCGGCGATTGTCCAGTCAGCGTTCCTGGCGGTTGCGCTCATTTTCGTTGGTCTTCTGATCTATCATGAGCCATTGACCTGGAACAAGCTGGCCGGCGTTGGAATATGTATCGTCGGACTGGTGTTCATCAATATGAAGTAATCAGGAGAATGATGATGAAAGACGTAAACAACAATTGCAAAATCGCGCTGGTTCAGGCAGAGCCTGTGATGTTTGATAAGGATGCATGTGTTCGTAAAGCGCTGCAGTATATCGAGGAGGCATCCGCAGCGCAGGCAGAACTGATCGTTTTCCCCGAGCTGTTCATCCCCGGCTATCCGATAGGCATGAACTTCGGCTTCAGTATGGGTAAGAGAACAGAAGCGGGACGGAAGGACTGGAAGCGATATTACGATGCATCGATCGTCGCAGGCGGCGCAGAGTTCGGCATGCTGTCAGAAGCCGCAAAGGCTGGTCATGCTTTTGTAAGCATTGGTTTCTCTGAACGGGACGCGATCAGCGGAACACTGTATAACAGCAATGTTATCTTCGAACCTGACGGCTCCTGGAAGGTGCACAGAAAGCTCAAGCCGACTGGATCAGAACGGGTAGTCTGGGGCGATGCGAATCAGGATTATTTCCCGGTCACAGAAACACCCTGGGGCCCGATCGGAAGTCTGATTTGCTGGGAGAGTTATATGCCTTTAGCCAGAGTTGCACTGTACCAGAAGGGCATAACGATATATATCTCCCCGAACACAAATGACAATTTGGAGTGGCAGGCTACCATACAGCATATTGCTATAGAAGGAAAATGCTACTTCATCAACGCAGATATGGTTGTGAGAAAAGAATCATATCCCGATGATTTATGTACAGGAGAAGATGTAATCAATCTTCCGGAAATGGTCTGCCGCGGCGGCAGCTGCATCATTGACCCTTATGGACATTACCTGACAGAGCCTTTGTGGGATGAAGAACAGATCATCTATGCCGATCTTGAGATGCAGCTTACGGCGGCATGCAAGATGGAGCACGATGCCATCGGACACTATGCCCGGCCGGACGTTCTGGAGCTTGTCGTGAAAGAGTAAGGATCCGGTGAGCGGGCTGGTTACGATGTAACGATTACCGGGTTCTTTTCTGTCCTTCTCAAAACATCTCTTTGCAGAGTCCAATGAAACTTATGAGAAGCTTCACACCGTATATCATGATAATGGATCCGCAGATAATATTGATCCCTCTGAAGATCCTGTCATTGATTTTTGATTTGAACAAAGATACTACAGCCGGCATCACGACCCACCATGTGACGGATGCCAGACAGACGCCTGAAATGAAAAGAATTCCTGAGGCCGGCGGCAGAGATATCCTGAAAGCTCCCAGCATCATGCTTCCGTCGATCCAGGCTTGAGGATTGAACCAGGTCACGACGCAGGCGGTGCTTATTATCTTACCCACAGGGAGTTCTTCCTTGCCCTGCTCTCCTTCTATGCCGCTCTTGTCCCTGAAAATGGAGAATCCTATCCACATTACTATCAGGGCTCCCGCTCCCAGTACAATGAATCTGAGCCACTTATTTGTCTCCATTATAGTTCCCACGCCGTAGAAACACATCAGCGAGATCGTAACGTCAAAGAATATGACGATCAGCGACGTGAGTCTGCGGTATCCCGACCTGTGGGTAAGCGCTGTATTGATGACGAAAATATTTTGCGCTCCAATAGGCATTACGTATGCCAGACCGATGGTAAATCCTTGGATGAATGCTCCCATAAACGGATTCCTTTCTGATATTAAGTAATAAAAAACTATTTGCTTTTCTTTTGATACTATAATAATATATCATTAAGAAAACTACGCAAGAACGCAGTTTTTTATTACCAGATAAGGAGAATGTTACTATGATTGAAACTCACTATGATTGCCCTTGTCTTGACACCTGTCCTCTCAACCGTTCCATGGAACTCATCGGCGGCAAGTGGAAAATGCAGATCATCTGCGCTCTCAATAACAACGGTCCCACAAGATACAACCAGCTCCGCCGCAAAATGGACGGCGTTTCCAACACAGTTCTGGCTAAGGCCCTCAGGGAACTGGAAGAAGCCGGGCTTGTGATCAGGCGTGAATATTTGGAAGTACCCATTAGGGTCGAATATGAGACCACACCCAAGTGCGATGAACTGATGCCAATTCTGGAGCAGCTCAGCGACTGGTGTGAGAAGAATTGGTTTTAAACAATAAAAATAAAGCGATTTCCGAAAATCGTTGGTACTATCTACATCAGCCAAATGAAATATCAACGTTACGCAAAATAACGATTACACTGATTCTGTTGAGACCATCTCTTTTAGTCAGCTAAGATATGCAGTCTTGACATACAGCTGCATATCTTTTTTCTATGAAAATGGACTTGCCGCTTTTGCAAGTCCGTCGATTTCATGTCTTATCTTTTGTAAATTTCTCTTCTATGCCAAACTTCCACAATGATAATAATTACTTCTGCATCTCGTATTTCAGCAAGGATCCGATAGTCGCCCACTCTGTATCGCCAATACTCACTTTTGTTCCCCATTAGCCCCTTTCCGTGTTGACGTGGATTGGTCGTTCCTATGAGGTTCTTTTCGATCCAGGTTTTGATGAGCTTTTGTACACTGGGATCAAGTTTCCGAATCTGTTTGACAGCCTTCTCTTCATACTTAACATCGTATGTCATAGTTTGCTCCAAACCTCGTCGTGGTCATACAGTTCAAGCTCACCGCTATTCTTTCTTCTCTCATAATCCTTGAGCGCATTCAGATCATATTCATCTTCGATGCGTTCGATGGCTGCTTTTCTCAGAAATTCGGAAACGGTCATACCGTAGAAACGGGCATATTCTCTGATAAGTCGTTCGTCATCTTCTTCCAGTCTTAATGAAAGCATTGTTCACCCCTCCTTTCGTATTACATTGTAATACGATTGCGGCAGACTGTCAATATATATCTGAGGAGCATTTTTATTACACTTTATATTACACTCGCACGCGGAGTGGCTGAAACCTCCTTCCTGTAAGGGTCCCGGGCCCGACTCCACCGTGTTCGACTCCCCTATCGAGTAGCAATTGCAAACGGATAGGCACAGCCTATCCGTTTTGCAATTCATAGTTCAATGCATCGATTATCTCCGTTCCTCTTTACAATTATCCATGTCATTCTGATTAATAGTTCTCACCGTTCAGTTCGAAGAAACTCTGCGGGTGTGCGCACACAGGGCAGACATCCGGAGCCTTGGTACCTGTCATGAGGTGCCCACAGTTCCTGCATTCCCAGATCTTGACTTCGCTCTTCTCAAACACTTCCTTCAGTTCAACATTCTTCAGCAGTGCGCGATAGCGTTCTTCGTGGTGCTTTTCGATTGCTGCAACGCCGCGGAACTTTTCAGCCAGTTCATGGAACCCTTCTGCATCGGCGGTCTCAGCAAAGCCGGCATACATATCTGTCCACTCGTAATTTTCCCCATCTGCTGCCATCTCGAGGTTTTCCGGTGTTGTCCCTGTTCCTCCATGCAGCTCTTTGTACCAGAGCTTCGCATGTTCTTTCTCGTTATCTGCCGTCTTGAGGAACAGCGCAGCAATCTGCTCATAGCCCTCTTTCTTTGCTACGGATGAATAGTAGGTGTACTTGTTGCGCGCTTCAGATTCTCCTGCAAAAGCTGCTGCCAAGTTTTTCTCTGTCTGTGTCCCTGCATATGGATTGGAAGGAGTTTCTTCCAATGGCTCAAATACATCCTTCTGCTTGCATCGCGGGCAGACTTCAGGAGCGGAATCTCCCTCATGAACATATCCGCATATTCTGCATTTGAATTTCATAATCATACCCTCCTTAAAAAGTATTATCAATTATGCATGCATTCTATCACGGTTTCTCCTGCAGAACAATCAGCTCTGTTATTGCAGTCCATATTCAACCTGGTATTCCTTAAATCTCTCTTTGAACTGCGCGTCGTACTTTTTCTGATAGCGCTGGCTTTCATGGATATTCATGTTATGATCCTGCAAGTCCATGATACATCCGGCAATATTGGAGCAGTGATCTGAAATACGCTCCATGTCTGTCAAGATATCCGCCCAAATGATGCCAGCTTCCATACTGCACTTTCCAGCCTGCATCCGTTTGATATGGTTGTTTCTCAAGGTTTCCTTCAGCTGATCGACAACCTGTTCAAGTGGCTCAACCCTGCTGGCAGCATCCAAATCCTGTTCTGCAAATGCCTGCATGGATAGAGACATGACTTCCCGAACAGCAGCTGTGATGGTCTCCAGTTCACACTGCGCTTCCTCTGTATAGGCAAGATTCGCCATCTGCATTCTCTGCGCCGCCTCCAAGATATTGATACTGTGGTCTGCAATTCTTTCATAGTCTCCCGAAATCTTCAAAAGAGCCGTGATCAATTCATTATCCTTGTCGCTGATATCTTTCGTACTAAGCTTCACCAGGAAGGAGTCTATCGCATCCTCCAGCAGATCCGTACGTTCCTCCGCTTCGAGTACTTTTTTCGTCATAGCCTCTCCTGCCTTTGCAAAGGCTGGATCGTCCTTTCCCTCGGAAATCCCGGTAATCATGCAGATGCTGTTATCCAGCGCCGTATCTGCTTCCTTCGCAAGTTCCACCGCCTTATCTCTGCAGCGGGAGAGTGCCAAGGATGGGTCGCCAGAAGACGTTCATCCAGTTCAGGCGCAACCGCATCTGTATCCGTTTCTTTATCCGGAACCAGCCTGGTCACAAGCTTTTCGAGAAGGCTGGACATCGGAAGCAGCAATGCGGTGCTCA
Organism: Bacillota bacterium; assembly: GCA_017431785.1. Taxonomy (GTDB): domain Bacteria; phylum Bacillota; class Clostridia; order Peptostreptococcales; family Anaerovoracaceae; genus Lentihominibacter. The sequence goes on along the minus strand of JAFRKJ010000077.1, from coordinate 67,312 downwards.
GTACCTTGAACATGGTGTTCGCCACTGCGATTCCCAGAAGAGACGCAGGAGCACTCAGGAGTACAGGGTGCAGCAATGCCCGAACTACGCAGAATACCGTGATCCATACTGCAGCTCCAATGACGTTAAAACAAAGATGTGCCATCGCAGCCCGCTTCGCTTCCTTCTTGGCCCCTACTGACGACAGAAGTGCCGTCACACAAGTGCCTATGCTGTCTCCCATCAGGATCGGAATCGCGGCTCCATAGCTTACCTGACCGGTCATCGCCAGCGCCTGCAGGATTCCAACGGAAGCAGAGCTGGACTGGATGATCGCTGTCAGAACCGCTCCTGCAAGAACACCGAGCAGAGGATTTTCGAAGAGCAGGAACAACTGCCGGAAGGCAGGGATATCAGCTAATCCTGATACGGAAGACGACATTGTCTCCATTCCGAACATCAGAGTGGCAAAGCCGAGCAGGATCATCCCTGTATCTTTGTGCTTTCCCTTCCCAACGAACATGAACATGATGATTCCCAGAAGAGCGATCACCGGAACGAAAGAAGATGGCTTCAAAAGCTGGACCCATATGTTGTCACTGCTAACGCCGCTCAAGCTCAGGATCCATGCTGTGATTGTTGTTCCGACATTTGATCCCATGATGACATTGATTGCTTGTTTCAATGTCATCAGCCCCGAATTGACGAAGCCTACCACCATTACGGTAGTAGCTGATGAGCTTTGGATCACTGCGGTGATTCCGCACCCGGTCAAAAAGCCGGACAGTTTGCCCGTGGTCATCCGTTCCAGCATATTTCTTAATCCCGGGCCGGCTCTGCGCTCCAGCGCCTGCCCCATGATGTTCATTCCGAACAGGAACAGACAGAGTCCGCCAACCAGTGTCAGTACATCAAATATTGTCATAAATTAACCTCCAATGATCCATATGTTTTCATATCTATCATGGAGGTTTTGTGTAAAATCGATAATCCTTGATTTATAAAATCAGCGTAAAGTATTCCTAACACGGGCGTTACACAGTTTTTACTCCCGGATGGTGACTCTGACGACATTCGGATCGTCTGCCTGCGGGTCGTAATGATATGACAAATCCTCAACAGATCCCTTGAGAATACTCTATCCCAAAGCGTATGCAGCTTCGGTCTGACCTATATCGACTGCACTTACACCTGCTTTCAGCATACTATATACCGAGGCAGCAAATATGAGAGTGAAGCCAACGATAGATACTGATGTTCCGGAGATTCCGGCCTTGGCAAATACGATATAGTAGAGGATCATAAGCAGGGTGTTTCCGATACCCAGAAGAAACATCTTCCAGCGGTCTTCCTGTATAAATGTCTTCTTGAAACTTTCCCCAATAGCGCTCACAAAAGAACCGGATTCTGTATCACCTTTATTTCGTAGCCTTAAGCAGCTTTTGGAAGTGATGTTTCTTCACTGATTTCCTGATTTGCTGCAACATTCTTTGAAGCTTTTGGCATACGTCCAATCAGAACGAATACCGGAATCATTACGAGTGCCAGAATCAGCAGAGCACTGTGCATCACTGATGCCGGGTTAATGTATGCTGCTACCATTTCCAGTGCGAAAATTACGAGAAAACATCCAATTTGCATTACAACCTTCTTATTCATTTTGTTACCTCCTTATTTCTTCGAGAAGAATCTTTATATTTCAATGTGTTTTATGAAACTTGTTTAGATATGGCTTGCCATCCATGTTCTGAAATTTGATCTAGTTGCTTCGCGTTCACCCAGAAGTACTTCTGTGACTGAAGCTTCTGTGGAGCCGGAGGATCTGAGTGTCATTGTCAGAACATCCCTCATCGTGTTACGATCAACACCCGGTACTCTTGACATCGCGGATCTGCAATTGTTCATCATGTTCTTTCTCATCTTAGTTACCTCCTTTATTGTTATTTTTTATATTCTTTGTGCTTTGTGTTTGTTGTCCTTTCCCCTTTGCAATTAAAGAGTAGCATGCTATAATGGATTTGTCTAACTAATGGTTTTTATGGTATTGATAGATTTTTGTGATTGATGGAGACCGAAATGGAGATCAGAAATATCGCCACATTTGTTAAGATCGTTGAATACAATAACTTCACAAAAGCAGCAGAAAGCCTTGGCTATTCGCAGGCAGCTGTGACTGCGCAAATCAAATCTCTGGAGAAAGAACTTGGCATACCATTATTTGACCGGATTGGCCGCGGCATCGCTTTGACAGAAGAAGGCAAAACATTTCTGCCTTATGCGCTGAACGTATTGAATGCGGAAGAAGCCGCGCGGAACAGTGTGCAGCCCGCCGAAGCCCTCGTCGGATCGCTTCAAATCTGCTCTCCGTCCTCTTTTGCGACGGGACCACTTCCGGACCTCCTCAGACAGTTTCAGGAGTTGCATCCACAGGTGGATGTTACGGTCAAGATATCTGACTATCTGGAAGACAACTTGCTGAAGCTGACGAGGGGCGAGATTGACTTCCTGATCATGCTGGATGAGCCGAATGCCTTTCCTGATTTCCGCCTCTTTGCGGAAAGACTCGAACCTATCATCTTTGTCACACATCCTTCCAATCCTTTGTGCAAGAAAAAGACGCATAAAATCACGGATCTGATTGGAAGTGACTTCATCGTATGCGACCGCGGAATCGGTTACAGCGCAATTCTGGAGAAAAAGCTACTAAAGCGGGGGCTGCAGTTGACATCTTCCATGGATATTGGCTCTGTAGAAGCAATCATCAAGATTCTACTCTGCGGTTATGGAACCACTTTTATCCCTGAATACACCGTCGCCGATCATCTGAAACGGGGTGAGCTTGTTCAGCTCAAATCAAAGGAGTACGACATCGAATTTCAATCCGGCTTGCTGTGCAATCCCAATCGTTACATCAATCCTATCATGCAGGAGTTTATCCGGATTGCCGAGGAACGACCATAATAAAACGGATGGGCGGCCCATCCGTTTTTTCACTCTATTCTCTTTCGTTTCTCTTTCGTTTTATCATCCCAGTACTTTCACGAAGTCTTCCATGACATCGGAGATGTGTATCTGCTGAGGACAGACCTGTTCGCAGCTGCCGCAGTGCAGACAGGCGGCAGGCTGTTTGTCCTGCGGAATCGCTGCCAATGCCATCGGTGCGATAAAACCGAACAGTCCTGCTTTTGTCGTAAGGATGTGCTCATTGTAAAGCTCAATCAGATGCGGGATATCGAGCCCCTGTGGACAATGATCTGTACAGTAATGGCATGCGGTGCATGGCACAGATTTTTCATCTGCCATCTGCGCGGCAACCTGCATCAGCGCATTCATTTCATCATCGTTCAAAGGCAGGTCCACCTCGAACGTAGCGACATTCGCATGTAATTGTTCTTCATTGGACATACCGGAAAGAATCACTGTGACCTCCGGCAGGCTCTGCAGAAAACGGAACGCCCATGCCGGGATTTCTTCCTGCGGACGCAGTGTTTTCAGCGATTTCTCCTGTTCTTCGCTGAGCTTCGCCAGCTTGCCGCCTCTGAGCGGTTCCATAACCCAAACCGGGATACCGTATTCCGCGAGCAGTTCGACTTTCTCTTTTCCGTGCTGGAACCCCCAGTCGAGATAATTCAGCTGAAGCTGGCAGTATTCCATGTCACTGCCGTGCGCCTCAAGAAAGCGCTTTAGCACAGGCATCTCCCCATGACAGGAAAAGCCCAGATATTTAATGCGGTCGGCCTTCTTCTGCTCCAGCAGATAATCCATGATGCCGTACTGCGGGTCGAGATACTGCTCGACGTTCATCTCGCAGACATTGTGCAAAAGATAGAAATCGAAGTAGTCCAACCCCGTCCGCTGTAGCTGCGTCTCGAAGATTTCCTTCACCTTCGGCATATTCGCCAGATCATAACCCGGAAACTTATCCGCCAGATAGTAGCTGTCTCTTGGGTATCTGCGAAGGGCTTCACCCATGATTTCCTCAGAATGCTCTCCATGGTAGCCCCAGGCGGTATCGTAATAGTTGATTCCATGATCCATGGCATATTCCACCATGCGCATGGTCTGGGGAATGTCCACCTTCGCATCATCCCCATCGATGACCGGCAGGCGCATGGCTCCAAATCCCAGCTGGGATAACTTCAAACCTTTGAATTCTCTGTACTGCATATCTTACTCCATTTGCCTTTCTACTTCCATAACTCCATATGAATATGCGGTATGTCGTCTTTCAGGAACACATCCGATATGCGGGTGAATCCTGCCTTTGTATAATAACCTTCTACATAATCCTCAGCTTCAATGAAGATGCGGTCCGCACCCATTTGATTCCAGGCGGTCTGTATTCCCGCTTCAAGCAGATCTTTCCCAAGGCCTTTGCCGTGTTCCAGTGTTAGTACTCTGCCCATCTGAACCGTGCGGGCGTTCTCTCTTCTTTCCTGACTGATTCCGGACGCATCACAGAAGTCAGGCATCTTGTTCCCTTTTTTGATTTGTTCTTCTGTAAGATTTCCTGACCAAAGGGCCTTGCCGTCGAGCAAAATAACATCCGGTTCTTCTTCAATCTCATATATTCTCATATATGCTGCAACTCTACCCGCTTCGTCTCTGCAAAAGACATGATAACCATAATCCCGATCATCACAGTCCTGAAAAATGCACTCCTGTTCGATCACGAATATTTCAATCCTGGATTTCAGTATTTCGTATACTTCTTCCGCTGACAGTTCGCTGAACTGCTTGCTCTCAAATAACATCACGTTGCTCCAATCTCTATCTTAATGATAATATTATATGCAAATCATACTACAGTGTCTAACAGTTACCTTTAATAAATCGAAAGGTTTTGTTATGGATTACATCAATCACTACGATTCGCCGATTGGCGGCATCACCCTTGCCTCTGATGGAACCTCTCTGATCGGACTCTGGTTTGATGGAGAAAAATACCTCGGAGACATCCTGTCCAATGATTATGAAGAAAAGGATCTTCCCGTCTTTGCGGAGACGGGAAGGTGGTTGGATATCTACTTCTCGGGGAAGGATCCCGGGTTCCTCCCACCGCTCTCTATGCGGACGACCGCATTCCGCAAACGCGTCTGGGAAATCATGCTTCAGATTCCTTTTGGACAGACAATGACCTATGGGCAGATCGCTGAACAGATTGCGAAAGAAAACGGTGTGCCCCGCATGTCCGCCCAGGCGGTCGGCGGAGCCGTTGGTCACAACTCCATCTCACTGATCATTCCATGTCATCGGGTTATTGGCTCTAATGGAAGTCTGACTGGGTATGCCGGCGGAATCGACAAGAAAATCGCGCTCCTGAAGCTGGAAGGAATATTATAATTCGCATAACAAAAGAGCCGATGCAAGCACGGTTACTGTGCCGCTCGGCTCTTATTTTTTAATACTGTTACTGTTTTTCAAAGAACATGTGCACGCCTAAAATCTTGCATTCAAGCTTGCCGTCGTTATCCTTGAATTTCATATTGATTTCATCACCAGTAACTTTGACACCATTTTTTGTTTCCACCCAAGTTGCGTCCGAACCGCCGTCCGGATCTGATACTGTAGCCGTGCCGTCATCATGCAGATCGATAATGAAATCATTTCCTTCCAGTACTTCATTGATGTCAACTTCTTCATCCTGGAACGATGCTCCTGTTGCCTTCCATGTTCCAACATATGGACTATCAGCTGCAGATGCGTCTCCGCTGTCGCCGCATCCGGTCAGTGATACAAATGCTAAAGATACGATCATGCAAAATACAACGATCAATGCTTTTTTCATAATACTAAGCCTCCTTGTAAGATTCCTTCGTCAGTACATTAAACAACAATATCGTCTTTTCCATTTTGGCCGTTCTTTCTTGTCCGCACTTAGTATACTCCATATGCAGCAGTACATTCTATACTTTTTGTGCTACAATACCCTTGTTATGAAATACGAAACACTGCAGAAACAAATCGAACATCTGGCCTTCATGACGGGTACAAAAATACTGAGTGCGGACGCTGATGCTCTGCATGATGTGACAGTCACAACAAAGTCAAGCCGAAGGGATCTGGTCACTTCCATGGATCTGGAAATCCAACGGATGCTTATGACAGAACTGAAAAAACTCGTTCCGGAATGTCGCTTTCTCTGTGAAGAAATGATTCCGGAGATGGTGAATGCAATGATTACTGATGCTGATGAAATCTCACGCGGCATTTGTTTCATCATTGATCCTATTGACGGAACCGCCAATTTCGTGCACGGCAACCGCCATTCCTGCACGTCGATTGCTATGACAGCAGGCGGAGAGACACAAATCGGCGTGATCTACGATCCATACCGCGACGAACTTTTCAGCGCCCGCAAAGGCTGCGGATGCCTTTTGAATGGAGAAAAGCTTCCTGTCTTCGATGCTTCCATGAAAAATGAAATCACCGTATTCGGGACTGCTCCCTATGATGACACCACCAACGGACCGACCTTCCGGCTTGCCCAAAAGCTGTACGAAGTGTCTGCAGATGTCAGACGTACAGGCTCTGCTGCCCTGGATTGCTGCTGGACAGCATGCGGCAGGTTCGGATTGTATGCGGAACTGAGTCTTTCGGCATGGGACTTCGCAGCAGGCAAGCTCATCGCTGAAGAAACGGGCTGCCTCGTGACGACCATCGACGGACAGCCGCTTACCTTCGAGGGAAAACCCTCCATCTTGTGCGGACGGCCTGCCGCCGTACGTGAATTTAATGCAGTGAAGTCGAGACTATAGCTTTCGAAGAAATAGTAGCGTATAATAAAAGTGTTATGAAACTGATCGAATTATTAGAAAAAGATAAACAGAATCTTCTTACGGAGCTCGCAGCTTCGAAGACAGCAGAACGAGCCGTCACAGCCTTGGAGAATGAACTGGACAAGCTTCTCCTGATGTACAATGAGCACTGCAGCAGCGAACGTGAAAGGGATGCTGCGGCGTACATTACGCAGGCAATACGGCTTTCCCTGCCTTTGATCGATTCCGTAGGTGATACAAAAGTCTGGGAGGCAGGTGAAACTGCCGACGGCAAAGACAAGACGAAAAAGAGACTCAATCCTCTTGTCTTCCTCTTCCTGATCGGTGGACTGGTTCTCATTGGACTGGGAATGTTTCCGTTCATGGCACCAGCCTTTGATGACGGACTTGACAGCATTAAGAACTTTGACGTGGTGCTCCTGAAGCCGCTTGGCTTCATTGTGGGAGGCTTTGTCTGCGGGTTCATCGCAGGACTGCTGGGCAGACGCAAACCGCCGAAGACACCGAAGCGCAGCCAGCGTGTTGAAGTGCAGGTGGATTCCAACAAGGTCTATGTAAACTTCAGAAACGCAATCTTGTCAGCAGACCAGAGCCTGGAAGAAATCCAGTCCCAGGAACGCTGGAGCAAGCGTGATGAAGCAGGTTTGATCGACGGTCATAAACCATCCTCTTCAGAGCTGGATATCTTCTCGGATCTGCTTGCGGCCGCCTACAGCAAGGATCCGGACTACGCGCTTGAGAAGATCGAAGAAATCAAATACTATCTGCACAAACAGCAGATCGAAGTTGTTGAATACAGCAAAGAAACGGCACAGTTCTTCGACATGATGCCGGGACAGCGTGCAGGAACCATCAGACCGGCGATGGTCGCGGAAGGAACTCTGCTCCGCAAGGGCGTTGCCTCTGCTGGTTCAAACTAGGAGGAATCTATGGATCGATTTTTTGGATTTGATCTGGGCGATGCGGAAAGCGCCATCGCCAGATTATATAAAGAGGATCAGGTCGTCCCTGAGATGATACCTGTTGCAGGTGAAAAGAGCTTTATCACCGCCTATGCGCAGCTCACATCAGGGGAACTGCTCATCGGTGAGAAGGCCTGCTATGCCGACAATGTCACGAAGCGCAGACTGCGGTTCAAGAGCCGCTTCCTCACAGACACTACCGGCACTGCAACAGATGTTAGAAGCTTTGCCGCGGGCGTTCTCGGTGAGCTCTATGGAAACGGAGATCTCATTCAGAATGAAGAGACCAGCGTTTATGTTGGCTGCCCTGCCGGTTGGAATCGAAATGCCCGTGAACACTACAGGGAAATCTTCGAAAGCGCGGGGTATCCGCCTGTCAAAATCATTTCCGAATCGAGAGCTGCTCTGGTCAGTGCTTGCCAGTCCAAGCATCTGCAGATCGGCGTGGATATTCTGTCAAAGCCGGTTCTTGTCGTAGACATCGGATCATCCACGACTGACTTTGCGTATATTATGGGCGGCAAGGAAGTGGAGATGCGCACAGCAGGAGAAGTCGCCCTTGGCGGCGGACTGATGGATGAAGTCCTGTTGGATGAATCTGTAGAAGCATCCGGTCTGTTCCGCAAGAAAATCCAGTCCGTATTCGACGAAAGTGAACCATGGCGCGCCTATGCTGAATTTGCAGCGCGTCGTCTGAAGGAGAAGTATTTCTCCGATGAAGAATACTGGAGCAGGAATAAATGTGTTGAGAGCATCGTGCTCCACTACAATCTTCCTGTCAAACTGACGCTTCGCATCGATAAAGAAATTGCTGATAAACTGGTAAATAAGAAACTGAAAAAGCTTGACGGGCGTTCCTTCCGTCAGGTTTTCACAGAATCTCTGGAAGATGTCAGAGACAGCATTACCGGCAAACAACCGGAGCTGATCTTCCTGACCGGCGGCGTCAGCAAGATGCCTGCCGTCCGTCAATGGTGTACCAGTGTGTTCCCGGATGCAGTCATCATATCTGCGACAGATCCGGAATTTTCCGTCGCCAGAGGACTTGCATACTGCGGGCGCATCGACGAGGATCTGAAGGAATTCAAGGAAGATCTGGATAAACTGGTCCACTCCAATACCATCGAAGACATCGTCAGCAAACACATCACGACCTTGTACAAAGACGCCGTCGACTGCCTTGTTGAGCCGATTGTCTCGAAGGTTGCCCTGCCGATCTTCGAGAGATGGAGATCCGGAGAAATCAGCCGACTCTCCGATACGGATGCGATCCTGAAACAGGAAATCGGCGCCTTCCTTGCGGAAGATTCGACAAGAGAAATGCTGGCAGGTCCGATTACATCATGGCTGCGTCCTGTCATTGAAGACCTGGAAGCATACACTGTACCGATCTGCATCAAGCACCGGGTACCATACACGGCGCTGAGTCTGAAGTCATATCTGTCTGTATCAGATATCGACATCAAAGTGGATGCAAAGGATCTGTTCGCCATCAACGAGATGACCATTCTCATCGACTCCATCGTGACGGCACTCCTCGCGATTCTGATGTCGACACTGAGCTTCATTCCGTTCTTTGCGGATCCAAGCGGCATTCTGGTCGGCGTCATCACATCCATCGTCATCCTCTTCCTGGGCAAAGACAAGATGCAGGAGAAGATGCTGACAGCTGATATTCCAAAGGCAATGCGCCGCCTGATTCCAAAGAGTGCCTTCAGCTCCCGTATGGACAACATCAGCGCCGACGTGAAGGATGCATTCTATGAAAGCCTGGAGCAGGAGAAAAACGACGAGATCAAGAACCGCATGGTCGAAGAAATCTCCACGCAGATCCAGCACACCCTCGTCAAGATGGCTGAGGTCGTGGAAATCCCTCTTGGATAACGCAGGCAATAGGACATCGACAACAAAATGGAACATAACAAAACGGCATGAGGTGCACACCCATGCCGTTATTTTATTAGCTTTTGCTGTCTTGCTTTCTGCCGTCTTACTGTCTTACTTCAGGTTGCTGTTGACGGAATCCTTCAGGATGACGTCATGGGCACCACCCTCTACGATACTTGTCGCGGATACGAGAGTCAGCTTGGAGTTCTCCTGCAGTTCCTTGATGGTCATCGTACCGCAGTTGCACATGGTTGACTTGACCTTGAGCAGGGACTGACGGACGTTATCACTGAGTGAGCCCGCATACGGAACGTAAGAGTCTACGCCTTCCTCGAACTTCATGCGTGCATCGCCGCCCAGGTCGTAGCGCTGCCAGTTGCGTGCACGGGCAGAACCTTCGCCCCAGTACTCTTTGTAATAGTTTCCGTTTATCTGAATCTTATTTGTCGGTGATTCGTCAAATCTTGAGAAGTAACGGCCGAGCATGAGGAAGTCCGCGCCCATCGCAAGAGCCAGTGTCATGTGGTAGTCGTAAACGATACCGCCGTCGGAACAGATCGGAACATAGATGCCTGTTTCCTCGAAGTACTCGTTTCTTGCCTTTGCAACTTCGATAACTGCAGATGCCTGACCTCTGCCGATACCCTTCTGCTCACGGGTGATGCAGATGCTGCCGCCGCCGATACCGATCTTCACGAAGTCTGCTCCGGCGTCCGCCAGGAACCGGAAACCGTCTCCGTCGACAACATTGCCGGCCCCGATTTTCACATCATCACCGTACTTGTCTCTGACAAACTTCAGTGTCTCTGCCTGCCACTCTGAAAAACCTTCGCTTGAGTCAATACAAAGCACATCCGCGCCTGCTTCGACCAGCGCCGGGATTCTCTCCTCAAAATCACGTGTATTGACGCCTGCACCGACGACATATCTCTTGTCCGGGTCGAGCAGTTCATCCGGATATTCCTTGTGGGCAATATAGTCCTTACGGAAGACGAAGTAGACAAGACGCTGCTTATCATCGACGACAGGAAGCGCATTCAGCTTGTAGTTCCAGAGCATGTCGTTAGCTTCGCTCAGTGTGATGCCTTCTTTCGCATGAACCAGTTTTTCGAATGGTGTCATGAATTCGCATACGAGTGTATCCGGTGACATTCTGCTGACTCTGTAGTCACGGCTCGTAACCAGACCAACCATTCTGCCTTCCGCAGTGCCGTCCTCTGTGACTGCTGTAGTCGAGTGGCCGGTGCGCTCCTTCAGATCGAGCAGATCAGCAAGAGTCTGGTCCGGACGAATGTTTGTGTTGCTGCGGACGAAGCCCGCCTTGTGGTTCTTTACTCTTCTGACCATCTCCGCCTGGCTTTCGATCGGCTGGGATCCGAATATGAAGGAGATGCCGCCTTCTTTTGCAAGTGCGATCGCCAGCTCATCGCCTGATACGGCCTGCATGATTGCTGATGTCATCGGAATGTTCATAGTAATCTTCGGCTCTTCGCCTTTTTTGAACTTGGTGACCGGTGTCTTCAGCGAAACATTTTCAACTCTGCATTCTGATGATGAATAACCTGGTACCAGCAGGTATTCGTTAAATGTTCTCGATGGTTCGTCAAAAAATTTAGCCATGTTATCTCCCTTCATCTGCAAAACCAGTACTAATCAATATATTATTCTCGCCGACGCTTCCTTGTTCAGCGATCCGTATTCTTCACCGTCCGTGGCGACCAGCAGGGCCGGCAGAAACCATGCCGCATACTTGCCCGGATTCTTCAGCACATCGTTCATGATCTCTTCCACATCCACAAATTCCATCTGTGATGCTTCCTCAGGATTCGGTGCAGGTTCTTTGTCGAGCTTATCCTTCCCGAGCCATCCCACGAAGACGTGATCGAATTCGTGCTCGGTCAGACCGTTGTCGAATTCGGCCGTGTAGAGGAAGGCACCCTTCTCTTCCAGTCCGTCCTCCAGATCTTCCACCGTGTATCCTGTCTCCTCCGGCAGTCTGCGTGCCGTTGCTTCCTCCAGACTTTCACCAACACGCGGGTGAGAACAGCAGCTGTTCGCCCAAAGGCCTGCCGAATGATACTTGCCCTCTGCGCGCTGCTGAATCAGAAGCTGTGTATGGAAGGTTCTGGTCCCGTCAGGATTGTCTATCAGCATCCTTCTGAAGACAAATATGGAAAACGCGCGGTGAAGAAGCCCCTTTTCATGGGCTTCAAGCTTCCCAACGCGTCCTGTTTCTTTGTCCTGTTCGTTTACCAGAATGAGCTGATCTTCCAACTTGCTTCTCCTGTTCTTCCGTCTGGGGTACCGGAAGTAATCTCAATTATATTTCCCCAATTCTATCATATAAAAGTCCAGTTGCAACTTCTTTTTTTGTTTCTGCTCCTTTTAAAAATTCAACGAGTGCCAGCGCGAATTCCATGGCAAGGGCCGGACCCATTCCCGTAATTACGTTTCCGTCTACTGTGACGGCTGCGCCAGTCGGGTTTGCGCCTGCAAGATGACTCTCCATACCCGGATAAATCGTCGCGTTCTTTCCTGTGAGCGCGCCATGAGCCGCCAGCGCCAACGGCGCGGCGCAAATCGCCGCAAGCGGTTTTCCTGCCTTTGCAAAATCTTCGATCCTTGCTGTGAGCCCTGCGTGATCTCTCAAATTCGTAGCCCCCGGCATTCCGCCCGGCAGCACGATCATCTCACAGGCATCATAGTCTGCCTCTTCAAAGAGCATATCTGCTTCAATGTTGATTCCATGTGCGCCCTGAACGAGAAGGTCTCCGGTAACCGAAACCATCTTCGCGTCTACGCCTGCTCTTCTCAGAACATCGACGCATGTGAGCGCTTCCACTTCTTCGTATCCCTCTGCCAAATGAATCAGTACCATTTCAATTCTCCCTTTACTTCATGAACTTATCGATGGCGTCGTTCAGTTCCTTCAGAGCTTCCATATCATCTTCCTGAACCGCTTCAACGATGCATGTCGACATGTGTTCTTTCAGCACGGCGCGGCTTACGCCCTGCAAGGCTGAATTGACAGCGGAGAGCTGGATGAGCACATCCGTGCAGTCCCTGTCGTTTTCGACCATCTTCTTCACCGATTCCATGTGACCGATGATTCTCGACATTCTGTTCAGCACCGCCTTCTTATGTTCCGGCGAGTGCGTATGGGTGTGTTCACCGTGCACATGCTTGTGTCCATCATGCGTATGCACGTGCGTATGTTCACCGTGACTGTGATCATGTTCTGTCATGGTATCGCAATCCTTTCTTTTGTTTTGTATATTCTATCATCATTACTGCGGATTGTATTCATAAGAATCACAAGGTATCCGTCATCCATAGTGACGCTTTCGATCTCTCCAATCGACAGATCATAGCTGCCCAGATATGCGCCGTCGGAAACCCTGTAAACATCCAGATAGCTCTCTGTTTCCTGCGGCCAGGTGCATACCAGCACCGCGCCGTTATACGCGCCCATATCCTGCGTATGGAAGTACGGCGCAGTCTTTGTGATCGTCTTCTCAACCCTGAAATTACTGCTGCATATGTATATCTTATCTTTTTTTGCCAGATAGAATTTGTCTGTACTGATATCGTATGCGATGGCTGTACAGGCGACCGGCATCTTGATTGTATCGATCATCTTGAGGGTGTCCCCGTCAAATACGCAGCAGCTCTGGACATTTCCGCTCTTTTTGCTCAGTATATAGATTTTGTTCGTGTGCGGATTATAGGCGCCTCCATTTCCGTGACCGATGCCTCTGGCGTCGGAAACCAGACTCGTGCTTCCATCGGCTTTGTTGTACGCAATCAGTTTCGCCTCTGTGTTCTTCATGTTTACAAAGGATACCACGCAATCATCCCCCACCATATTGATGGACTGCGGGACTCTTGCCTTCGGCGCACCATGTATCGCCGCCACGACATTCAGATCCGCCTTGGTGATCTTCTTTATGATTTTGAATTTGGAATAAGAAGGACTTTCCTCTGTCGTGCCTCTCACCTTGACTGGATCCGACACTTTGCCGTCGACCTTCTCACCATTGACTTCCGCTGTGGCTTTGATTTCGTAATCGTAATCATCCCTCGTCACTTCAAGGAAGTTATCTTCAGCTGTCTTTTCAGCGAGCACTTCATACTGCTGGGTTGCCGGATTTCTTCTGAGAACCGTATATGCAGCTGCATACTCATTTTTCTTCCATCTTATAATTGCTCTGGATGGAGAGATGTTTTCTGCGACGGCGCCTTTGACTTTTTCGAGCACAGTTGGATAAACAAAAACACTGACTTCTCTCTCAGCATCTTCATAAAGTCCATTCCCATCTGCCCTTATGTTTATAAATGCTTCGCCGACGTTTTTGAGTGCGACCGTTCCGGTCTGATCGACGCTCGCGATATTCTTATCTGTCGACCGGTAGTGCAGATCTCCGTACGCGGATGCCTTCAGATTGAAATCGTTTCCATCAAAGCCATAATACGCTGTGTCTGCGACAAAGATGTTCTGATTCAACTTTTCAACCGTGATTTCTGCCTTTGCACTGCGGGTCATGATGCCAAACCGGAGGTGGCCGCTGACCATGATCACACAGTGTTCCCCCGGAGCGGACACTTTCGTAGTGTATGTGTTGCCTTTGACGTGAGGAATCACGGTGAGTCTGCCATCATGCCAGACTTTCACCTCATAACTGTCGCATCCTTCATCACTCCAGTACGCCGTAACCTCGAGTCCGTTCTGCATAAGATGCAGCTCGTCAACCTTCGCCCACTTTTCCAGCGGGTCTCCTGCAAAAGCAACGATGAGCAGGTACCCAAACACCACTGCAATCGCAAGCGCTATAACAATGTGCAGCAGTTTACTTCTCATAATCCCATATTCCCTTGTACATTCTGTATTGATCTATTGATGAGGCACTTTGCCACGGAATAAAACCTCCATCCAGGCCAGCCTTATAAAGAGCATCAACCTGTTCTTTGAGTTTTTGTTTATCATATGTTACCGACGGTGCCCAGAACGGCGTGTTGTACCCTGTGATCCAAGTCCGTGCTGCAGCGGGGGTCGGTATTTTCTTCTGTTCTTTTGCAGCGCTCTTAGCCCACGCTGACATGATCGCCTTCGGCTCGGACCAGGTGTCCTCCTCTCCGAAGTGATCGGTGTAAGGCATACTGCTGATGGCGTCAACAATATTCGAGATGCCCGGCCAGTACTGACCATACGCTGTCACATATCCATCGGAGCATTCTCCGAACACATCCACGCTGAAATATGCTCCCGCTTCATGGATCTGATCCGCCGCATAGAAGCAGAAGTTCTGTATCGCCTGGCATTTCGACTCGCCGTATTCATTCCGGAAGTTCGTCCCCTTCTCAAGGGACATCTCGTAGGCTTTCTCCGGAAATCTCACATAGTCGAACTGGATCTCATCGAAACCCATTTGCTCTACCGCTTCAGTTGCCAACGCAACATTATAATACCACACATCCCTGCTGTACGCACTCGGCCAGTTGGAACCAGATTCGCCGGACTTGATGCAATCTTCCGGGTGGTCTTTGGCGTAGTATTTGTCATTGAAGCAGGTAATCCTGCCAATCGTATAGACACCTGCGTCTTTGAACTCCTTCACTGCGTTGCGGAATTCCTCGAGAGAAACACGGGCCTTTTTATATGCTGTCGGAGACAGTTCCTCCGCGACAGGCGATTTGTATGAGAGAACGCCGTCCTTTATGTCTATGACAACTGCATTGCAGCCCGTTTCTTTGATGAGCTTGATGTAGGCGTCGTTGTGGATCGCAGCAGAGAAATTGAGATACATTGCCCTCGCTTCGCGGCAGAACTCTTTCCCTTTGATCTTTGTCCTCTCATAAGGATAATAGTCCAAATCTTCGGCTTTTCCACCGTAGAGATTCATGCCGTACTTTGCTTTCCTGGCTTTATCGTATTCCCCGTTCTCATTGTAATAGGCATCTGCTTCGTCCTGCGTCCGAACCAGATATTTGGCGTATACAAACCCTTCCGGTGCGTCCTCATCATCCGCCTTGCGGACCTTATACTTGCTGACGACGCCGTTTTGATCCAGTCCATAAAACCCCGTCACGGCAAGTTTTGTCCCCTTCGGTGCGAAGCTGGCAATCTCAGGGCCCTTGCTGTTTTTGTATATGGTAACTGGTGTGCGCACATAGAGTTCCTTCTCGCGCACCACTGCCGATTTGCTGTCCGTCAGGTTTTCCGGATGCACATAAAGTGCTTCTGTTCTTTGCTCTTCCGCATCGCCATCATCACCGGAGACCTGGTAAATACGTTGGAACGTTCCTTCCGGCAGTTCTTCCGGTTCCTGATCTCTCAGGGAGACCATTGTACCGCGGGGAAGCTGCTCCGCTTCCTGCATCTGGCCATGTATATCCAGGATATATGTCTGGACGAGAGGATTCTCGCCAGCAATAAAGGCCTTCTCTTCGAAGGCCGTCTGCTCAGTTGTTGTGGCTGACACACA
The DNA here is from genome assembly GCA_017431785.1 of Bacillota bacterium. Lineage (GTDB taxonomy): Bacteria > Bacillota > Clostridia > Peptostreptococcales > Anaerovoracaceae > Lentihominibacter. The sequence continues at coordinate 51,223 of JAFRKJ010000077.1, read as the reverse complement.
TGCGAGTGCTACAGTCACAATTCCTATTAATATTTTTACCGATAACTTATTGATCACACCCATGGTCACATTATATCACAGTCTGGCCGTTCCGCTTCCTTCATGCAGCCTTTTTTTCATGATCAAAGCGAACAAAATCGCGATGATGCCAAATGGGATAAAGCAGCAGAACGTGATCGCATAGGATCCCGTCGCTGTGTAGACGACGCCGCCCAGATACGGACCGATAAACGCTGCCAGAATCAGCTGGGAACTTGCAATCCCGAAGTTTGCCGAGAAATACCGGTTGCCAAAAATGCGGGCGATCGCTGTTCCGCTGGTCGGCGGCGCTGCGCCGAAACTGAGTCCCAGCAGGAAACATCCCACGACAAGCACTGCGAGTATTTCTGTTTTGATGCCTGCCGCAGTGATGATCGTTGCAATCAGGAAGATGATGCTGGAGATCAACAGTGTCTTGCTGATACCGAATCTATCGTAACTCGAGCCATATACGATCCTTCCGAATCCATTGGCGAAAGATGTCACACCGGCAACAAGAGCCGCTGTCTGTGCCGATGCGCCAAGTCCGATCACGCACGGGGCGATATGACCCATCAGTGCCAGTCCGGAAGCAGAGAGCACCATGGTGAAGAAGAACAAAATCCAGAACTCCACTGTTCTGATGGCTTCTGCCGGTTTCATGTCTCCAAATGCTGAATTGTTTCTTTGTTCACCGATCCCGTCAGATTCCGCAGCCGTTGCGTGAGAGATGCCGGTATTGGCTGCTTTCATCAGAATACCTGAGACCGCAAGTATGATGGACATGATGATTCCGAGCATGACGAACACAGTCCGCCAGCCTGCATTCCCCATGAGTGCTGTACATACGGGTCCGAGTACCATGGCGCCCATTCCGAAGGCCATCATCATCATGCCCGAGATGAGACCTTGTTTCGCAGGGAACCACTTGGAAATAACCCCTATGATCTCCACATAGGCAAATCCGACGCCCGCGCCGCAGAGCACGCCGTAGCAGATGTAAAACGCCATCAGGCTGTTCGCCTGGGATGTCAGAATGAAGCCTGCCGCAATCAGAACGGCGGAGATGATCATTGAAATCAGCGGCTTGTCCTGTTTGCCGTTGAACATTCCTCCGGTCAGCATGCTCAGGCACATGGCCATAATGGAAATCGTAAATGTAAGGGAGGTTTCAGATCTGGACCATCCGAATTCATTCTCAAGTGGTACGACAAAAATCGACCATCCGTAGATCAGACCCAGAAAAATCAATGTACATAAGGAAATGATTATCGTAAATACTTTCAGTCTCATTCTTCTTTCCTTTAAATTGGTTCCTTGAATGCAACGAAGCCCCGCGAAATGCATCGCGGGGTTTCTCTTCTTTGCTGTCTTGTTCAGCAATTGCGTCGAGTTGACGCCTGCTGTTAGTCGAGAGTGAATGAAGGTGCGGTGTATACTCTTGCCTTCATCTCAGCATCAAGCTCGTAAAGGCTCTTGCTGTCGCTTCCGAAGAGTTCGAATTTCGTCACGTTGTCGTCTGCATTGTCCTCTTCTTCTGCCTGCTCTTTGACGAACCAGTCGAGGAACTGCATTGTTCTGAAATCATGCTCTTCATAAGCTGCTGCGTATATCTTGTTGATCAGATCTGTAACAACTCTCTCGTGCTCTGCGCCCATCTTCAACGGATCGATAAATGCCTTGTATTCTTTGTCCGGCTTATCGATTGCTTCCAGTTCCACTGTCTCACCCTGCTGCTGCAGATATTTGATGAACAGCATTGCGTGATCACGCTCTTCCTGCGCCTGAATCATATACCAGTTGGAATATCCATCCAGACCAGCATCCTTGTAGTAGTTTGAGAAATCGAGATACAGGTATGCTGAATAAAACTCAGCGTTGACCTGATTGTTAAGCAGATCCTTCACTTTCTTTGATACCATTTTTTTACCTCCTTTATGAATACTTACAAAAGATTATAACACGATTTATAGGTGCACTGTTTGTATTTTCACGTATTATTTGTTATTCTTAGTAGGAATGTATAAGAATTGTTCAGATACAGAGTATAACTGCATAATTGTAGGTGCCGGTGCGGCAGGACTGTTCTATGCTGCAGCTGACGAAACAGAAGGACGCAAACTCATCATCGAAAAGACCTCTTGTCCGGGGCAGAAGCTCCTGATGAGCGGAAACGGTATGTGCAACATCACCCACGACGGCAGCATCAAGAACTTTATCGTGCATTATGGAGGCAAAGGTGCTAAAATCCGCACCTGCCTGTATAAGCACAACAATCTGGAGCTGACGCAGTTCATGGAACATGCCGGCGTCCCTTTGAAGGAGCGTCCGGACGGCAAAATCTTTCCTGCTTCCATGAAGGCGGCGGATGTGCTGGACGCCTTGCTTGCGAAAGCAGACCGAAACGATTTCGCATTTCTCTATGACTGTGCGGTGACTGGCATCGACGCTGGAAGCAAAGGCAATCATATCGTATGCATTTCCTTATCGGACGGCAGGAAATTGCAGACGCAGAAGCTGGTGATCGCCACCGGCGGCGCATCCTATCCTGCAACAGGATCCGATGGCAGTTTTATGGACGTTCTCAAACGAGATCTGAACATCGCAGTGACCGCGCTCAAACCTGCGCTGGCACCCGTCTTCGTTGAACATTATCCTTACAGCGAATTGTCGGGGATTTCCTTCGATGACGTTACGGTGTCATGCGGCGGGCATACAGAACGGGGACCTATTCTCCTGACACACAAGGGGTTCAGCGGACCTGCAATGCTGCACATTTCACAGTATGTGAAACCAGGCGAGCAGCTGACGATCAATTATCTGCCGGACCGAAGCATTGCGGAAGTATACAGAACGATCCGGGACGATCAGCCGGCAAACAGCAAAGGCATCGCAAATTATCTGGCCGGCAAATTCGGTCTGCCGAAAGCCTTTGCAGAAAAACTGTTCAGTGTACCTTCACGTAAGCTCTCAAGCATCGGGCACAAAGAACTGGAGAACATCGTTCATCTGATGATGGACCGGAAACATACCGTCAGCGGAACCGGTGGGTTCAAAGAAGCTATGGTCACAGCAGGCGGCGTTTCTCTGGATGAAATGAATCTGAAAAACATGAGTCTCATCAAGTATCCGTGCATTCATGTGATCGGAGAGGCTCTTGATATAAACGGCGATACGGGCGGTTATAATCTGCAGTTTGCATATTCCTCAGCCCGCACCGCGATCTAACAGGAGGAAACAAAAGATGGCTGACACGAAACCAGCTGAAACAATCACAACGAAAAAAGAACGTGACTATATGTTTGACACGTTCAGAGGGATACTGATGCTGTCGATCCCGATCTCCCACTTCACCAAGGCCTCTGGCAACTGGTACGCGGTTATGTGGGGAGGCGCAGGATTCTCGCATACATCCCCAACCGGATTCGTCTACATTACGATCAACGTCTTTGTCATGCAGGCATTTATGTTTTTGTCCGGGTACTTCTCCAAAAAACCGGAACGCGCCAGGGAAACCGCTTTCCGTGGTGTGCTATGGCCTTACCTGGTATTCACGACAATCACTATGATTGCGGCCTGGGGATTCCATTGTCCGATCGGACACTACTTCGGATATCTGACCCCATCCTTCGCGCTATGGTTCCTGGTTGCCTTGTTCCTCTACAGGTACTTCCTGGTGGACATCATCAAATTCAAATGGGCGCTGCCGATGAGCATCTTCATGATGTTCGCAGCCGGTGTTCTGCCGTTCGGGCAGTTCATGGCCCTGGGACGCGTCTTCTCATATTTCCCGTTCTTCATGATCGGATACTACTGTTCGAAGGATACGCTGGACAAAGTCAGGACGCTCAAGCGTAAACCTGTCATCGTAGGACTGCTGGGCGCCGTGCTTGTGTTTATGTCCATCTGGCTCATGTACCACGGGCCAAAACTCGGATGGTTCCTGCTGAAGACCGACTGCAGCCACTTCGGAATGCCGTGGTATACAGATGCACTCTGGAGACTTCTGGTATTCGGCCTTTCCTGCGGATGGATCACATTCATGGTCAACATCCTGCCGTCGAAGCAGAACTTCCTCTGCTACATCGGAACAAATACAATGCCGATCTACCTGTTCCATCTGGGACTGCGTCACGTCATCACGCAGTACGGAATCTACATGGGCGTTGTTGGTTCCCTGATCGTTGCATGGTTCGGAGGTATCTCTCTGCTGCACGGCAAGCACAAGAACTGGACTGTATCGATTATCATCACCGTTCTCTCCATTGCCGGAGTTTTCGCCCTGTGTATGTCAGGTGCGCTGGATCCGCTGGCCAATGGATGTCCGAAGAATCTGGTGATCTTCTACATCCTCGTCTGGGGCAGTGCGCTGCTGACCGGTATTTCCTTGTCAGCTCCATTCTGGGTCAAGCTCTACGATCTGCTGACGGAAGGACCGCTGAGAGCTTCCTTTATCACAAGCTGGCTGGAAGGAAAGTACTTAAAGAAAAATGATGAAGCGTAAATGCACAAGTCAATATCAAAAAGCAGCTGCCGTATTCATTACGGCAGCTCTTTGCATTGCTTTTGCACTTGGTATGGCAGGATGTGGATCAGATTCCGCTTCTTCGGACGGTACCTACGATACGGTCAGTGAAGACTTCTTCCTGATGAACGAAGACGGCACGTACACATACGGTGAAATCGTTGCTCCTGTCATGGAGGAATCGTTCCCTCTTGTTTCGATCTCCCACGGCATCTACGGCACCATCAACAGCGGCGGTGCGAAGCAGCTCTCGGAGATGTTGGCGTCTCATGGCATTGCTGCCGTCCGCGTCGACTTCAACAGATGCCTGACCAGTGATCCTGAAGAGGCTCTGGCCAAAGACAAGTCCGGACGTACGAACGAATACACACTTTCAGATATGCTGGAATCAAATCAGCTCGCCATCGAATACGCGCTGAACAACTACAACATCGACGAAGACCGCATCGGGGTCTACGGCAGGTCCTTTGGCGGTCGCGTCGCTATGATCATGGGTAATGACAGTATCGGCGGCATTGACTACAAAGCGATGGCACTCATCGCCCCTGCCGGAAATGAATACGCGCTGATCCACTACGTCGGCGGACAGGATGAATGGGACCGCATCCGTGCTGCTGTCGAAAAAGACGGCAGTTTCAAGCGCGGCAAGCTCATCTTCACTGCCAAGTGGTTTGATGAATACTACGAAATGAACCCTGCCCTCACCGGGGAGAAGTTCGGCGATAAGCCAGTCATGGTTTATTACAATACAAAGGACACAGTCGTCGAACCGAAGACCAGTCTTGACTGTGCCCATGCTTATTCCAATGTTGCGATTTATGAAGTGACGACGGATGACGGTCACGGATACGAGATGTCTTACGAACAGTCCGAAATCAAAGATGAAATCATGAACCGCGTCGTCACCTTCTTTGAGAAAAATCTCTAACTACAGCGCTGCGGCGAACTGTTTCAGTTCTGCCAGTGTCGCTTCGTCGGCTGCCAGATCCTTAGGCTTGTTTGCTGAAATCGATTTCGCAAAGGCGATATCCCACTCCAGATAATCCGCGATGCACGCAAACTGTTTCTGAATGATCTCATATTCAGCATCTTCCAGTTCCGCTTCACCGATCACAACGGTTCCGATCTTCTTGTTGCCTGTGAACTTCGATGCACGCGCATAGAACTTATCTATGACCAGCTTGAGCTGCGCTGTAACGCCCCACCAATAAACAGGTGTTGCAAAGATCAGCACATCTGCCGCCTCAACGGCTTCATTGATTTCCGGTGAATCATCAGCAAAGATACATCTACTCATGCATCCGCACGCGTTGCAGGCTTTGCACGGAATGATATTCTTTCCTTCTGTTTCAATGACTGTCACTTCGATATCCGCCGCATCCGCTCTCGCACTGATGCCCTCTTGGAGCGCCTTGATTGCGGTCAGCGTATTTCCCTTTCTCGGGCTTCCGTTGAATATTAATACTTTCATTGTGATCTCCTGTTTTATTATCTCCTATTCTCCTGTTACACTGATTTACGTATATGATAGCAATCACCCCGCATTTAGTAAATACCTTACGTAATGCGTCGCTCATTTTGACAGGATGCCGTGTTTTGTATATGATTTGCATACGGAAGATTACAGATTGATGATGGGAACAAAACGGAGTAATCAGAATCAAGAAACAACAGGAATGAATAAGATGGCAAATCTGATCAGACAGACAACACAGCTTGCACTGCACCTCGTGCGTCCCTATGTTACGCCGGGCAGCACCGTGATCGACGCAACCTGCGGAAACGGCCACGACACGCTGGCGCTGGCGCAGATGAATCCTGCGAAGCTCTATGCCTTCGACATACAGGAAGATGCAATCAGCGCAACGACCGCTCTTCTGGAGGCTAACGGCTACCACAAAAGCATCACAGACGGCCGTTTCATTCTGCGGTGTGCTGCGCATGAGGAGATGGACGAGTATGTTGCTTCTCCGGTCAGTGCCGTCCTCTTCAATCTGGGCTACCTTCCCGGCGGTGATAAAGAGATCACGACAAAAGCAGCATCAACGCTGAAAGCGGTGCAGGCCGCCATGGAACTCCTGGAAACCGATGGCGTGATCTGCATCACCATGTACAGCGGCCACGCCTCAGGCAAGGAAGAAAAAGCTGCACTGCTGGACTTCGCGGAAACCCTCGATGCGAAGCAGTGGCATACTGCTTACATCAGCATGCCAAACCAAAAGCATCATCCACCGGAGATCCTCCTCATCACACGCAAGAGCTAAATAGTGCAGCTACATCTGCAACAGCATGAAAAAAACAGCCCCCGAAAGGACTGTTTTTTTGTTCCTTCTTACTAAGGCGCCGCACTCCCGGCGCTGCCTTTGCGTGAGATTACTCGGTTCCCAGCTGCTGTGTCAGGTTATTGATTGCGGTCATGAAGCCGCCCATAACGGCATCGAGTACGCTTTCATCGATATCTTCGCTGATATCCCATGTTCCTTCATCGGTCTTAACCATTGGGAATACAACGTCGTTGGTCACAATTCCGTCCTCCGCGGAAGCAGTCTTCTCTACTGCTCCTGAGAGCAATTCTACTGTCTTTGCATGAAGCGCTTTTTCATCGCTGGCGACATCAGGGTTGGACATGGCAAATGCCATAAGGTCTGCGAGCCATGTATCCGTTGCTTTCTGCATATCTGCGTTGGATACGGTTGCCGGAATGTTGATGTGTGTGTCATCCACTACTTCAGGTGTTCCGAGCGTGTAATCGAAATGACCGAACATAGATGTCAGAATAGACTGTACATCTTCTTCAGATCCCAGGGTTTTCTCAGCTTCACCGAACACATCTTCGCCGCCGGCCAGTTCTTCAATTGCAGCCATGTCTGCAGATTTCAGAGCGGACAGGATTTTATCTAATGATGCTGTTGCCTCATCCTCTGGTGATGTTGTGGATCCGCCGCCGCATCCGGTAAAGGCGAATACGATCATCAGTGACATGAGCAAGCCGACTGTAACTTTCAATACCTTTTTCATCGTCTGTATCCTCCATTTTTCGATGCTTACCTTGTGCTCTGATTTTATCATAGGCGCAATTCGTTCACAATAAAAAAACAGCAGCGCCCTGCACTGCTGGAAAAAAACACGTTTCGCTTTTGTTTACGTCTCGTATTTGTTTATAAGTTGCCTTTTGAAACTATAAGGTCGATCATCTCAGCGCATTCTGCCATATCCTCGATGAACGTTCTAATTAAGTTTCTCATGAATATCCCTCTTTTCTGAATAAATCTTCTTTTCAGGTATCTGTGATAGCTCTTATCTACACTTCTATTGTAATACTTAGTTTGCTTAAGTCAACCGCCTATTTATAACTAGTTTGCTGTGTTTTAGGTGGTTTTGAAGGTGCATTTGTCAATTATTTCCATGTCTGTGTGCGCCCCATTTTAACCGTTCGGTTATACAGACTCCTCTCAACCCATATGTGCCAAGGGTTTCAGCGATTTTGATCCCACTGCAGCTACCCCCAATCAGCTGAATTACTTTTTTGCTTAGTTTTTGCTCCCTTTACTACACTGTTGCGTTTTGCGAAATGAGCTTGTATAATACACGTTGCGTGTCAACGGCACGCAGTCATTATTTGTTTTTAAAGGAGATCGTTTATATGGAACGAGAAAGATTAGGAAGCCGTCTGGGCTTCATTCTGCTGAGTGCAGGCTGCGCTATCGGATGCGGAAATATTTGGAAGTTCCCGTGGATGTGCGGTCAGAACGGCGGCGGTGGTTTTGTACTCGTATACATCTGCTGCCTGCTTCTGCTGGGACTTCCTGCAATGACAATGGAGTTCTCCCTTGGTAGAGCTTCACAGGCCAGCCCGGTCCGCATGTATCAGAAACTGGAAAAGCCGGGCCAGAAGTGGCAGATCCACGGATATCTTGCCTTCGCAGGAAACGTGTGCCTGATGGCTTTCTACACAGTTGTAACCGGCTGGATGATTTATTATTTCGTAAGCTTTGCCCTTGGCAATCACGAGAATCTGGGCTTTGTAACTATGATCACCAACCCAGGCGTGAATGTCGGCTATCTGGCTGTTGCTGTTGCTGTCGGATTTATCATCCTCAGCTTCAACCTCCAGGGTGGTCTGGAACGTGCAACCAAGTTCATGATGGTTGTACTGCTGCTCCTGATGCTGGTTCTGGCAGTCCGCAGCATGACGCTTTCCGGTGGCAAGGAAGGTCTCTACTTCTACCTGGTGCCTGATTTCTCAAAGATCACCGGCCCGGTTATCGTAGCTGCAATGAACCAGGCGTTCTTCACACTGTCCATCGGTATCGGATCCATGGCAATATTCGGAAGCTACATCGGCAAAGAGCGTTCCCTCATGGGTGAATCTGTAAACGTAATCTGCCTCGATACATTCGTTGCTCTCGTTGCAGGATTTATCATCTTCCCTGCCTGCTTCACTTATGATCTGGAAGTCGGCGCCGGTCCGTCCCTGCTCTTTGATACGATGGCAATTGTATTCAACAACATGGCAGGCGGTCAGTTCTGGGGAGCTCTCTTCTTCCTGTTCATGACCTTCGCTGCACTCTCCACAGAGCTGGCAGTATTTGAGAATATCCTGGCATGCGTCCGTGAAATGACCGGACTGAACAGACACAAAGGCAGTATCGTCTGCGGTATCGGCATCTTCCTGATTTCCCTGACGACAGCTCTGGGCTACAGTGTATTCCACTTCCAGCCGTTCGCAGAAGGAAGCGCATGGCTTGATTTCTGGGACTTCATCGTAAGCACTAACCTGCTGCCGATCGGTGCTCTCATATTCGCAATCTTCTGCTGCTCCGATCGTTTCGGATGGGGATGGGACAACCTGGTCGCAGAAGCCAACTCTGGAAAGGGCCTGAAGATCCAGCCTTGGATGAAGCCGTTCTTTAAGTACGTCGTACCTATCGTCGTCCTCGTCCTGTACATCATCGGACTTTCATCTTTCCAGTGGAACTAAACAAGTACCACGGCTCACTCACAAGATAATAGAAACCCGGAGAAACTCGCCTAACGGCACAGACATCTCCGGGTTTTTACTATTCTCTATGTTCGTTTCGCCTGTGATCGTTTCAGCTTCTGCGGAATCAGCCTTAGGCATCTGTGAAAACCGCCCTTCAGCAAATGTTACAGCATGTGGGCGATGAGTTCTTCGCGCGGTGCTTCTGCCAGGTAGCAAGGCGGAATGTCGAAGATGGTTCTGCCTCCGCTGACGCCTTCCTGTGACAGTCTGTATGCAGCTCTTGCCACAGCTGCCAGCACACTTCCGGTGAAGAACGGATTGGATTCCAGGTTCAGTGTGAATTCGATCGTATCGAGATACTCACCATCGACTCCTGTTACGCCGCTTCTGAGGACGCTGCCTCCGTGCGGCAGACCAGTGTGGTCTCTGTCCATTTCTTCCTGTGTAATGAATGTGACTGTCGTATCATAGTCTGCGAAGTAATTCGGCATGGTGACGATGGCTTCCTCAATGGCAGCCTTATCTGCACCTTCCTCTGCAACGACGAAGCACTCTCTCGTGTGTTTATCACGTGTCGTGAGCTCAGGATTCTCACCATTTCTGACGCGGTCAACAGCTGCCTGTACCGGTACTGTGTACTGACGGGCGTCGGCAACGCCGTCGATTCTTCTGATGGCATCAGAGTGCCCCTGGCTGACACCTCTTCCCCAGAATGTGTAGTCATTGCCTGTCGGCAGAGCTGCATTGGCGTAGAGTCTTGCAACAGAGAACAGGCCCGGGTCCCAGCCGACTGAAATGATTCCAACGTTTCCTGCTGCTTTTGCAGCGGCATCTACTGCAGCCAGATGCTGCGGGATGTTTGCATGTGTGTCGAAGCTGTCGACCACATTACACTTAGCTGCGAGCTGCGGCGTCATCTCCGGAAGATCTGTTGCGCTTCCGCCGCAGAGAATCAGGACATCGATGTCCTGCGCCATCTCATCCAGTTTATCCATTGCCACGACAGGAGCATCTGAAGCGATCTTCACTGTTTCAGGATCTCTCCTTGTGAAGACAGCAGTCAGTTCCATGTCGCCTGCGAGCTGAACTGCCGCTTCAACACCTCTCCCCAGATTACCATAACCTACGATTCCGACTTTCATAGTCTGCACCTTCTTTCTATTTATATAAATTGAATTATTAACACCTTAATACAAAATTTACACAATCCATAATAGCACCACACCCGCACTTCGGGCAACCACTTCGCGCAATGAAAGCATAAAAAAGAGGCCCTTCACCTTCCGGACCTCTCAATCATCAAAATGCATGTGCTCTTATTCTACGTCCTTCAGCGCGTCCGCCATCGGTATCTTCCGGATTCTACGCATCAAAACAAAGTTGACGAGGAAGTAGCAGAACACGCCTGTTACGACCAGAAGTGGCACGCCCCACGGTGCCACATAGAAGGTAAGCCATCCTGCAAAGGATTTCATCATGATGTAATAGATGACCTTGATGCCGGCTATTCCCAGCACGCCAGATAGGATAAATGAGAGCACGGTCATCACCAGTGTCGCGTTGTTGTAGAGATGACCTGCTTCCCGGTTCGTGTAGCCGAGGATCTTCAACATGGAAATGGCGTAGGTGTTGCGCTCTGTGATCAGCCGAGCCAGCAGATAAATCATCAGCAGGAAGATGATAATGGAGAAAATGAGGAACATGAAGAACACTTTTCCCATGGAGTCTTCCAGTTGATTTGCCATGACCGTCAGATCTTTTTCTGTGATGATTGTCGCGATGTCCGATTCGTCAATGTCCTCCAGCATCTTGTCGCTGAAGTAACCGCTGAAGTAGTCCGGTTCCATATCAAAGGTTTCATTGAACCGGTCGAGGGTCATAAAGACGCAGAGCGTCGCTGGATAATAGTATTCTCCTTTGACCTTAAAGGCGTACCGGTCACTGTTGAATTCCTCTTTCAACGTGATCTCATCGCCCTCTTCCAGCCCATACTTGTCCATATATCCATCGGAGAGAATGACACCGTTTCCTGTCGCGCCTTTAATCTCTGTCATATCCACATACTTGGAATCTTCCTGGATTCCATATACGGTGATCTTCTCTCCTTTCTCATTCTCCAGTGTGTAGGCCGCGTATTTCTCCGCATCCAGGTCATCTGTTTCCACCTGATTTTTCAGGATGTATTGGTAATCACAGATTTTTGACTCCTGTACGTTGGTTTTGAAGTTCTGCAGAAGCGGTGAGAACAGCGAGCCGAACAGGAAGATGAAACTGGCGAAGAATATGCCCGCGAACAGCAGCACATAGGTCGACCGGTTCTGAATGAGAACGCGGATCAGGAAACGTTTTTTGAAGCTGATGTCCGGCAGCTTGATCGCCTTGCTCTGTTTATGCCGCTTGAGATCCCGCCGCAGGAACTGAAGCGGTGAAAGGGACAGTGATCTTCCGACGACGAGGAGTTCCACCCCAAAGACCAGCAAACATGGAACGAGGGTCGTTTTGAAGAAGGCATCCGCGCTCCAGATTGTTGTGTAGGTCGGCAGGGAATACGAGTGATAATACATATTTGCCATTGGCATTTTGAATACGGTGTAGCCAAGGATGTTCCCCGCCAGCGCCGCTGCCAATGTGATGACCACCGGAAGAGTGATGTAATGGATCAGCAATTCCCTTCTGGTGAAACCCGACGCCCGCAGGGTTCCGATCGTCTTTGCTTCCTGCTCGATGGTGTTTCTGGTGGTAATGGCAAATGCAAAGGCAAGAACCACGACGATGATATACAAAAGCCACTGGAACATGACTCTGTCGCTTCCCATATCTTCTCCGGTGAACTGTATCGCCTGATTGTCCTGACGGGAGACGAAATCCTGCAGTGGTTTCTCTCCAGACGTGATGTCCAGTTCTTCATAGTCAGCACCCGGAAACCCTGCCATGAGATTGTTCCAGATGACCGCACCGTACGAGATGTCAGCTCCCAGCAGTGCATTCTCATAGACAACATTCATCAGATCTTCCGCCTTGTTCTGCTGCTCACTTTCAGTCATCTCCTGATTGTTGTATCTCCAGGCGTAGCAGTACTTCAGACCTGCGTTGCTGAAATCCTTGAACTGCTGCTGCGTCACGAGTGCAACGCTGAAATTCGTCGCGTCGAACATCATATCCGAATTGTTTTTGAACAAAGCGCTGTAGTCGGATAAGGCTACCGTGCCGACAACTTTGAAGCGCTTTCCCTCGACAATCATCGGGTCGCCCACATCCAGGGTGTTGTTCTCCGCGAACAGCCTGTCGACGACGATTTCGCCTTCTTTCTCCGGCAGACGTCCTTCCATTACATCCGGCAGATTCATCTTCTCACGGATTTTGTATATGCGGATCGTCCTGCCGTTATCTGTCTGCTTGTCCTTGTAAAACATTTCGCAGAGTTCCACATCTTCGTCTTCAATGTTTTCGATGGCTTTGTCCGTGAGTTTGAGAGAGGTGATGAAGTGTCCATTCTCAATGTTGTATTTGGAGAAGCTGTCGTTATAGGTTTTGATCATGCTTTCATCTGCCACCAGAAAACCAGAGACGAATCCTATGGTCAGAGCGAGAAAAAGAAACAGTACAATATACTTCCCCAGATCTTTTTTCAGTTCTCTGGGGATTCGTTTCATCAGTGGATTTTTCTTTCTGATCGTTTTCATTCTACTCGTCCTACCATTCCAGCTCAGCTGCCGGAGTCTTTGTGTCGTTCACATAATTCTCTCTGATCTGCCCGTCATGGAGCACGATGACTCTATCGGCCATCTGCTTGAGGGCATCGTTGTGCGTTACCAGAATTACAGTGCTCCCGTATTTGTGATTGACGGTCTCAATCAGGTGGAGTATTTCTTTGGACGTATTGTAATCCAAAGCACCTGTCGGCTCGTCGCAGAGGAGTATGTCCGGATTCTTGACAATGGCTCTGCCGATGGCAGTTCGCTGCTGCTGCCCGCCGGAAATCTGATTTGGCGTTTTGTCTTTGTGCTCCCACAGGCCCAGTGTTCTGATGAGCTCATCCAAGGGCAGCGGATCATCGCTCAGATACGCGCCCACTTCGATGTTCTCTTTGACTGTCAGGTTCGGAATGAGATTGTAAGACTGGAAGACGAATCCCAGATGATCCCGTCTGTACAGGGAAAGATCCTTATCTGTCATCCTTTCAATTGTATGGTCGCCGATGGTGACGCTTCCGCTGTCTGCCGTATCGATGCCGCCGATGATGTTGAGCAGCGTCGACTTGCCGGAACCGGAGGGTCCCAGAAGCACGCAGATATCCCCTGCCTTCAGTTCAAAAGAGATTCCTCTGAGTACTTCCTGCTTACTGTCACCTTCGCCATATGACTTCCTGATATTCTTGAGTTCCAGATCCATTTCTCGCATCCTTTCATCCTGTCAGCCGGAACTGTATTTTCCGTATTGTGGTTAGTTAATACTAACTAACCACTTGGATTATAGCACACTTGCGCTTCTGTGAGAAGTATCTGTCCATAAAAATGGCACAAAAAAATCCCCGGAACCGTGTTCCGGGGAATCTCTGTCTCTATCTTACTTACTGTCTGTGTATTACTGGCAACACGATTCTGAGCAAAAGCTATGATTGCTGTTTCTGTCCCATGAGTTTTGACTCCTGCATCTTCATGACGATCGGAATCTCGATCGCTGTCAGGATGACAATACCGATCATCGGTGCGGTGACAGAGCCGGTTGAACCGCTGATTGCTTCAAACAGAAGTACGAACAGGGCGCCGGAGATCTGCCCCATGAGCAGAATCATTCCCAGCGAGGTTCCCTCCTGCGCCGGATACGCAACCTCCGAGCTGTGCTGGAATAAAATCGGCGCAACACCCATAATTGAAAATCCTGCAACCGCTGCAATCACGACGAGGATGATGAAGCTCTTCACGAAAGTCAGCCCCAGATACAAAGGCACCAGCAATGCGACAGCCACAAGCAGGAAGCGAATTCTTACACCCACCTTATCCGAGATAATCGGAAGGACGATGGCGCCCACAACGCCGGCAACGACGAAGGCTGCCCCGATAATACCTGCTTCCGCCGGTGTAATGCCGCGTCCCTTCAGGATCGTTTCGATCAGAGTCAGTATCGTATTGAATATACCGATGGATATGAATGCGCAGATCAGGCACAGTACATACCCGTGGTTCTTGAGCAGACTTGTGATGGCTTTGCGGCTGAAATCATCACGCTCATAGGCTGGACCAGGAGGCGGAACGGCCGGCTTTTCTCTGATGAAAATCAGAACTGCAAGCATTGAAACGACCGCAATGACAGCGTAGATAAAAAGCATTTTCTGCACGCTCATAGACTCTACCAGAATCGGTGAAAGCACCATCGGTATCGCAAATCCTGCATACTGAGCCATGGTCAGAAGTCCGTCAGCTGTTGCACGCTCCTCGAACGGGAACCAGTTGGCCGCTGCTTTTGTTGTAATGTTCAGCAGGAACGGCTGGCCGATGGCGATGATGAATTGCGACACGGCGACGGCTGCGAAGCTACCCGCAAAGACAGCACGCGTGAGGGCGAAGATGCCCGTCAAAAGTGCGCCGATGACAAGAGACCTGCGAAACCCGAACCGGTCGATGACATAAGCCGCCGGGAAGCAGAAGATGATGAACATGATCATGTAGCTTGTGGCCAGCATGTCGACGGCGAACCCGCTGACACCGTAATGCTCAGCAATGACACTGGCAATCGGTGAAAAGGTCAGCCACACCATTTCCGTGGAAACGATGATTGGAATCGCCGCGATGAGAATGACCCATCTATAGGGTGAAACATTTTCTTTCTTCATAGCAAGAAAACCTCCTGTTTGTTTATCACTAACAGTTTTTATTGATTCATCTGTTCGAACAGCCTTTTGTTGCTGCTGTACAGTTTTTTAAACACCTGATAATTCCGTTCGTATGCTGCCTTGCCCCCGGCTCCGCAGCTGCCCGGATAATATACCGCCGCCGGCTTGATCAGGCGCGCTGCTTCATCGATGCCGCTGATCACTCCTGCCCCTGCCGCCGCGGTCAGTGCCGCTCCAACGGAACCGACATTCTGAGGCTGCGCCGGCACCTCGACCGGTCTGCCCAGAATATCTGCCAGGATCTGCGATATAACAGCAGACAATGCCCCTCCGCCGCAGAAGCGTATCGTTTCTGCAGTTTTCACTTTCTTCTCCTGACACTCAAGCATCCAGCGCAAATGATAACAGACTCCTTCTACGACTGCGCGGATCATCTCCGTCTTGCCTGTCTCCAGTGAGATGTTGAAGAACATCCCTGAAGCCTTGGCGTCTTCAAAAGGACAGCGATTCCCGTGGAGCCATGGTGTGAAAATCACGCCGCCTGCCCCCGGTTCGCTCAACGCCACCACCTCAGACATGTAGTCGTAAAGGCTTGTATATATATGTTCCTTGTTCCCGGTGATATCCTTTTTTTCCATGTAGATGCCGATCTCATCGAGGGCCAGATGGTCTTTGACCCATTCCAGGCTTTTGCCGGCAGTCTCCATTTCTGCGAAGTAATTATAAAGTCCCGGCTGCGCACCGACGATGGCTGCCATCATACTTCCTGTATCGACGGTCTGCTTTTCTGTGATGGTGGCAACCCAGCCTGATGTGCCGCAGTAGATATGAGTGTCGCCAGGCTTGACGCATCCGGCTCCGATTCCGATCAGTGATGCATCTCCACCGCCGCCGTAGACGGGTATCCCTTCCACCAGACCGAGCTCTTCCGCTTGCTTCAAGCGAAGTGTTCCCGCCTGATCTGTCGTCCTGATGATCTTCGCCAGATGGTTCGTGTCAACGCCGAACATTCTGCAAAGCTCTTCGCTCCAATCTCTTCTTCCGCCTCTTGTATCACAGAGCATCGTCGAAAAAACGCTGTCCTCCGTCATGATCATCTCGCCGGTGCAGCGGCAGATCAGATACTCTTTGACATCGAGCCATTTGTACGCCCGTGCAAAAGCATCCGGTTCGTTGTTCTTCACCCACAGGTATTTCCACATCGGATCCTTCACGCTTCCCGACACAGCGCCGTTGGTACGCAGGGATTTGAGAAGCTTTCTGGCATTCATCCCGGCGACCTTGAAACCTTTGTGCAGACCTTCGTCGATCTCTTTCGTGGCGCGCTGATCCATATAGCTCATAGGATGTCTGACAGGCTCTCCCTCTCTGTCCACCAGAACAAGACCCTGCATCTGCGAGCAGAAGGATATGCCTTCTATCTGTGAAGGACTGACGCTGTTCTCAACCATGACCTGTTTGGTGCTGGCGCACATGGCTTCCCACCATTCATCAGCATGCTGCTCGGCACCGCCATCCGGCATGATGTACAGATCATACCCGCAGGAGGCGCTGCCTAACATCTTGATCTGTTCACCAACATCGAACAGACACGTCTTGACGCCGGTTGTTCCTATATCATATGCGAGTAAAAGCACTTGTCTCACTCCTTCTCATTCAAATCAGTTATTCCTGATACCCCAGTCCGTTCAAAATGAAACGCACCATCTGGTCTTCCATTCTCTTTTTATTTCCTGCCAGTTTCTTGCCGCAGTATATGTTCATTCGCTCTGCATAATACGGGCAGCTGTATGAGTAGTGAAGCATCATCATCAGATTGTCGAAGAATAATGCTCCCGCGCTTGAATCCAATGCTCCGTCGATTCGTCCTTCTTCATGAGCTTTCTTCAGGACCGCCTTGTACGCCTTTGCAGAAGGCGCTTCAATGATCGCCGCCATGTGCTTTGCATGCTCCGAATCGTCTTCTGTAGTAATCTGATGATACATCCGGAAGTACTCTGGATGCTCCCTGCATGCGACCTGCGTTTGACTGATAAGAGACCGGATCATCTCCGGCAGGTCGCCGCCTTCCTGTCCGGCGTTGCTCAGCACTTCATCAAGGTATGCGATGCTTTTGCTTACACAGGCCTGGAAGAGTTCTTCCTTGTCCTTGTAATATTTATAGATGACCCCGACGCTGACGCCTGCGCTCTTTGCGATGCCACTGAGGCCTGCGCCCTTGTACCCTTTTTCTGCGAACTCGCATGTGGCTTTTTCAATGATGGCGGCCTGCTGGTCTTCAGTCAGTTTCTTCAGCATCCCCCTCGTCCTTTCGTTTCGAGTATTTGTTCACATAGAATAAGTGTTCCAGATCAGCACTGGCATTATCTACCGGCTTGATGCCTTTCTTGAGTGCAATCATCGCTGCCTGACAGTTTTTCTCCAATACGATTGCAGCTGCTTCCGCTTCATCCTTTGCCTCTGCTATGATGAGCGCGCCATCATTTTTGAGCATAACTGCGCCGCCCTCTTCTGCCAGACCTCTCAGCGCCGCCCGGTCACCCGGTTCGATGCACTTTGTGCTGCGTCCGCCGATCTGGGCCTGATCGTCCAGATAAGCTTTTACCGCCTTGCCGCGTCTGCTCATGAGCATAATGTACGGAGTCCTGACATGCATCATGTATCCTTTGTCGATATCACCCTCTATGTTCTCACCCGATTCTGTCGGCATTTTGCATCCGCAACGGATTTCGAAGATTCTTCCGCATACTTTCTCCAACGTATACGCTGCCTTGAATGCTTCTTCATAATCTGATCCAATGCAAAGCGCGCCGTGGTTTTTCATGAGGAATGTATTTGCTTCCGGATTTCTTCTGATCGCCCTTCTTACATTGGCCGCAAGCGGTTTCGTTGAAGAGATACCGTACTTGGCTGTCGGAATGATTGTTCCGAGAATCTGACGCTCTTCCGCAGTTACAATCCTCTCTGCCCTGAGGTTTCCGTTTGTCTCCGTCAGTGAGAAATCTTCACCAAGTACGCTCAAAGCTGAAGCATTCGGCTGATGCGTGTGTACGACGAAATCCGCATCCTTCCTGAGTTTGTAGACGGACGCATGGATCTCCTTCTCACTGGACGGTTTCACATCGCCTTCGTAGGAAAGATCGTTGATCTTCACCGTGACCAAATCATCTGCTGTCAGTGTCTCGTATGCTCTGCCGCTTGGTGTGATGAGAAACAGATCCCTGGACAGGCGGATGCTGATGTTTCCCCAGGTTCTCGCAATCAGCCCGCTATCCATAAGTTCCCTGCAGGCTTTCAGCAGAATCTGCTCTGCCTGCGCCTTCTGATATATCATGATTACCCCTCCAGTCTGCCGCACTTGGCAAATACGCGGTCGAATCTTCTGATAAGATCGTCGATCATCTCTTCATCATAAGCCGCGCTTGTATATAATCTTGAGCCTGCGAGCGTCACAATACCTTCCGCCATATAAGCGGCTCCCATGTGTTCCATCTCCTTCTGGCGTCTGCCGGTTTCCTTGAGGATCTTCGGAAGCTGCCAAGGTTTGCTCCAGTCGATTGCGTAATGCATGGTTCCGACAGTATCAACATGGCAGATAGATCCCTGGTTGAAGATCACGAATGGTAGATTGTGCTTTGCTGCGGACTCCTTCAGTCCCGCGATGAGCCTGTCGGCCATGCGGCCGGCCTTCTCACAGGCATTTGTCTCGGCAATTTCCTTTATCGTATGGTACCCTGCGCAGCATGAAATCGGTGTCGCCGCCATGGTGCCGCCGCAGAGTGCTTTCTTGACTTTCTTTCCTGAGGAATCGATGCCCGCGCCCAGATACTGCATGCAGTCCAGGTGTCCGCCGATGCCGCCCGCTCCCGGGTATCCTCCAGCGATGACCTTGCCGAATATGGTCAGATCAGGATCGACACCGAAGTACTCCTGCGCTCCGCCGGTTCCTATCCTGAATCCGGTGACAACTTCATCGACGATCAGGAGTGCGCCGTATGCATGTGCCAGTTCCTCGACGCCTCTGACGAATTCCTTTGTGATCGGTCTTGTTCCGCTTTCCGGTCCTACCGGCTCCAGATAAACGGCAGCGGTTCCGCCGTCCAGTTTATGCTTCTTCAGTTTCTTCTCAAGATCATCCAGGTCTCCCGGGAAGAACTCATCTGTATGGCTGAATATATAGCTTGGAATTCCTCTGGACTGAATGCCCTTCGTTCCCGGAATTCTGATGCCGTAAGCCAGCTGGTCTGACCATCCGTGATAGGCGCCGCCCATCTTGAGGATGTTCTTTTTCTTCGTCTTTAGTCTGGCAACTCTCGCTGCGCACATGGCAGCTTCTGTTCCGGATCCCAGCATCCTGAACATCTCAACAGACGGAACCAGATCCGCAATCAGCTTCGCCAGTTTGTATTCATATTCATGGAACAGTCCTGTCGACGGTCCGCATGTGTTCAGCAGTTCGATGACCTTCTCCCTGACGCTCGGCGGGTTCGATCCTAATACGGTCGGGCCGCCAGCCTGCAGCAAGTCGTAATACTCATTGCCGTCAATGTCGTAGAGCTTCGCGCCTTCCGCTTTTGTCATGACCATCGGGAATGGGTAGTTGAACGCCAGGTTGTGTTGTACGCCGCCCGGTATGATCTGCTTGGCTTCCGCGATACGTGTTTTCGAACCCTGGCACTTCTTTTCGAAGTACTCTTCTTCATACTCCTTCAGCGCCTCCGGCTTCACTCCGTAAATCGGTCCGTCCTTCAGCACATCCAACTGCGCACAAATCGCTTCCGCATCCAGATATTCATCGATTGCAAAACCATCATATGCCATATGTCATTTCCTCCTTAAAAGTTGCGTGCCTGATTCCTCT
Organism: Bacillota bacterium; assembly: GCA_017431785.1. GTDB lineage: Bacteria > Bacillota > Clostridia > Peptostreptococcales > Anaerovoracaceae > Lentihominibacter. Next base: position 31,002 of record JAFRKJ010000077.1, on the reverse strand, counting down.
TCAAATGGATTCCGGAACACAATGGTATTAATGTCTTACTAGATTCAAAAATGAACTCGTGAATATGTATTCACGAGTTCATTGTACGCCTGTTTTCTATATGTGTCAATCTGCAAATGCTTCGCCGGCAAACTCCCGAATCAGCGCTATCACCTGCTGAAGCCTGATCTGTCAGCAAACCGGGATTTGTCGGGACTTCACAATAATCCCTTGATCCATAGAATCTTCCCAAAAGTGATTTGTCAAACAAACGCCATCAACAAACGGTTTGTTTGACATTTGGACACATTGGTAGAATCATCCTGAGATACAAACCCTGAAAAATCTCTGTCTGCCATGCAAAAGCAAAAGACACGGTCTGCGCAAACGCGAACCGTGTCTTGAAAAAAACTATTTGTATTGCCGTTCTGGTGCTCAGCCAGAAATCTCAGGCGGGGATTAGTAGATCTTGGCTCCTGCCGGAATCTTGTCGTCCAGAATAATGAAGTTCAGCATTTCCTTCCCTTCTTCTTCGTGGATTGCTGACAGCAACATACCGCAGGAGTCGATTCCCATCATCTTGCGTGTTGGCAGATTTGTGATCGCGAGGACTGTCTTTCCTACCAGCTCTTCCGGTTCATACCATTCATGAATGCCGGAAAGGATGATGCGATCTTCCCCTGTTCCGTCGTCAACGACGAACTGGAGCAGCTTCTTGCTCTTTGGAACTGCTGAGCATTCCTTGATCTTAACAACGCGGAAATCTGACTTGCTGAATGTTTCGAAGTCTACTTCTTCCTCGAAGAGCGGCTCGATAACGACCTTGGAGAAATCGATCTCAACCGGTTCTGCCGGAACGGTATCTGCGATCTCCGGAGCCGGCGCGGATGCCTTTGCCTTACCCGGCTCGTCAAGCGGCTTCATGGTCGGGAAGAGGATGACATCTCTGATGGTCGGTGCATCTGTTACGAGCATGATGACTCTGTCGATACCGATGCCCAGTCCGCCTGTTGGAGGAAGTCCAACTTCCAGTGCGTTTACGAAGTCCATATCCATCGGATGTGCCTCATCGTCGATACCGCAGTCCAGTTCATGCTGCTGTTCCACGAATCTCTCGTACTGGTCGATCGGGTCGTTGAGCTCGGAGAATGCATTCGCAACTTCCCAGCCATTGATGTATGCTTCAAATCTTCTCGTGATTCTTGGGTCCTTCGGGTCTCTCTTCGCGAGAGGTGAAATCTCTACAGGATGTCCGACGACGAAGATCGGTCCATCGAGGAATCCCGGATAGTCTTCGCAGTATTCTTCAAACATCTCCGCGATGAGCTTGCCTCTGGACAGTCCTTCGACATCTTCTGCATCCATGCCGTAACCGATGGCTGCAGCACGTGCGTCCTCATCATTGTCGATCTCGTGGAAGTTCACGCCGGTGATCTCAGCTACCGCATCTGTCATGTCCACTGTCTTCCAAGGCGGTGTCAGATCGAACTCCTTGCCCTGGTAGTTGATGATCATGCTGCCGGTTGCTGCCTTTGCGGCATTGGAGATGACTGCTTCCGTAACGCGCATGGTTGTCTCCATGTTGCCGTATGCATAATATGCTTCCATTGAAGTGAACTCAGGATTGTGGTTCTTGTCCATTCCTTCGTTTCTGAACATCTTGCCCATCTCATAGACTCTGTCCAGACCGCCGACAACCAGTCTCTTGAGGTAGAGCTCGTTGGCGATTCTCAGTTTCATCGGCAGATGCAGCGTATTGTGGAATGTGTTGAACGGTCTTGCGTTTGCACCGCCTGCAATGGTTGTCAGGATCGGTGTGTCGACTTCGAGGTATCCGAAGTCTTCTTCCATGGTTCTCTTGATCTCCTTGATGATCGCAGCTCTCTTGATAAAGCTTTCCTTTACTTCAGGATTGACGATCAGGTCGACGTAACGCTGTCTGTATCTGATGTCCATGTCCTTCAGTCCGCTCCACTTGTCAGGGAGCACCTGCAGGGACTTGGAGAGCAGAACCATCTTGGTTACTTCTACAGTGATCTCTCCTCTGTTCGTCATGAACACATTGCCGACGATACCGAAGATGTCGCCGATATCTGATGCCTTGAACCACTTGTATTCATCTGTGCCGAGAACGTCTCTCTTGACGTGGCACTGGATTCTGCCTTTGTAGTCCTGGATATCGATGAAGGATGCTTTACCCATGACACGCTTCGCCATCATTCTGCCGGCGATGGATACTTCCTTGCCGTCATACTCTTCGAAGTTATCCTTGATATCCTGTGAATAAGCTGTCTGTTCCCATGTCTCCTGAAGGAACGGATTGCGGCCTGCAGCCTGCAGCTCAGCCAGCTTATCTCTTCTGATCTGTGACTGTTCGTTTCTTTCCTGTTCAGTGATTTCGAATTCTGTTCTTTCTTCGCTCATTGTATTGTCCTTTCCATCTTGCTTTCCATCCGGTGCTTGTTGCTTTTGCACCCTCTGGTTGCATTGCTTTTGCTTATTTCTCGATCTTCATGATCTTGTAGTTGATGATTCCGTCCGGAACCTCGATTGCAACTGTTTCGCCTTTTTTCTTTCCAATGAGCGCTTTACCAACAGAGGATTCTGTAGAGATTTTGCCGTTGAATGGATCGGATTCAGTGGCGCCAACTATAGAGAATACCTCTTTGTCTCCTGTATCTATATCTTTGACTGTAACTTTAAGGCCGATGTTGACCTTGTCGCCTTTCACATCTTCTTCCTGAACGATCTTGGCTTTTCTGAGCATCTCTTCCAGCTGGTGGATGCGCTCTTCCAGTTCCGCCTGCTCGTTCTTCGCTGAATCGTATTCAGCATTTTCGGAAATATCTCCGTATGAGATCGCTTCCTTGATTCTTGCTGCAACTTCCGCACGTTTGACTGAAACCAGTTCGTCGTGTTCGGCAACGATTTTGTCGTAACCTTCTTTCGTTAGCAGTAATTCTTCGTTCATGAATTCTTCCATTTTTTACTCCTTTTTCGCGCATAAAGAACGCTTTATTTACCCCGTTCGAACTGCTTTTCCGATGTGTGTTCTGCCATGTGTCCCGGCGTCAAAAGTACACCAAAAAAAGCACTCGTCCTGCGAGTGCTTTCATTCTACATGAAATATGTAGGTGTGTCAACGAACGTCATCCAAGATAATATGTAGTAATCCATCAGAATCCGTTTTCGTAATCTGTCAGGATCCGGAAGAGATCACTCAGCACACCATAGGCGGTGTGATCGATCTCCGGTTCGAATGGTTCTTCGATGACTGTGGTGGCTCCCATGAGATCTGTGTCGATCGTCACATAGGAAGAGGTCGCATCCATGATTGCCGGCAGCGTGTGCTCGTCCACCCATGTCGGCTTAACGGTTCCAACCGGTTTGCCGTCTTCCACCCTTCCGCGGCAGAGCAGTTTGATCCGTTTGCCCTGGGCTTTCGCTGCATCGATATCGTCTTTGGTGATCCCGCCGATGCCGGTTCTGTCGATGTCCAACGGAGTGATCTCCACATCCATCAGCACATTCATCAGTGCCGTCAGCTTGGCCGACGCATCCCATCCGTCGATGTCCATGCTTGCGTCCGCTTCTACAAAACCCTGCCGCCGTCCTTCTTCCACAGCGTCCTCGAAGCTGACGCCCTTTTCCATCTCCGTCAGGATGAAATTCGTCGTCGCGTTGAAGATGCCGCTGACTTCTGTGATCCGGCAGCCTTTGAGCGTTTCCTTCGTCAGGTTGTACACCGGCGTTCCGTCCATGACCGTCGCTTCATGACAAAACCCAACGCCCTGTTTCTTCGCCAGATCACGCAGCTCACGGTAATACCATGCGATCGGTCCTTTGTTGGCTGTAATGACGTGCTTCCCCCGTTGCAGCGCGCGCCGAATATGGTCCGTCGCAGGCTGTCCCGTCATGATGTTGATCGGCGTCAATTCGATCATGACATCATACTCGCCCGAATCTATTAATGCAAAATCATCAAGCTCTTTGTTGAACATGTCGTCCGTGAGTGTCTCTGTATCGATTCCATCGGGGCACAGACAAACGCCGCGGCTCTTTGTGCAGATCCCGGTGATGATCGCCTTTGCATCAAAGGCTTCACGGATGTAATCCTCTTTTCGCAAAAGCATCGCAGCGAATGCTTTTCCAACATTTCCATACCCGATGAGGGCGATGCGTACCGTCTTCATGGTTTTCCTCCTGTTTGAATCTGTTAGGGTCTCTTCAGTTTACCGCATTTTCCTGCCTTTGCATATCGAAATCTATGATATACTGATGATGCAGGCGAAGCTTTGCCGAAGCTGAAGATATACTTCAACAGGAGGAACATAGAAATGTCATACATCAAACACGGCTACCCGAAGCTGGTAGTAGATCTGGGCAAACTCAGACATAACATAGAATACGTGAAGGATCTCTGTGCACGCGACGGCGTTGAAATCGCAGGGGTCATCAAAGGCTGCACGGGCCTTGTCCCATGCGCACGTGAATACGAGAAGGCTGGTGTGAAATTCATCGCTTCCTCAAGGCTGGAACAGCTGGCTGCGCTGAAAGAAGAAGGATTCAAGACTCCGCTGCTCATGGTCAGAATCCCGATGCTCAGCGAAGCAGAAGACATCGTAACCTACTGCGATTACAGTCTGAACAGCGAGATGGTCGTTCTGGAAGCGCTGAACAAGTGCGCCGGCGAGCAAGGCAAAATCCACAACGTCATCCTCATGGCTGACTGCGGCGATCTGCGTGAAGGCTGGTGGGATAAAGATGAAATGGCTGAAGCAGCACTCACCGTAGAAAATGACCTGAAGAACCTGCATCTGGCAGGCGTCGGTTTCAATGTTGGCTGCTATGGTTCCATCGTAGCCACACCGGAAAAGATCGGCGAACTCATCGAAATCGCTGAAAAAATCGAAGCTAAAATCGGCCATCCTCTCGAAATCATTTCCGGCGGAGCGACCAGTTCCTTCATGAGAGTCCTCGACGGCAACCTGCCGGAGCGCGTCAGCATGCTGCGCATCGGTGAGGCGATCCTGCTGGCATACGACCTGCCGGTCCTCTATGGATACGACCTGAGCAAGATGTATCAGGACATCTTCACACTGCAGGCAGAAGTGATCGAAGTCAAAGACAAGCCGTCCCATCCGGTCGGCGAACGCGGCTTCGACGCTTTCGGTCACCAGATAGAATATGTGGACCGCGGTATCAGACGCCGTGCTCTGATCGCCCTGGGTAAGTGCGACTACGGTGATCCGGATGATCTCCTGCCGCGCATGGAAGGTGTCGAAATTCTGGGAGCATCTTCCGACCACACCATTCTGGACATCCAGGACTTGGTAGATAACGGCGGCGATCTGAAAGTCGGCGACATCATCGAATTCGATCTGAAGTACTCGACTATGGTCTATCTCACCAACTCAGCGAACATTGAGAAGGTTTACTGCTAAACGGATTGCGAAATAAATTGCGGAACGATCGCTAATTAAAATGGCGCCCTGACGGGCGCCTTTTTGTTGTTTTTGTTACTCTTCCAGTTTGTTTTCCTCGACCATTCTCATGAGCTTGGAAGAGGTGTTGTGTATGAAATCGGTTTTCCGGTGAATGACTCTCCTGATTTTTCTGTGCATAGGAGCTTCTGCATTGATCTTGTCGATTTCTTTCCAGATTTCCCGCTTGACGTCATCATCGGTATAATCCGGTCCAAGAAGCTCTGCCATTTCCCCATCATCGACTTTGACAGAAGCCACAAGCAAGGTGTCATCACCCTCATCTTCCGCAGCGCCAAACACATATGACTCCTCCACAAAAGGAATCAGATTGATCAGGTATTCAATCTCCTCCGGATAGATGTTCTTGCCTTTTCTTGTCACGATAACGTTCTTGGCGCGGCCTGTCAGATATGCATAACCATCTGTATCGACATAGCCCAGATCGCCCGTATGGAACCAGCCTTCCTCATCGAGGACCTTCGCTGTCTCTTCCGGATCATCAAAGTATCCAAGCATAATGTTCGGGCCTTTGATGCAGATTTCTCCGATGCCCTCCTCGTTGACATCGATCGTCTTGATATCCTGTCCCGGGAACGGCACACCGATGGACCTGGAGTTTGGCGCATCCTGCGGATTGAACGCACCCATAGGGGCCGCCTCTGTCAGGCCATAACCCTGAAGGGCATTGAACCCGAAATCCTGAAGTCCGTCCAGAATCTGCGGATCGATTTTGGCGCCGCCGCAGATGAGTGTTTTCATTCTGCCGCCGAACACATCGCGGATATCCTTAAAGAATTTATCTCCCAGGTCGATATGGAACTTCTTTGTGAAACGGTTGATCTTGATGACCTTCCGAAGTGTTGCATCTTTTCCCTGCTGACGCGCACTCTTCCATATTCTCTGGTACATCTTCTCATAGAGTGCCGGCACTGCCAGCATCATGGTCGGTCTGACTTCCTTCAGATTCTTCGTGATGTATGTAAGTCCCTGGCAGAATGCAACGGCTGAGCCTTTGTACAGCGCCATCAGGAAGCAGCAAGTACACTCGTAAGTATGGTGCAAAGGCAGGAAGGACAGATAGATGTCATCCTGTCTGAGTTCAAAGGTTGTCGGTGCGATCATCAGCTCGGCGCACACGTTTTTCTGGCTGAGCATGACGCCTTTTGGTTTGCCCATTGTGCCGGATGTGAATATCAGGATGCTCATAACTTCATTATCCACTTCTGCATTCACATAATCGGAATTGCCGGCTTCGATCAGTTTCTTGCCTTCTTCTTTGATCTGCTTCCAGGCATAGATGCCGTCCTTCTCCTCGTCAGCATCGAAAGCCACAAGCAGCTCAAGGTTTGTATCGCCATCTGCTTTGATCTTTTGGAATGCTTCCTGATGAGCATCATCAAATACGACCGCAGACACTTCAGATCTTTGGATCTGGTTTTTTAACTCGTCAGCATTTAATTGTTTATCCAACGGAACGATACACCCGATGCCTCCGGTAACAGCCAGATACGTGCTGCACCACTGGTAGCAGTTCGGTCCGATGACCGCAACTCTCTTTCCGGTCAGGCCCTTATCCATCATCCACGTTCCGATGCCATTTACATCGGCGAGGACTTCCTTGTAGGTAATTGGCTCATATTCTCCTTTTCTGTCCCACTTCTGCAAATATGCAACGTTGTCCCCATACAGTTTTGTACTTGAAACCAGCAGATCCTTGATGTCGGTAATTGGTCTGGATTCCTTGCACTTGACAATAGGACGCGGGTCATTATCCACATAGGATACAATTTCTTCAGCCCAGGCAATTGCCTTCCTCCTCTTTTCACTCTCGCCAGACATTACAGTTCTCCTTTTCGCTTTCCTTTACTTTGCTTTACTACGTATTATTTCTTAAAGTTCCCCTCTTAAATACCGTTCAATGATTTCCGTTGCGTCCTCCACGCAGCCGTCGCAGCTGCGGAGAACTTTTTTCGTTTCAACACCTTTGATCACACTGCAGATTGTAGAACCGTTCTTTTCTTCAAAGGCCTTCAGCATCGCCTTGGAGGCTTTGTAGCTTGCCTTTTTGGAAGCAGGCGACTGCAGGTTGCCGTCTGACTCCTTCAGTCCTGCCACTGCTGCCATTGCAGAAACGGCCCCGCACTCATGCATCGAGCCCATGCCAAAACCGAACCCTTCCATCATTCTGAACACGGTCTGTTCATCCATTCCCAGGTCTTCTGCAAAAGCGCACGCCACCGACTGTGCGCAGTTGTATTTGTTGTGATGATTTGTAACGGCTTTCACAACCTTATCGCTCTTTCCGACCAACTGCTCTTTCCATGCGTTTGGATCAGGTTTGGCAGGTGCAGCTGCAGTGTTTTCCGTTTTTACTGTTTCGCTCATGGATATCTCCTTCTCAATACTCTATACTCTGTTTTCTCTCAATACTTCTCCGCCAGAATTCTCGCTACGTGTACTCCGCTGGCGGAAGCCTGTGACAGTGAGTGGGTCACGCCGGAACCATCTCCCAGCGCATACATGTGCGGCACTGCCGTTTCCAGATTTCCATCAACTTTGACGACAGAATTGTAGAACTTGACTTCCACACCATAGAGCAGTGTATCTTCATTGGCTGTTCCCGGCGCAATTTTATCGAGGGCATAAATCATCTCGATGATATCGTCCAGCTGTCTCTTCGGAATAACCAGAGACAAGTCACCAGGAGTCGCCTGCAGCGTCGGCTGCGTGAAACACTTGCGCATTCTGCGTTCGCTGGAACGGCGTCCCTTCACCAGGTCTCCGAATCTCTGGAGCAGAACACCGCCACCCAGCATATTGGACAGCTTGGCGATGGACTCACCGTACTCATTGCTGTCGTCGAACGGTTCCGTGAAGTGATTCGATACGAGCAGTGCGAAGTTGGTGTTCTGTGTATGCAGGGACGGATCGTCGTAGCTGTGTCCGTTCACTGTGACGATACCGTTCGTGTTCTCTGATACGACCTCGCCGTACGGGTTCATGCAAAACGTTCTGACCAGATCATTGTATTTATCTGTCTGATAGATGATCTTGCTTTCATAAACATCATCTGTGATATGCTTGAATACTTCCGCCGGAAGCTCTACCCTGACGCCGATGTCCACGCGGTTCTTCTTCTGCTCGACGCCCATCTTGTCGCAGATCTGTGAGATCCACTTGGAACCGGAACGACCCGTTGCCAGCACCAGATCCTTACAGGAGAATACTTCGCCTTTGTCCGTCTTCACGATGAAGGTGCCGTCTTCCTGACGTTCCACATCCTCAATTACTGTGTGGAACTCCATGTCGATCTTGTCTTTGCAGTAGTCGAACATTTTGCCCAGGATTCTGACGTTTCTGTCCGTTCCCAGATGTCTGACCTTCGCCTCTAAAAGGTGCAGGTCGTGTTTAAGGCACTCTGTCTTCAGTTCGGAATTGCCCGTTGAATACAGCTTCGCATCAGCGCCGCCCATGCTGCAAAGCACTTCGTCCACGTACTCCATCAGTTCCATGGCCTTGTCCAAACCTACATAGTTGTGCAGGTCGCCGCCAAACTGAGTTGTGATGTTGTATTTTCCGTCGGACAGTGTTCCGGCACCGCCGTATCCATTCATGATATGGCACGGATTGCACTTGACGCAGGTCTTAGTCTTGCCTGCCTTGATCGGGCAGACTCTGCCGTCCAGATCGCTGCCTTTATCGAGCACAAGCACACGCGCGCTGGTATTCAGCTTTGCCAGTTCGTAGCTCATGAATACGCCGCTTGCACCAGCACCTACTATAATAATGTCATATTCTTTCATTTCAGTTCCTCCAGTATTTCCTTGATGAGAACGCGTTCGTCCATATCGTATTTCACGCCGTTGATTTCCTGATACGTTTCGTGGCCTTTGCCTGCGCAGATGATGATGTCGCCCGGCTCACCGTGCTCGATGGCGTACTTCATAGCGTCTTTGCGGTTGATGATTTCCACGTATTTGCCGTCGGTCTTTCCGATGCCGACCTTGATGTCATCGATGATCGCCTGCGGATCTTCATTGCGCGGATTGTCGCTTGTGATGATCGTCAGATCCGCCAGTCTTCCTGACACTTCTCCCATTTCGAACCGTCTGTCGCGGGCGCGGTTTCCGCCGCAGCCAAATACCGTTACAAGCCTGTGCGGATTGTACTCGCGCAGAGTCTCCAGCAGGCTTTGCAGCGCCATGGCGTTGTGTGCATAGTCGATCATCAGTGCAAAATCATCGCTGACTTTGATGAGTTCGACACGGCCCTTGACGTGGATGTCCTTCAGGGCTTCGGTGATCGCCTCAGGGCTGACGCCGAAGTGTCTGCAGATAGCGATGGCGGTCAGCGAATTATAGACGCTGAACTTGCCCGGGATGTCGATCTCAACAGGGAAATCCATCATGCCCTTCACGTGGTACTTGATGCCCAGATATCCCGGATGGGAGACGAGCTCCATATCCTCAGCTCTGAGGTCGTGCTCCGGATCTACCAGCTCCGCCGCGTTAGACGCGCTGCCCGGTTCGCTTCCGGGAGCACCGATTCCATAGGTTTCGATCTGACACCCTGCTCCCTCCAGAATCTGCGCCAGATGCTCGTCGTCTCTGTTGACGATTCCTACGCGGCACTGATTGAGGAGCATCTTCTTGCATTCCAGATAGTGCTCGAAATCTCTATGTTCATTCGGACCAATGTGATCCGGTTCAATATTCGTGAAGATACCGTAGTCAAAGGTAAATCCCGCTGTTCTGTGGAGCATGAATCCTTGCGAGGATGCTTCCATGACCACACTGTCGCATCCATTCTCCACCATCTCGGCGAAGTACTTCTGCACCAGATAGGACTCCGGTGTCGTGTTGGCTGCCGGTATCGTCCGGGAACCCGTGTCCGCCTCGATCGTACCAATCAGACCAACCTTGTGACCGATGTTTTCGAGTATGGCCTTGACCATGTATGTCGTAGTGGTTTTGCCCTTGGTACCCGTGATGCCGATGGTCGTCAGTTTCTCCGCCGGATGACCGAACCAAGCTGCACTCACACATGCCAGCGCATAACGGCTGTCCGGAACCTTTACGACGACTGGTGCTGTGCCGGCAGGCAGATCGATCGCATCCTCTACGATGATTGCCCCTGCACCTGCCTTTGCAACGTCCGCCGCAAATTTATGGCCGTCGACGACTGCTCCTTTGATGCAGGTGAACAAGCATCCGTGCTCTGCTTTTCTCGAGTCCAGCACAATGTCAGTGACTTCTGTGTCCAGACCTGTTCTGCCTTCACTCAGTATTTCGAATTTCAGATCTTCCAGTAATTCTTTCAGCTTCATATTATTTTCATTTGCCTCCATTGCAACAATAATCCATGATGATTATAACACAAAACACAGAAGAAGAAAGACGGAGTTGCGGTGTGTACTGTCCCTGTGGACAGCATGGAAACCAGCAAAAAAGAGAGCAGCCGATGAGACTGCCCTCTCCTGTGTCTTATTGAATAATATATTTCAGTATTTCTGTTTACTGCTCGCCATAAGGTCTGACTGTTCTGAGAAGATCATATACGTTGCTTCTGTAGTTGCTCTCGCACTTCATCGTACCATCCTCTTTTACAACCATCGTGCATCTTGTTTCATCATTGTAAGGTTTCCACTCTGCAACGCCTTCTCCATTTGGGTTTCCTGTCTTTGCGAAGTTATACATTGCAGCCTGCACTTGAGTTGTAAGTTCGTCATTCCACTTCGCAGGATCGCCCGTAAGTTCTGTGTATCCTTCTTTCGTTCCAAACTCATGACAGACATCCATGGTATGCATCGCTCTTCCCCAAGGTGATACCTCTGCAGCATCCTTTGAATACTCCAGAACCATGTCTTTATCCGGTGCGTATTCCCAATAGTAGAGCCATACATTTTCATTGTTCTTTGACTGAACTTCTGCCGCAAGCAGTGAACCATATGGCGCACGGAATTCATTCCAAAGCGTCATCGCATTCTGAACATCAGAATCAAATTCACCAAGCGCGAGGTATTCGTCATAGAGATCCTGTCCGTACAGTACGCCATATACTTCAGGTTTTCCGTTTTCATAATCAGTCATCATCTTATGCAAAATCTCCGCATCCTTGATTGGCTCAGAATTGCCGTTGTCCCAGTCAATCGCATCCCAGTCCTCTTCTCCGTTGACGGAACCGACCAGAAGGTCAATGTCCTTGGCGGAACCATTTCTGAAATCATCCCACCAGGTCTTTGATGTGACAACACCATCTGCGCATCTATTTCCCGCGTCAACCGCTTCACATATCTCCTCGATCTTGCTGTTGATCTCTTTATCAGAAAGCGCCGTGAGCTCATCGACCGATTTCACGCCGAGGATATCGAAGATCGTCTGTGAGTTCTCGGCAAACTGTTCTTCACTGATTGCAACACTGGACATGATGCCGCTGTTTTGGATGCATCTGTTAAAGTACTTGTTACATTCAGGATCAACGTACAAAGCCTGAACTGCGGCTCCACCGGAAGAGTGTCCCATGATAGTTACATTGTTTGGATCTCCACCCCACGCTTCGATGTTCTCACTGACCCATTTGAGCGCCTGCTTCTGATCAAGCTTGGAGAGATCCTTTGCCTGTGCGTATTCCTCCGTATACCCTTCCAGAATGGACATATCGCAGCCACCCATGAAGTTGTATCTGTAGTTGATGGTGATAAATACACAATCTTCTCCTTCAGGCAGATTCCTAACGAAATACTGTGCGTCATAGCAAGGATCTGATTCTCCTCCTGAAGTGTAACCGCCGCCGTGAATCCAGAAAATTACAGGCTTGTCTTCCGTCGCTGTATCTTTCGTAAAGATATTCAGGAACAGGCAGTCATGTGAACAAGGATCCTGTGATGATACCTCGACCTCACTATATGGCTGTATACAGTTCGCGCCGTATTCTGTCGCATCGATTTGATCTTCTGTCGTTGTTGTAACATCTGTCGCCGGCAGGAACGGAGTGAATTCGCCATAGCGTATACCTTTGAATTCCATCACCCCATCGTTGGCAATCCCTGTGTAAGTTCCTGTAGGCGCTTCTACCACAGGAGCCTCTGCTTCCGGTGCTTCTGCTTCCGGTGCTTCTGCTGTACCGGTTCCATCACCGCCACATGCCGTCAATCCCAGACATACAAATGCCATGGATACAGCGAACACCATAATTGTTAACAGTTTCTTTTTCAAAACGACACTCTCCTTTCTTATTTCTCTGTTGCTTCAAACTTTCCAAAATCTACTTTCAGTGCCTTTGGGTCGTTCTTTGCCAGTTTCGCATAGCACTGTCCTTCGATATACTTGCTCATTGCTTTTGAGTAATCTTTCAGTCTTGCGCTGTCATTGGCGGCGCTGAAGCCCTTGCTTTCGTAGGACTGCGCCTGATAGATTGCCGTGCGTGCTGTGTCCAGATAACCGTAGAGTACCTGGCCGTCTGCAGAATCCGGATCAACGCCCGCCTTTGTCAGATCACGGGCAGCTTCCCAGATCTGCATTTCAAGTTCCACTTCCATTCCTTCCAGCATAGCCTTTGCAGCATCTCCGCCAGTGCCCTTGATGGAATCCTTGTCGGCGAACGCAATTTTAGCAAAGGTCCCCGTTGATTCCGGGATATTGGAAATCGCGCGGTTGGCGCTACCCTTAAGCAGATACATTTCCTTTGTATTGCTGTCAAAGATGTTCATCAGACCAGTCTTGTCTTCCGGCGTATATGGTTCCGGTGCCCAGTAGGAGTTGTCAAGAATCAAAGACCATCCTTCCTTCTGAACATTATGCCATCCGCTTGAGAACTCTTTCGTCGCCTGGACTTCTTCTCCTGTCAGCGGTTCGCCCCATTCTTCCGTCCAGGAATCACCATAATAATCGGATCTCTTGATGGAACCGTTCTCGAATCCTTCGTAGATCTCATTTGGCACGAAGGTTCCATAATAATCCCAGTCAGGGAAACAATCGAAAGTGTAATCATCCCTCAGATAGTAGTTGGCGTTGGACAGAGCCTTGCGGATGACCTCAACATCCACTTTGCCGTCATTATCCTGCAGTACTTTTTCCTCAGACCAGTATCTGGCCAGTCCGTCCGGCCACAGTTCATCGAGGCCAAATGCTGAATTCAGTCTGGACGAGAAGAGCATGTTTTCTCCCATGTACCAGTTAGCAGCAACAAGATAATCAGAAGTCTCATTGTTGACCATGGCATCTCCTGCCTTTGTCTTGCTGATGTACTTGTCGTCCCCACAGTGTCTTATGTTTCTCTCTGTTCCTGTGATTTCGAACATTACCGCATCGCCTGTGGCGTCACCCATTCCCATGTTGAAATCTGTCGTCGTCGGCCACCACTCGTCGACCGGTGTCTTATCCGGATCACCCAGCACATCGATGGCATCCTGTGTCGTATCGCAATAAGCCGCCAGATACATATGCGGGAAGATTCCCACACGGTAAGTCTGATCCGGATCTACAACACTGCCGCCCGGAGACTGAATCATGAATCCCTTTTCATTGGCAACTGAACCGAATACTCCATGCGTGCTGATGAACGCATTGCCGTGATCCGGGAAACAGAGGAGTGTCGGAACGTAGTTCAGATCTCCATATCCTATATCTGCTTTCATGGCGCCGATAACACCTTTTGTCCCGGTTGCTTTGCCCCAGGCAAGGACTGCCGAACAATCACGCTGATCATCTGCCTGTACATCTGCCGTCACTTTGCCGCTCTGCGCTGCAGATCCTTTACCGATATCCTCTGCCGTTCGCACTTTGTCTGTGTTGGCATCAATGTACATCATCATCGTATCATTAAATGACATACCGGTGCTGTCCGCCGTTCCCTTGATCATATCTGTCAGACCGCCGTCTTTATCGTTCATGAACCATTTGTCTGCCATTTCGAGATACGGGTCATAAGCCTTGACGGCCTTCTCATAGGAACCCCAAAACTCAGTCTGTCCCGCAACGTTCAGCGCAGTTGCAGCTTTAACTTCATCCGGGAACTGCTCGCCTAGCTGATAGCCCATTTCATACCAGGATCCCTGCAGCACTGCAACATCCTGTGTCTCCGTCGGAACCGTTTTTTCCGCGTCAAAGTCGAAACGGTCCACATCATTATCTTCAACCGACACTTTGCCGCCGCCATCGCAGGCGCAAAAGGCTACTGTCATGGCTGCCGTCATGAGTAATGCCGCCGTTGTTTTCAACCATTTTCTTTTCATGCCTTTCCTCCTCTCAATATCGTAAGTTTCTTCTCATACGCTACTGCATACAAGTTACCAGATGATGTAGTCTTCACCATCTCTAACAACTTTTTTGGTGTTCTTCTGCGCAAGCTGGGCGTAAGCCTGTGCCTTGCAGTACAATGTTGCCGCCTTGCCGAAGTTTGTCAGGCGCTCCGTTCTTTCGGTTGCGCACATTGCCTTATAAGTCATGTTGTCACCCTGGAGCAAATATTTCTTTGCCTGGTTCAGTTTCTTTTCTTTCGCCGCATCAGCCTTCTCATCCAGATCACGTGCAGCGCGGAAAATCTGTTTTCTTGCCTCATCCTTTGCAATAGCCACACTATCCTTTGGTTTCTTCGTCAGCGTTACCCTTGTGAAGTTGCCTGTTGCTTCCGGATTAATCGAAACGAGGGTGTTCTTGCCGCCCTTCATCATGTATAGGGTTGCATTTGCGGGATCCGCAAGTGCTCTCTGCAGACACTTTGTTCCAGGTTCTTTATTTTCTGGTGACCAGAATCCAGTACAGGTATCCGTCAGATCCCATTTGTCGATCCATTCACCATTTTCGATTGTCTTATATCCGACAAAGTTGCCCTGTTCCCAAACATAGTCGTACCAGTCAGGGTCTACATAGTAACGATCACATCCGATGGCATTGTTGATTGTATCCAATGTGATTTTACCGATGCCCGCTTCTTTCAGAACCTGTTCCTCTGTCCAATAGCGCGGCATGCAATCATCCCAGTATTCGTCACCTTTGTACAGGGAATCTTCCAGTTCCTTTGCCAGGAAGTTGTTCGTTGCGATCGTGTAGTCTTTTTCTCCGTAGTCGCCTGCCTGCCTGACGACATCCTTTTGAGCAGTGTGTTCGATAATATAATCATTTCCATTGACATCAGAAACGTGCACGTTGTCTCCCGCGCCTGTTGCAACACCATCCAGCACTGCATCCTTTGCCTGTTCCGCATTGTCACAGGTCGCCGCCAGTACAAGAAGTGCTGTCATCGTCGGAAGACCGTACCCATGATCTCCCGGAGCCCCTGCCTGTCCTGAAGAACCAGTTACAACAAGGCCCTTGTCATTGAGCAGCATGTTCGGTGTGAATCCACAGGATGAAATAAATGCATTTCCTTCCTCCGGATAGACTACAACTGCTGGTAAATTGATGTTTTCATAGAAGTTCGTATCGTGATTTGATCCGACCAACATACGACCATCTTCTGTCGCCTTACCCCATGCAGCAAGCGTGGAACAGTTTTTATCCGGAGCCGTATAGGAAATGGAACCGACTGCGACCACGTTATAATCAACGCCAAGTCCTGTCGCCATGCCCTTCCATAGTTCGATCAGCAGCGGCGCTTTTTCTTCGATGTAATCCAGTATCGGCTGTGCCTCGTCCACAGCTGCATCGAAACTGCCGTACCGATCGATGGCGTCACCGAGATTTGAAGCCAATGTGATTTTGACTGGAGTCTCTGCTTCCGTTGCATACTGGAATCCGATTTCACTCCAGCTGCCCTTCAGGTAAAGCACTTCTTTTGTCTCTGTCGGAACATAGTTTTCATCAAAATCTGTGATTTTGCTGATGTCTCCTGTTCCTGCTGCCTTACCGCATCCTACCATCATGGTCATTGACAGGACTGCGCATGCGGCGAACACAAACATCCGCTTCATCCATTTGTTCTTGTTCATGTAAGACACCTCACTTCCTGTGTAAATAGTTTTCTTCATGCTCTCATACTATGCACAAGCAAAAAGACCGGCAATGGCACTCAAGTGCCAAGGCCGGTCAATCGTTGTAATTTCAATGGTTTACGGATTTGTTTTTTTATGTATTTCCTGGGCTATGACAGACAGCAGTTCATGCTTACCACGCACGCCGCACTTCGAAAAAAGGTGGCTCAGATGGTGTTTCACCGTATTCATACTGATGCCGAGCTCATCAGCAATCTCTTCATTGTTGTACCCCTCATAGACAAGATGCAAGAGCTCCGTCTCCCGTTTCGTCAAGCCTGTGTCTTGCGCAAAAGCATCCAATACTTGCTCCATATCGAAGCCCGCCTGCGCAGCAGCAGGCATGCCTCTTTGACGAAACCGCAGCAGCTTCCCAACAGACAGCAGCAGGAAGAGAATCAGCAGCGGGTCTATCCAAAGTGTCGCAGAAATGTCTCCTTCATGATACGGTCCCAGAAACTGATCCTGATATGCGGAGAAGAGGATTTCAGCCATCAACAGTCCACTCAGAATCACAACGATTCTTCTGAACTGATCCCCTTTCATATTATTGATCGCATATACCAGAAATCGCACCGCGCAAAAGAGGATCAAAAGCATGAACAGAACGTTCAGACCTTTTACGACCAGACTCATATTGTGGTCGAAGTAGAATGACCCATGATGCATCGCATCTACTGTTTCCGTTATCAGCACCAGACTTTCAACGGCAATCACGTACCCAATAATGAGAACCATGACCGGTTTGCGCCAACGGGTCTCTTGCTTCCCGGTCAATGCCATCAGCAGGTGGATCCAGGAGATAATAACAGCAAAATAAGCCAGATCACAGAACACGACCGCAATCCAGACATATAGATGGTCATAGCTTTTGGAAATCAGCAGTCCAAGAAGTACGGACATCAGAAGATATGCCAGAAATGCGAGCATGATTTCCAGCACATTTTTCTGCAGCCCTCCCTTTTTCCGCTGCATCATGATGATACAGATTGTCGTCACCGCTGTTCCTGCCAGCAGCGCGGCAATATAAAGAATCAGTGTGATATAAAACATGTGTATATTATACATTATCCTCGATGAAAGCGGATGTGAAATCTAAACCTTACGAAATTCAAAGGTTCTTTTTCTTCAACATCTAGTGGGTTTGTAGTATAATGTTAACAGGTATACGCACAATATGTATGAAGGAGGTATTCATATGGCAAGCAGCTTTGATATAAAAGGCTCAATGGTAGCCCTGATCACACCATTCAACGAGGACAAGAGCATCAACTACGACAAGCTCGAAGAACTGCTCGAATTCCACATCGCGAACAAGACCGACTGCGTTCTGATCCTCGGCACGACCAGCGAATCACCGACGTTCACCTGGGAAGAGGACTATGAAATCGTCAAGCGCAGCGTTGAGGTCTGCAAAGGCAGGATGCCACTGATGGCAAATGCCGGCTCCAACGATACAAGGACTTCATTTGAAAAGGCCAAGAGATTTGCGGACGCTGGTGTTGATGCGCTGCTCTGCATCTCACCGTACTACAACAAAGCCAACAAAACAGGCCTCTACCACCATATCGCTGACGTAGCAGACTCTGTAGATATTCCGGTTGTCGTCTACAACATTCCGGGCAGAACCGGCATCAACATTCCAATCGATGTCATGACAGAACTCGCCAAGAAGGACAACATCGCAGGCGTCAAGGAAGCAACCGGCGATATGAGCTACGTAGCCAAACTTGCAAAGGCAACAAGGGACATGGACTTCAACATCTGGAGCGGCAACGATGATATCACCATTCCGATGATGGCTCTGGGCGGCGCAGGCTGCATCTCCGTATGGGCGAACCTGCAGCCGGACAAGACAGTGGAAATGACCCATGCATTCCTGGAAGGCAACACGCAGAAAGCCATCGACATGCAGCTCGAATACATGACGCTGATCAATGACTTCTTCATCGAAGTCAACCCGATTCCGATCAAGGAAGCCATGAACATGGCAGGTATGGGTGTCGGCGGATTCAGAATGCCGCTTTGCCCGATGAGTGATGCCAACAGAGAGATCCTGCGTGCTGAAATGCAGAAGCTGGGCATCATCTAGCACCTTGAACTACCAGATTGCAAAAGCAAGGAGAGATATATAAGAATGAAAGTTTTGATCACTGGTTACGGCCGCATGGGACGGCTGATTGAAGATACACTTGTCAAAGCGGGTGATGAAATCGCAGGTTGGATCGACATCGAGAATGTTGAGAATCTGAATTCCGATAAAAAAATTGCAGATGTCATTATGGACTTCAGTAATCCGTCTCTGACTGATACAGTGGTAGCTTATGCCGCCCGCACGGAAACACCGCTGCTGAGCGGAACCACCAATATGACAGAAGAACAGCATCTGCTTCTGGCGGAACTTGCGAAAAAAGTCCCTGTTATCTGGGCGTCAAATTATTCCCTGGGCATCAATCTGTTCATGCACATTCTGCCACAGGTCAAGGCGGCTCTTCCTGACTGGGACATTGAAATCACAGAAACCCATCACAATAAAAAAGTAGACGCTCCAAGCGGCACTGCCAAATCCCTCGCTGATGTGATTGATCCGGAAGGCGAATATGAACGCGTCTACGGGAGAAGCGGAAACTGCGGCGAACGTACCAGCCGTGAAATCGGCATGCACGCCCTGCGCGGCGGCACTGTTACGGGCGAACACCGCGTCGACTTCTTTGGAAATGATGAAGTTTTTGAGATCACCCACAAGGCGGGCAGCCGTCAGATTTTAGTAGACGGTGCCATCGCCGCAGCCAGGAAACTCATCGAAAAAGAACCTGGCCTCTACACGATGGAAACACTGCTGTTCGACTAATCAGTTGTTCCATCAGAAAAGATGACTAACGCATGCAGTTGGTTGTCCGACTTCTGGCGGATCGCAACGATGTGACGGTCGTCCTCAACTGAATATTCCAGCAGAACTTTATCCTGAGTGGTGATACCGTGTTTATAGAGTATCACCACTTCTTTAAATTTGTGGAGAAACTGTTCTTCCGGCAGAATCTGCTGCGCCAGATCCAGGTACACGCTGTTGTGTACATGTCCGTTATAATCGAACATCATGCGGTTGATTTCCATCTCGCCCCTGATCTGTACATTTGCATCAATGTGGCGCAGGGATGGAAATTTATAATCGGTAATTGTTTTGCTTTCCGGCTCCATCTCGAATGGCGCCACCAGTTCCGGCGTGAGCCGCAGAAATTTACCGGTGGCGACATCCACCGCGACCCATTCTGAAATCGCTTCTGCTACAATGTTATCTTCTTCATCGTAGATGATGTAGTCACGGGTCGCCCGTGTTCTCGTATAATCTCTCGCCCATGTCACTGCCCGCACCGTGCTGAACATGGTCGGTCTGCGATACACCTTCATGATCCAGTTCAGCACAATCCAGGAAATGTCGCTCTTGCGGTCGGGCTTTGTGTGTCCTGCAACGACTCCGTGATACATGGACATGTCCGAGAAGATCTTCAATATAGTAGTATTTTTCACTCTCTTTTCGGCATCCACATCAAGTACGCCGATGAAAAACTCCTGTTCCACCTTCATGAAAACTACCTTCTTCCTTTATGAATGAATTCCTTTATAGAATCTCTCTTATAAAAGAAATAGACGCCCTTTGGCGCCTATTCATCTTTGTTGCTTTTGCTTACTGCTCTTACTGTTCAATGAGCTCAGCGTCAATCAGGCTTTCAAATTCTTTGATCGCTTTCTCGAATTCTTCGTCCGTAAGATCATCGATCAATTCGAAATCCTCTTCATACTCTTTGTATCCGTAGATGTATACCTCTCCGGTTCCCAGTGGATTCAGCGCGATGTAATCCTTGCCGTCCACATCGAATACGCCTACGATTCCGCACTCTTCTTCCTCACCGTTGTCATACTCCAGAGTGATGATATCGTCCTCTTCGTATCCGTATAATTCTTTGTCTTCTGCCATATTATTATATTCTCCTTTCGGTTTTCATCTTTTTTGATAGAGTTACTATACCATCAGTGAGCGTTTTTCACAACATTAAGTTTGTTTCCGGCGATTCCGCTCCCTTGCCGAATCTTCTCCCGCATCACCTGTTCTTGAAAAACGAGATGACCTTTTCGGCTGCTCTCCGGTCCATGCCGTCCACGCGAGCGAGGCGTTCTGCAGAGTCGTCCGCTGCAGTGATCTTCTTGATCTCCTCTACGCTTCCAAATGCAGCAAGCAGGGCTTTCCTGCGCTTTGGTCCGATGCCCTCGATCTCGTCCAGCACGGAGTGCTCCAAGTTTTTGCTCCGCAGTTTGCGGTGGTATGTGATCGCAAATCGATGCACTTCCTCCTGCATCGTGCCGATGTACTTATAGAGCAGCGGCTTATCTACCAGCGTGATTTCGACCCACTCGAAGTCCGCATCGGCTGCCCCGGCAGAATTGTCTGCACCGGCAGATGCGACGCTCGCCGGTCGGCGCACGATCAGCCCGCGTGTTCTGTGGTGATCGTCCTTCACCATACCGACGACAGGAATGTCGAAGCCTGTTGCTTCTGTCACTTCGAGCGCCGTGGTGACGTGACCTTTGCCGCCGTCCATGAATATGATATCCGGCAGGACAGCGAACTTGTCGTCCCCGCTGAAGACACGGAGGAATCTTCTCGACAACACTTCCCGCATGGAGGCGTAGTCATCCTGTCCTTCCACTGTTCTGACGCGGAACTTCCGGTAGCTCTGCTTGTCTGCTTTCAGGCCTTCATAAACGACCATTGCGCCGACAGTGTCGATACCGTTGGTGTTGGATATGTCATAAGCTTCCGCTCTGAACTGTCTGCCGTCGTATGGACCGGACTCCGCTCCCATGGCGCAGAGGACATCCCAGATTTCTCTGCCCAGTTCATCTCTTCTCTCCGCAGCAGCTTTTGCTTTTCTGTCGATGGTCTCCGCAAGAACTGCGGCATCATTTAACGCCAGTTTCAGAAGCGCTTTTTTCTCACCGCGCTCCGGCTTCAAAATCTTCACGCTGTGAGCTGAGATTTCAGAGAGATACTGCTCCAGCACGGCGCTGCCCGATGGCAGCTGCGCAACGATAATCTCCCGCGGAACGTCCGGCACCCTGCTGTAGTGCTGATTGATGAATGCTTCCAGGATGCTTTTGCTGTCACTGTCTATGGAAGAAGACATATCCATGCTGAAGGTTTCCCGCTCCACGAGTTTCCCTTCCCGCACGGAGAAGACTGCAAATGAATCGGTGGCTTTGTCGTCTTTTCCGACGCGCACGATGATATCCGCTTCATTGGAATGATGCAGGACGACACGTTGTGTCTCATTGAGCGCTTCCGCAGCGGCGATGTAATCGCGGTATTCTGCCGCTTCCTCGTAATCCAGCCTGTCCGAAGCTTCCTTCATGCGCTTTTTTATGGTATTGATCAGTGGCGCTGAATGCCCGCGCAAAAAATCGACTGCGCCTGCAACGGCTTCATCGTACTCCTCACGACTCACGTCTCCAGTACAAATTCCCCTGCACTGATTGATGTGGTAATTGAGACACGGCCTGAATCCCTGCGGGAAAGCAACCGCACTGCACCGTTTCAGGGCAAAACTGGAATTGAGCAGATCCACGATCCGGTTCACGGAACCCGCGTCGCTGTACGGTCCGAAGTAACTACCTCCGTCTTTACGCACATTTCGAGTCTTGATGACGCGCGGCCACTCTTCATTTGTTACCTTTATATAAGGATACGACTTGTCGTCTCTAAGCAGAATGTTGTACTTCGGCCGATGTTTTTTGATGAGATTGCATTCCAAAATCAGCGCTTCCATCTCACTGTCTACGGTGATGTATTCGAACTCGCTGATCTGGCTGACCATGCTGCGAACCTTCGGGTCCATATTCCGTGATGACTGGAAGTACTGCCGCACGCGGTTGCGCAGACTAATAGCCTTGCCAACGTAAATTACGTTGCCAAGGCTGTCCTTGTGCATATAAACTCCCGGTGTGTCCGGCAGTTGTTTGAGCGCTTCCTTAATGTTTTCCGGAACGTCCATTATCTCTTCTTATCGTTTCTTTCTCTTATTGTTTCTCTTCTATCAGCTTCTCGTCTTTCGGCTTCTCTCCGTTCGGCGCGTCTGCGTCTTCTTGCTGCGTTCTTTCTCGATGTCTTGACCATATACCGTACGATGATCAGAGCCACAATCGCCGATCCCAGCAGAATGAAGAACTTCGGCACGTCCTCGTCCGCGATACCAATGTATGACAACGGTCCGCCTTCCTCCGCCGTTTCGAGAGAAATCAGGTCCTGACTGGAAACTTCCTCTCCATTCTCGTATGCTACAAGTCTTCCGACAACTGCCCCTTTCTTCACAGGCGCCATCGGTTTTTCCTCAGTCAATTCCACCTCAGTGGTGACGGTCTCTTCCGGATGATCCTTCTTCAGCGCTGTGACTTTCAGGTCGTTCTTGATGCCCAGATCAACTTCTCTCAGAGAGCCTCTCTTTACTTTCATCTGGTACTTGAAATCATCAGAGTTCTGGGCGGTGTAGCTTTTGAAGTTAGCGAACGAATACTTCCAGAGTTTCTTCACATCCTGGAATTTGTTCTTCGCATGCGGTGCATTCATGACGACGGCAATGATTTCCATGTCGCCTTTTTTCGCAAAACCAGCAAAGCAGTCTCCGGCGGAGCTGGTATATCCGGTCTTCACACCAATGCACGGCTTGTACATCAGCTCTGCTCTTGCCTTTGCAGCATTCCGCACGATCTGCGGCAGCTCAGCCTCGTCTTCCGGAACATAGTTGTCCGGATTGCTCTTGTATTTCTCTATATATTTCTTCAGGGCCTCTTTGTCGCCGTCTGCGACCTTCTGAATTTCTTCGCTGTAGAGACACATGTTCGAATTGTGGAGCTTCCGCTTCTTCGACTTGTTCGTGGCATCGATCGTATACTCTCTCGTACCGACGATCTCTCTGAAGCGTTTGTCCTTCATTCCTTCTCTTACCATCAGGGCAAGATCGTAAGCCGTCGTGACGTTGTTCACCTTATCCGGGTTCAGCCCGTTCGGATTCTTGTAATCTGTGTCTGTCGCACCGAGGGATTTTGCTTTTGCATCCATCATGTCGCAAAATGCATCGATGTCTCCGTCCCCTGCCAGATACCCCAGATACTCAGCTGCATCGTTTGCAGACGCCAGCATCATTCCGTAGGCGAGGTTGCGTATGGTGATCTTCTCACCTTTCTGAAGATTGATGTCTGTACCTTCGCCAGTCGTATTTTTCTCCACTGTCACTTCCTGATCGAAATCTAGAGTATCCAGACACACGAGCAGGTTCAGGATCTTCGTCATGCTCGCCGGGTCTCTTTTTTTGTGGGCGTCTTTCTCATACAGCACTTCTCCGCTGCCGGCATCCATCACAATGACAGAAGTTGATGTCGTGTCAGGAAATTCTCCGGCCCCTTCGAATGTTTTCTCTGCTGCAAAAGACGGCACTGTCCCTGTAAGAGCCAGTGCCGCCGCGAAAACAAATGCTGTCAGACTTTTTATTATCTTATGCTTTCTGTTCTCCATGTTCTTCTTGATCTTTTATGCGTTCTCCGCTTTGAATTTCTCCATGAATTCGATCAGTGCATCGATACCTTCTTCCGGCATAGCGTTGTAGATCGAAGCTCTCATGCCGCCGATGGATCTGTGTCCGCCGAGGTTGTGCAGGCCTGCTGCCTTTGCGTCAGCAACGAATTTCTTCTCGATGTCCTTGTCGCCGATGACGAAGACAACGTTCATCAGTGATCTGTCTTCTTTTCTTACAGGGCACTTGTAGAAGCCGCTGCCATCGATGTAATCGTAGAGCTTCGCTGCTTTTCTGACGTTCTTCTCATTCATTGCAGCCAGTCCGCCGTTTCTCTTCAGATACTTGAACACTTCACCTGCAACATAGATTGAGAAGCAGTTCGGAGTGTTGTATGCGGAATCGTTCTCTGCGTGGATCTGGTAATCCAGGTAAGTTGGAATGTCTGCTGCTGCTTTGCCGATCAGGTCTTCTCTTACGATTGCAATCGCTACACCTGATGGAGCGATGTTCTTCTGAACGCCTGCCCAGATGATACCGAACTTTGTAACGTCTACTTCCTCTGAGAGAATGCAGGATGACATATCAGCTACAAGCGGAATATCTCCTGTGTCAGGGATGTATGGGAAGTGCGTTCCGTAAATTGTATTGTTGAAGCAGATGTGAACATAATCTGCATCTTCTCTGAAATCTTTCTTTTCGACTTTAGGAATGTATGTGAAAGTATCTTCCTCTGATGATGCTACGACCTTAGCGTCATATCCCATCTTAACAGCTTCTTTGTATGCTTTCTTCGCCCAGTTTCCTGTCAGAAGGAAGTCGATCTTCTTCGTATTTACAGCCAGATTCAGCGGAACCATTGCGAACTGCAGCGTTCCTCCACCCTGGATGAACATTACCTTGTAGTTATCAGGAATGTTCATGATGTCTCTGAGGTTTGCTTCTGCATCAGCCAGGATTGCTTTGAATTCTGCTGATCTGTGTGACATCTCCATGACTGACTCGCCGCACTCATGGTAGTTCAGAAGATTGTCAGCGACGTCTCTGATAACTTCTTCCGGAAGCATGGATGGACCTGCCGAAAAGTTATAAGCTCTTTCTTTCATTATTGTTACCTCCGTGTATTAGATTATAAAAATTTATCTTTTTCTATCCATTATTATTATGCAAAATCATTATATCATGGAGCGCGATTCTTTTGTGCGTGTATTTTGTTTTTTATCCCATATTTCGCTTCATTTGTGTTAGAATATTTTTCAGGTAATTAGAACCTCCGGCCTATGCCGGTATACTTAAAATAAAGAGGTGACATAAATGTATAAAATCGGAACATTCAACAAAATCTCCCCTGTAGGTCTGAACAATCTCACCGATGATTATGTAATCGTTGAGGATCAGAATGAGGCACACGGAATCATTCTCAGAAGCTATGACATGCATGAGATGGATTTCTCAGATGAACTCCTTGCCATCGGCAGAGCCGGCGCAGGTACAAACAACGTTCCTGTCGACAGATGCAGCGAACTCGGTATCGTTGTCTTCAACGCTCCCGGCGCAAATGCAAACGCAGTCAAAGAGCTGTGCATCTGCGGAATGATCATGGCAGCCCGTAACGTACCTGACGGAATCGCATGGGCTAAGACACTCAAAGGCAGCGAAGGCGTTGGCAAACAGATCGAAAAAGGCAAAGGCCAGTTTGCCGGCACAGAGATCATGGGAAAGACACTGGGCATCATCGGCCTCGGCGCAATCGGCCGTCTCGTAGCAGACTCCGCATTGGCACTCGGCATGAATGTCATCGGATATGATGCGTTCCTGACAGATGCAGTCAAAGCACAGCTCCCTGCTGAAGTGAAAGTCGTAGATGATCTGGCTCAGCTTTATCCGGAATGCGATTACGTTTCCATCCATGTACCTGCCAACGATGCTACAAAAGGCATGATGAATGCAGAAGCATTCGCGCAGATGAAGGACGGCGTGATCTTCCTGAACTTCGCACGTGACAAACTGATGAACGATGATGATCTTCTGGCTGCTCTCGCATCCGGTAAGATCGCTAAGTACGTGACAGACTTCGCAGATGATGCCGTGCTGAATTCAGATGAACCTGGAATCATCGTGCTGCCGCATCTGGGTGCTTCTTCCGCAGAAGCAGAAGACAACTGCGCAACGATGGCTGTCACACAGGTTATGGATTACATTGAAAACGGCAACATCAGAA
This sequence comes from Bacillota bacterium, assembly GCA_017431785.1. Classification (GTDB taxonomy): domain Bacteria; phylum Bacillota; class Clostridia; order Peptostreptococcales; family Anaerovoracaceae; genus Lentihominibacter. The sequence continues at coordinate 4,785 of JAFRKJ010000077.1, read as the reverse complement.
ACTCCGTCAACATGCCGGCTTTATCACTGGGACCGAAGAAGGACTGCCCTCGTCTCTCCGTCATCTGCAAAGCCAGCGCAGAGTCAGATGTTATGTTCAAGCTCAATGAGCTGCAACTTGCTAACGTCGTTTCCGCAACACGCGGTGAGTACTCTTACATTCTGGCTGATCTGGAAGATAAGACGATTGATCTGCAGGTTGCAGGTGTGATTAGAGAAAGAATTATCTAATGAACGGTGGCGACAGTACCTCTGCTTGGTCCTCGTCGCTGACAACCATAAACGCTCATTCATATGAAATAGAACCCCGAGAAAACTCGTGACTATGTCACTCAAACAATCTCGGGGTTTTGCTATTTCATTTATTCATTTCGCAAATGGTTGTACCAGCTCCTGCGGAATCCACATCGGCACTGCCGCCACCGTTCATTCTATGTTCATCCTATAATCCGTTCTTCTTGCAAAGCCTTTCGATCGGGCAGCTGCCGCACTTCGGGTTTCGTGCGGTGCAGCATCTGCGTCCGTGCCAGATCAGGCTGTGGTGAGCCTCTGTCCAGCGGTCATCCGGCAGGATCTTCATGAGCTCTTTTTCTGTCTCCAGAACGTTCTTTTCCCCAGCGTTTTTTGCGCTGACTTTCGTGTCGCTTTTGACGCTTTTGCCTGAAGGTTTTTTACCCTTTGTCTCTGCGCTTTTTTCTTCTTGTCCGGAGCTGTTTTCCGATGCCAGGCCGATGCGGTGGGACACTCTGAAAACGTGCGTATCCACAGCGATTTTCTGATGCCCGAAGCCTACTGCGAGGACGACGTTTGCGGTCTTCCTTCCGACGCCCGGAAGCGCGACGAGCGCGTCATAATCTTCCGGTACCTGGCCGTCGTGTTTTTCGCAAAGTGCCTTGGCCAAAGCGATGATATTCTTTGACTTGGTTTTGTACATTCCGATCGTCTTGATGATTTCTATCACATCCTCCTGCTCAGCTGCTGCAAGGGCTGCCGCATCAGGATAGGCTGCGAACAGCGCAGGGGAAACCTTGTTGACACTGGCGTCGGTTGTCTGTGCAGAGAGCACGACACAGACGATCAGTTCAAACACATTTACATGCGCAAGGGCACACCCTGCTTCAGGATATTCTTCTCTCAAAAGGTCTAATATTTCGACCGCTTTTTTCTTGGAAACGCGCGCCATCTGTTATCTATTTTCCTTTCGTTTTACTATTCGTTTTGTTGTCTTTGCTGTGGTTCAATTATACCGCTGATAAACCGCTTAAAAAAGTGATAATCTTGCGGTTATCAATGCGTTTTTTCAACAATTATGCGTATGTTTTTTGTAATCGGTTACAGTGTATTGTATACATGAATTCTTCGCCTTAAATTCCTTTAAAACTTATCAAAAAAACGTTACTTTTTTCACACTTTGTAGTATAATCTTGTTGTAATAATATATTTCTAATTTCAAATGGAGGTGTTTTATGGCAACGTATTCACAAGTTGAGTCGAATGGCCTGTTTGAACTCTCTGAAGAGGCGCGTGCGGAGCTGCAGGGCTCTTCGTACTATAACGAGGACCTGAAGCCTTCCACAGTAGCTGAGAGAAAATGGACCACGTACAACATCACGATGCTGTGGGTTGGTATGTCGATTTGTATCCCATCCCTTTCCCTCGCATCCGGACTCATCGGCATGGGCGTATCCCCATGGCTGTCAGTACTGAACGTAGCGCTGGGTAACATTCTCATCCTGATCCCAATTCAGATGAACTCCAATGTAGGTACCAAGTATGGTATCCCGTTCCCACTCTTCGCAAGACTGACATTCGGCTCCATCGGAGCACAGCTTCCTGCACTGCTGAGAGCACTCACCGCCTGCGGATGGTGTTCTGTACAGGCTTGGGTAGGCGGCGGCGCAGTAGGCGCTATCATCGGCGTATTCATCAGCAAGTTCGCAGATCAGAACTGGATCATGAGCCTTCCTTCCTGGGGCGGCATGGCTCCTGTCATGGTAGGACAGTTCATCGGTTACATCATCTTCATGGCGTTCATCTGGTGGGTAGCATTCAACGGTATGGAAAGAATCAAGTTCATCCAGAACTGGGGCGGCCCGATCCTGATCGCAGTCATGATCGCACTGCTGGCATGGTCATTCTCCCTCGTACACGACCAGATGGGATTCTGGGAAGTAATGAAGATGGGTAACGACGATGCACTGATCGAAGCAAACGGCGGCTGGTGGTTCGTCTACATGTCAGGTCTGATGGGCAACATCGCATTCTGGGCTACCATGGCTCTGAATATTCCTGACTTCTCCAGATACGCAAGATCACAGAAAGACCAGTTCTGGGGCCAGATGCTCGGTATGCCGATCCCGATGGCGTTCTGCGCATTCGTTGGTGCATACTATGCTCAGGCTTCCAAGGTCGCGTTCGGCGAAGCAATGTTCGACCCGACCATGGTTCTGTACTACCTGGACAACAAGCTGATCGTACTGATCTCCGCTCTGGGTACTGTAGCTGCTACTGTTACAACTTGCGTAGCTGCTAACGTAGTTGCTCCTGCAAACGGAATTTCCAACATCAACCCTAAGAAGATCAGCTTCAAGATGGGCGTTACGATTACCGTACTCATCGCGTTCTTCATCCTGCAGGCATGGTGGATCTATGGTTCCGGTGCTGCATACTTCACATGGATGAACGCTTACGGCACGATCCTGTCACCGATCGCAGCTATCCTGATCGCCGACTACTGGGTAGTCAAGAAGCAGAGAGTCGACGTTATGGATCTGTTCAAAGGTAAAGAAGGAAGATACTGGTACTCCGGTGGTTGGAACTGGGCTGCTGTAATCTCATGGTTCGCAGCATTCATCCTGCCGCTGCTGCCATACTTCGGAGCAAGCGGTGCATTCCTCGGATTCATCAACTCCATCAACTATGTATGGTCATTCGTAGTAGCGTTTGTCCTCTATCTGATCCTGATGAAGACAAGCCTGGCCGGAAGATCATATGTAACTGAGGAAGAGCACGAAGCATTCACAAAGAGAGCATAAGCCCTCTTGTGACCAACAGAACATTTGAGGCTTTTGTCTCATGAGGCTCACAGAGTCTCTCACCCGTATAAAGTCTAAGTTAAAACTTTATATAACAAGCAAGGGCCTTTGAACATCAAAGGCCCTTTGCATTATCACTTTCTTAACTAAGGAGGGACAATATTATGGATTTATTAATCAAAGGCGGCAAAGTCGTAACTGCGAAGAGCACATTCAAAGCTGACGTAGCAGTAACAAACGGCAAGATCTCCGCAATCGGAACTAATCTGAAACCAGAAGCTGGTGCAGAAGTTGTCGATGCTAAGGGTAAGCTGATCCTGCCAGGCGCAATTGATGGTCATACTCATATGGCAATGCCATTCGGCGGAACGATTTCAACTGATGACTACTTCACAGGCACAAGAGCTGCTGCTTGCGGTGGTACAACTACAATCATCAACTTTGAAACTCAGCCTGTAGGCAAGAAGATGTCAGAGTTCCTGGAAGAAAAGCTGGAACTCGCAGAGTCACAGGGACCTGCTGTTGACTACTCCATCCACATGGGCGTTGGCGATGTAACTACACAGGAAATGCTGGACGACATGGAAAAGGTTGTCGACATGGGCGTAACCTCCTTCAAGGTATTCATGGTTTATGACTTTGGTGTTGACGATGGACAGTTCTATGCTACTCTGTGCAAGGCTAAGGAAATCGGTGCACTCGTAGGCGTACACGCTGAGAACAAGAACGTTAACGACTACCTCGTTAAGAAGTATCTGAGCGAAAAGAAGATTTCACCTTGGTATCACTACATGTCAAAGAACGAAGCTGTTGCTGGCGAAGCTGATGAAAGAGCTATCAACCTGGCTAAGATGGCAGGCGCTCCTCTCTACATCGTTCACCTGGACAACGCTCAGGGTGTTGCTGCAGTTGCAAAGGCAAGAGCAGAAGGATATCCAATCTTCGCAGAAACTTGCCCACAGTATCTGTACTTCACTAAGGAAGTTTACAAGGATGGAAGACCTGAATTCAAGCTCCGTCCTCAGGACTTCGTATGCTCACCTCCAATGAAGGGCAAAGAATCAAAGGATGCTCTTTGGGATGGTATCAGAAACGGCGTTATTTCCACTCTGTCAACAGACCACTGTCCGTTCCTGAAGAAGGAAAAGGATTGGGGCAAGAAGACAAAGGATGGCAAGAAGGGCAACTTCACTACTATTCCTAATGGATGCGCTGGTGTTGAGAACATGTATCCATTCATCCTGTCCGAAGCAAACAAGGGCAAGATCACATTCAACAAGGCAGTAGAAATCGCTTCCACTAACCAGGCTAAACTGTTTGGTATGGACTACTGCAAGGGCGCAATCGAAGTTGGCCTCGATGCTGACATCGTTGTTTACGACCCTAAGAAGAAGGTTGTTATCAACAACAAGAAGAACCAGCATGGTGCTCTTGACCACACAGTTTGGGAAGGCGTTGAGTGCAAAGGATATCCTTGCGCAGTATTCAGCCACGGCAAACTGGTATTCGACGGAACTGATTTCGTCGGCGAACAGGGCGCAGGCAAGTTCATCAAGCAGAAGAAAGTACACCACAAGGGCCCTACTTTCTAGGCTTCAAGAAAATGTATCAATGAAGAGCCGGCCGTTTGACTGAAGTGGTAAAACAAAAGTAGACACTTCAAAAAGAGCGGTCTCACAAGCAGACATTCGAAAGAGTGTCTGCTTTTTTCTTTGGTAAAATGGAAATGGAGGTGGAAATATGGCCAGACC
>JAFRKJ010000076.1 GCA_017431785.1 Bacillota bacterium | reverse complement strand
TATAGCTGCTGATTGAGTAAATATGGAATGCACTTATGAGGTTGGCAAAAGACCAGCCTTTTTGTAGTGCATCAAAAGAAAAAGTGAAACCTGCTGACAAATTCAAATTACCACTTGAATTTTGTTAGCAGGTTTTATTGCCTAGAATGCTATTCAAAATAGAAATTCAAGCAAAATAATATGCAGGAGATAATATAAATGGAAAAATACAACAATTGGAAACTTAAGTTTTATACAATATGGGCAGGGCAAGCAGTATCATTAATCACTAGTGCCATCCTGCAAATGGCGATTATTTTTTACCTTACAGAAAAAACTGGATCTGCGATGGTCTTGTCTATGGCTTCACTAGTAGGTTTTTTACCCTATGCGGTCTTTGGACCTGCAATTGGTGTGCTAGTGGATCGTCATGATAGGAAGAAGATAATGATTGGTGCTGATTTAATTATCGCAGCAGCTGGTGCAGTGCTTGCTATTGTTGCATTCTATATGGAGCTACCTGTCTGGATGGTTATGATAGTATTGTTTATCCGTAGCATTGGAACAGCTTTTCATACCCCAGCACTCAGTTCGGTTACACCACTTTTAGTACCAGAAGAGCAGCTAACGAAATGCGCAGGCTATAGTCAGTCTTTGCAGTCTATAAGCTATATTGTTAGTCCGGCAGTTGCAGCACTCTTATACTCCGTTTGGGATTTAAATGCTATTATTGCCATCGATGTATTGGGTGCTGTGATTGCATCTATTACGGTAGCAATTGTACGTATACCTAAGCTGGGTGATCGAGTGCAAAGTTTGGAACCAAATTTCATAAGAGAAATGAAAGAAGGAATTGTCGTTCTGAGACAAAACAAAGGATTGTTTGCCTTAAGCGTACCCATCAGAAGTCCAAACAAGAGGATGACACGGAGAAGCCGGCATTATTTTCACCATCCGACCGTTGATGACCAATCAAACGAGTCCCTAAAGGAGCATCGCCAGCCTCTGCCTTATGAATAGACCGAACGAAGGAATGTACGCGCAATCAGACGCCTAGAGACATGGGAGGGTCCGTCATCATAAGCAACGCAGAGATCCAAAAGTGCATCGATATACTGCACTGGATTAGGAGAATAATTACCAGTTAATGGTTCTTCCTTTAGCGAAGCGTATGAACGAAATGTAAGAAAAAACAAGAATTACAAAATAACGATAGATGTACGAGTCGAAAAAAATTTTTTTGACGCTCAAAAATGGCACGAACCATTGATACATCAACATTTATAGAGGGAGAGGTTATAATGAACAAAGTAAATATAAAAGATAGTCAAAATTTTATTACTTCAAAATATCACATAGAAAAAATAATGAATTGCATAAGTTTAGATGAAAAAGATAACATCTTTGAAATAGGTGCAGGGAAAGGTCATTTTACTGCTGAATTGGTAAAGAGATGTAATTTTGTTACGGCGATAGAAATTGATTCTAAATTATGTGAGGTAACTCGTAATAAGCTCTTAAATTATCCTAACTATCAAATAGTAAATGATGATATACTGAAATTTACATTTCCTAGCCACAATCCATATAAAATATTTGGCAGCATACCTTACAACATAAGCACAAATATAATTCGAAAAATTGTTTTTGAAAGTTCAGCCACAATAAGTTATTTAATAGTGGAATATGGTTTTGCTAAAAGGTTATTAGATACAAACAGATCACTAGCATTGCTGTTAATGGCAGAGGTAGATATTTCTATATTAGCAAAAATTCCTAGGTATTATTTCCATCCAAAACCTAAAGTGGATAGCGCATTAATTGTATTAAAAAGAAAGCCAGCAAAAATGGCATTTAAAGAGAGAAAAAAATATGAAACTTTTGTAATGAAATGGGTTAACAAAGAGTATGAAAAACTGTTTACAAAAAATCAATTTAATAAAGCTTTAAAACATGCGAGAATATATGATATAAACAATATTAGTTTCGAACAATTTGTATCGCTATTTAATAGTTATAAAATATTTAACGGCTAAAAACAATAGGCCACATGCAACTGTAAATGTTTAGTTATAGGTAGGGTAGCATAACCAATCTTAGAGCCATGCGAGAGAATTTTTTTGGGGCCGCCGGATGGGACAACCTGGAGTTTGATGAGTGGCTAAATGACATGGATCAGATGTTTGCTGAACTTGCCAGAATCATTAAGAAGAGAGGTTCGGTGATCATGTTTATGTCAATAATAAAGGTGGAATCAATTATAAGATTAGCGGAGAAGCATGGATTTTACTATAAGACAACAGGTATTTGGCATAAAAAGAATCCAATGCCAAGAAATATGAATTTGCATTTTATTAACTCCACTGAATCGTGGATTTATTTCACATATAAAGCTCACACTGGGACTTTCAACAATGATGGGAAAGCAATACATGACTTTGTCGAAACATCTGTAACTCCTAATGGAGAGAAAGGTTTTGGAAAGCATCCAACACAGAAACCGCTAACATTGATGGAGCATTTTGTAAAGATCCTCACGAATGAAGGTGATGTGATATTTGATCCTTTTTCAGGAAGCGGTAGCACTGGTGTGGCTGCATTAATGCATAATAGAAAGTTCATTGGTTCCGAAATCGATGAACAGTATTATCAGAACTCTAAAGAAAGGCTGGAAAGTGTGATCAGAAATGAATAAGTTGGGAATGATTGATCTATTCGCAGGGGTCGGAGGACTTTCATTAGGGTTTGAGCAAGCTGGATTTGAAGCTCTTGTAGCGAATGAATTCGATGCATCAATTGCAGAGGCCTATATAAAAAATCGGCAAAACGCAAACATGATTGTCGAGGATATTACAAAACTGTCAATACCGGATACCTTTGGACAATACAGGGGAAAGGCGGTAGTGGTAATCGGTGGTCCACCATGTCAAGGTTATTCTCAGAAGGGACAGCGAAAAACAATTAATGATCCAAGAAACTTCCTGTTCAAATACTTCGTTGATGTTGTAAAAGAAGTACAGCCCCAATTTGTTGCCATTTTTCGAGGAAATAACTACAGTGACAAAGGAAAAAGTCCTTGCAAAGCCTGTGGTTTTTAATTCAACAAACCAGCGAGCAGAGTCAGCTTATCGGTATGGATTGTTGTTCCTTAATAATATCTTTAGCACATTGAGTGCGGGGAACACATCTATCAGTATGATGCTATTCGATATGAATGACTTATATGAGTTGTTTATTTATCGTGTATTGCGGATGATTCACGGGAACAAAGTACTATATCAGAAGCGGGGTAATTATCTGCTGGAAAGGCATTCTGACCACAAAAAATACATTGGACTGCGGCCAGATATCACAATTAAGAAAGATTCTGGTTTGATAGACATTGTCGATACTAAATGGAAAATCCCTAAGAGCTTTGCGAAAGAATCAGATGCCTACCAAATGAATGCATACTCATCAAGCATAAAGGGAGTGCAACGAGTGATTCTGCTATATCCGCTTGTTCAGAAAGAGCGAATTGTTGATGATTATGATTTTATGGACTTAAACGGAAAGAAAAGACCACTCTGCATCCGTACAGTTGATTTGATGAAGATGATGAATTGGAAGGACTTCATTAATGAAGTAAAAGGTGTATTGGTTTAGGATGTTATGTTTTAGTGAGGTGAACCATGAATGGCAGGAAGCAGATCATTTAAGGAATATGTCGCAAGCAGATATGAAAATGAGATATTCAATTCGATATCCTCATACCTTATCAGGAACAAGGATAATCTTAGTCTGCGCCTTTATAACGTGGAATATATCGATTATATCGAACTGATGGATACCACGGTCAAACATGTTCCGGTCAATGATCTTCCGGGTTCTGAAATTGAGTTTGACATCCTGGTTGAAGCGGACATCTATGTCCGTCAAAACAACAACCGTTATGGAGAAAGAGAGGAAGACACGACCGAGTGGTTCCGGTTCTCCTGCAGAGGCGATCTTGAGAAGAACCTGGATGATGTCGTTGTCTCTGATCCGGAGGAGTTCGTTAACAAGACCTTTCACGAGAGTCCGCTCGATGACTCTCTTGTCCCATATATCAGAAAGAATGAATATGATGATGCAGCAAAGGATTTCCTGAAGGCAGCCGGGTTTGATGCTGCACTGACGGCTCCGATGCATATTGATCCCTTAAAAGTGGCAGAAGCATTCGGCCTTGAGATAAAAAGGGCACAGCTGTCTGAAGACCGGAGCCTTTTCGGGCGCATCTACTTCTGCGATGATCAGGTGGACATCTATGTAGACGGGGAGAAGAAAACGATCCCGGTCAAGGGAAAGACTATCTATATCGATCCGATGGCGAACTATCTGAAAAACTTCGGACAGATCGATAATACGATAATCCACGAATGTTTCCACTGGCATAAACATAAAAAAGCCTATGAGCTGGAGCGTCTGTACAATGAGCATGCGACATCCATCGGATGCATGGTCGTGGGTGGTGTCGAGGGTGACAGCCGGGAGTCCACTAAATGGATGGAACGGCAGGCGAACTCCATCACTCCGAGGATACAGATCCCTATGCACAGTCTGAAAGTGCACATGGCAAATCTCATAGCGAAGTATAGGAAACTGGGATATGAGTATCCGGAGATGCTCGAGCCAATCATTGATGAAGTTGCCATCTTCTACAACGTTTCCAGGACCGCAGCAAAGATCAGACTGATCGATGCTGGCTTCAATGAAGCGGCTGGCACTTTCAACTTTGTGGACGGGCACTATGTCAGGTCACATTCCTGGAAGAAAGATTCGATCAAACCCAATCAGACCTTCACCATTCCGGAAGTCGATGCAGCAATACAAGGCTTCACAGATGCGAATGAACCGATCAGCAGCGGTCAGTATGAATATGTTGAGTCTCACTTCGTTTACCGCAGTCCTAAATATATAACTACGGACGAGAACGGCAACCACATCATGACGGAATATGCCAGATGGCATATGGATGAATGTGCGCTTGTCTTTGATCTGTCACTTCTGAACGGCGATGTATACGGGGAGCGGTATCATACAGAGTGTTTCCTTAATAAGGATGAGCACTCGCCGTTCCAATTTGGATATAAGTACTGCGGAGACAAACCTCTCACGCCGGAGAAAGAAAAAGAAGCGCTGAATAAGTATCTGATGAGAGCACAAACCATCGCGAACGGGTTCACCAGTGATTTCTCCTACTGCATGAAGGAAAGCAAAAAACTGCTCGGTCTCTCATATACGAAGAAGAGGAAAAGGAACAACGGAGAACTGACACAGTTCCTTGTGGAGAATACTCACGAACCGCTCATCAGCATGGATGAGTTCGATCGGGTGCAGGCTGAACTGGACAGACGCGGCAAGCTGTCATCATACGCCAACCGGGTAGACGGCATGAACTGCTTCTATACGAAAGTAAGGTGTGGCGTGTGCGGTCAGAATTATGTGAGACGGAAGTTCAGGAACAGCACCGAGGAATATTACTCCTGGCTCTGCAGGTCACACTTCAAGAACAAGACCGAGAATGCATGCGAGGGACGTGCTGTCAGACAGTCAGTGCTCGAGGACGGATTTGAAACTGCAACCGGCATAACCTTTTCCGAAGAGGCATTTGCGGAGATGGTGGAGGTGATCCTGATCAGCGGAGATGAGGAACTGACCTACAGATTCAAGGACGGCACCGAGAAGAAAGTTTACTGGGAACGATCGAACCGGAGCAAACCCCCTTTAAAAAGGAAGAAAGCTGAACAAAAAGAACAGAAACACTTCTTCACCGGAAAGGTCATCTGCGGTTGCTGCGGAAAACCAATGAGAAGGATCCAGTCTTATTCGGTAAACAATGATGCGGTCGCAAGATGGAAATGCCAGGATTCAGCAAGGTGCGGTACACACTTTATTTACGAAGATACTCTGATGGAAACCTTATCGCATGTGCTATGGCTGACTGATTTTGATGAGTCGGTTTACCAGAAGAAGGTCGGCAGCATCGAGGTATCCGGAAGAGGGCTGCTTCGGATCACGATGAAGTCCGGCGAGGCGGTGACGGTAAGATTTGAAACGAGACAAAGGAGGTCAAAGCGTGACGAGGAAAGTAACGGCGATCCCGGCCACGAGGAACAGGTTCACTGAAACCCCTCTGGTCAGCAAGGAGAAAAGGAAGGTGGCAGGATACGCAAGAGTATCTACTGACCACGAAGAACAGACATCAAGCTATGAGGCCCAGATGGACTATTACAGAAATTATATCAATTCGAGAAGCGACTGGGTCTTCGCAGGAATGTATGCGGATGAGGGTGTCACCGGGACGAGCACAAAAGCCAGAGCAGGATTTAAGAAAATGGTCGAGGATGCGCTTGCCGGACAGATAGACCTTATTATCACGAAGTCCGTTAGCAGATTTGCGAGGAATACAGTCGACAGCTTATCAACAGTCAGAAAGCTGAAAGAAAACGGCATCGAGATCTATTTCGAGAAAGAGAACATCTGGACACTTGATGCCAAAGGCGAACTGCTCATTACGATTATGAGCTCACTTGCACAGGAAGAGAGCAGGAGCATATCCGAGAACACGACCTGGGGCACCAGAAAGAAGATGGCAGACGGCAGGTTCACGCTTGCCTACAGCCGCTTCCTCGGTTATGACAAAGGGGAGGATGGACAGCTCGTCATCAATCAGGAGCAGGCAAAGACGGTTAGACTGATCTTCAGGCTGTTCCTTGACGGTCTTTCATACAAGGCGATATGCAATGAACTGATGAGAAGGGGGATACCTACTCCGGCAGGAAAGAAGAAGTGGAGTCATTCGACCATCGTCAGTATCCTTACAAATGAGAAGTACAAAGGCGATGCTCTGCTCCAAAAGACCTACGTTTCAGATTTCCTGACGAAGGCCACAAAGAAGAACAACGGGGAGATCCCTCAGTACTATGTTGAGAACGACCACGAGGCGATCATCGAGCCGCGCATATTCGATCTGGTGCAGGCGGAGAAAGAAAGAAGAAGCAGCCAGCCCGGAAAGTACAGCGGCGTAGGGATATTCTCATCAAAGATTAAATGCGGATGCTGCGGAAACTGGTACGGATCGAAGGTCTGGCATTCGAACGACAAGTACCGGAGAGTTGTCTACCGATGCAACCACAAATACAAGGGAGATGAAAAATGTTCCACTCCGCACTTGACGGAAAATGAAATAGAATCTATATTTATAAAGGCGGTCAATGCCTTGATTTCCAACCGTCAGAGCATTTTGGATGATGTAAAAATAATCCGGGACCGCTTATGCGACACGAGCGTCCTGGAGAAAGAGCAGACACGGCTTGGCGGAGAACTGGAGATCGTAGCTGATCTGATAGAAAAGTATGTCAGAGAAAATGCAAGTACGGTGCTTGACCAGGATGAGTACAAGGCACGGTACGAGGAGCTTGTTGAACGCTATAACAGGACAAAGGATGAGTATGATAATATCGAGAGCATGCTCGCTTCCCGACATAATAAAGCCCTGATGCTCGACAACTTCATGCTTGAGATGAAGAAGCATAAGAAATTCATCGAAAAGTTCGACGGGGCTATGTGGAGCAGCCTGGTTGACTACATCACGGTATACAGCCGGAAGGACATCAGAGTTACGTTCCGGGACGGAACAACAATAACCATAAACGAGTAATTCCATAGAGCGGTATTTTGCGACCAAGAACAGCAAATGCCGCTCTTTTTGTACATTAGTATATAGGCGCTCAAGTATGCGTATTTTCTGACTACCGTGTAATTGTATTAAAACTTGCGTCATAGGGGAAATCGACATCATTGCGGAGAAGTATGGAGACATGAGCTTTGTCGAGGTGAAGACGAGGCAGAGCTTTCATTACGGCAGACCAGCTGAGGCGGTGACAGAAGAGAAGAAGAAGCACTTGCGGAAAGCGGCCCATTGCTATCTGGACGAGATGAAGGGAAAAGGGTATGTGCCGAGAAAGTACGGTTTCAAAATCATAGAAATCGTCGTCAATCAGATTGATAACGCGTTTTAAAATGATGCATTCGATAAGATAATGCATTTTAAAAGGAGGGATTGGAGATGCTGACAAAAGTCAGAACAGCGACACTGTCAGGAATTGAGGGGTATCCTGTCACAGTGGAGACAGATCTGCACAGTGGTTTGCCGGGGTTTCACATCGTCGGGCTGGCAGATACGACCATAAAAGAAGCGAGCAAGCGAATCAAACCTGCCATTCAAAACTGCGGAGGAACGTTTCCGGGAGAAAAGGTGACGGTCAATCTGGTTCCGGCGGGAAGACCGAAGGAAGGCAGTCACTTCGACTTGCCGATCGCTTTGGGCATCATAATGCTGGGCTACGATGTCATTGAACTGGAGGATACGGCATTTATCGGGGAAGTTTCCCTGGATGGAACCATCAACGGTGTTCGGGGAGCACTGCCTTTGGCCATTTGCCTCAGACAGGCGGGAATCAAGAACCTCGTGCTGCCTTTGGAAAATGCTGCAGAAGCGTCGATTCTTGAGGACATCAACCTCCTGCCGGTCGAGCATCTCAGGGATGCGGCGGAATATGTCTTAGGCATCCGGAAACTGCCCTTATATATAAGGAAAGAAATTGAAACCGAACATGAGGAGAGCAGTATTGATTTTGCACAGGTCATAGGACAGGAGAGCGTGAAGCGGGCGATTCTGGTTGGCGCCGCAGGGAATCATGGAATCCTCATGATGGGAAGCCCGGGATGCGGCAAGACCATGATGGCGCGTCGGATACCGGGAATTCTGCCGGAACTGACTTATGAGGAAAAAGTGGAAATCACAGGTATCTATAGTGTTGCGGGGCTCTTGTCGCCTGAGCATCCTATCGTGAATCAGAGACCCTTCCGAAGTCCCCATCACAATATCACTCAGACAGGATTGATCGGCGGTGGTGTAAGACCGCGGCCAGGGGAGCTTTCCCTCGCCCATAGAGGGGTATTGTTTCTGGACGAGCTGGGTGAGTTCGACGTCCGTGTGATCGATTCCATGCGTCAGCCTGTTGAAGAAGGTGTCATACGAATCAACAGGAATCTGGAGGAAGTGGTTTTTCCTTCGAAGGTGATGATGGTGATCGCGGCGAATCCGTGCAAATGCGGAAATCTGTGGGACAGCAGAAAAATATGCACCTGTTCTGCCCATCAGTTGGAAGGGTACCGGCGGAAACTCATGGGACCTTTTGCAGATAGAGTGGACATTCACATCAAGGTGAATCCGGTTGAAAAAGACAGCCTGATGCAATACGGAAACGTGCCGCAGAGTGGACAGAGCGGCGCAGTGCATCCGAAGTGGATGAGCACAGCAGAGATGAGAGAGATCGTATGTCGCGCCAGAGCGCTGCAGTCAGAACGGTACCGGGGAGAATCGTTCCGATGCAATGGACAGCTGGATGAAAAGGGAATCCGGAAGTACTGCAGCCTCGGCAGAGAGAGCAAGGAACTCATGATGGCGTCCTATGATAGACTCGGACTCAGTATGAGGGGTTACAGCAAAATCCTCAGGATGGCGCGAACCATTGCGGATCTAAGCGAAAGCGACAGGATCGAAACGGAGCATGTAGCGGAAGCGCTTATGTACAGGATCGATCTGGAGACCAAGTAACGAGATGACAGAGGGGACGAGATAGAAAGAAAAGAGGTGATGAGATGGAGATTATAATAGTAAGAAAGGGTGAACCAGCCTATCCGGATCGGCTTCTTGAAATCAAGAATCCGCCGAAACAGCTGTACTGCTGCGGCAATCTGAAACTGCTGCACAGCAGATGTGTGGCGGTCATCGGATCAAGGACATCGACGGTCTATGGCAGGAATATTGCCAAAGCCATCGGCCGGTGCCTCGCTGCGGCCGGCGTTGCGGTGGTCAGCGGTATGGCCATCGGTATCGATACATGCGCTCATGAAGGCGCGCTGGAAGCAGGCGGGAGGACGGTGGCCGTGCTGGGATGCGGACCGGATGTGTGTTATCCGGCAGAGAATAAACTGCTCATGGCAGATATTCGGAGACAGGGTTTGATTGTCACAGAATACCCGCCGGGGACAGCGGCGATCAGGTACAATTTTCCAAACAGGAACAGGATCATCAGCGGTCTCTGTGAAGCGACCGTTGTCGTGCAGGCCAGAAACAGGAGCGGTGCGTTGATTACTGCGGAGCTTGCTGCCGAACAAGGCAGGGATGTTTTTGCGGTTCCGGGGAATATAGACAGTCAGTACAATCTGGGGAACAACAAGCTGATCAAGGAAGGCGCGACACCGCTCGTCTGCGTGGATGACATTCTGGAGCATCTAGGCCTCTCGGGTGTGAGTGAAGAGGATGCGAGAGACAGACTCAGCGACAGGGAATTTCAAGTCTTTGAAATACTGAATCAGGAAGGAGAAATGACGGTTGATGAGGTGTGTCTGAAGACAGGTTTTTCGCCGGCTTATGTGAACCCGATTCTCTCTGTTATGGAGATGAAAGGATTCATCAATTCGGAGATGGGAAAATTTTTTGTGAAAATTACACCTTGCAAATAGACGGCAATGGAAATATAATCGGTTACTGTAATAACGAAAAAGAAAAAAGCGTCCGGCGATCCGGATGAAGAAAGGAACATAAATGGCAACTGCAGCTAAAACACTGGTAATCGTAGAATCGCCTTCAAAAGCGAAGACGATCGGCAAGTTTCTGGGAAGCCGCTACAAGGTGACGGCATCAGTAGGACACGTAAGGGACCTGCCTAAGAGCAAACTGGGCATTGTGCTCCCGGAGGATCTTGAAAAAGGAGATGGCAACAAAGGCGCGGAAGCTTTTGACCCTCAGTACATCAATATCAGAGGCAAAGGCGACCTCATCAAGGAACTGAAAAAAGAAGCGAAGAAAGCGTCGAAGATCTATCTCGCAACCGACCCTGACCGTGAGGGAGAGGCGATTTCCTGGCATCTGGCATACCTGCTCGGCATTGATGAGAAGACACCGTGCCGTATCGTATTCAACGAAATTACTGCAAAGGCAGTAAAAGAAGCGGTCAAAAATCCGCGTCCGATCGATCTGAGCCTGGTCGACGCACAGCAGGCGAGAAGAGTGCTGGACAGACTGGTCGGTTATCTGATCAGCCCGCTGCTCTGGAGAAAAATCTCAAGAGGCCTTAGCGCAGGACGTGTACAGTCAGCAGCGCTCAGAATCATCTGTGATAGAGAAAAGGAGATACAGGCGTTCGTACCGGAAGAATTCTGGACCATTGAAACAGATTTCCGGAAAGGAAGAAAATTCACAGCCAAGCTGACCACGTGCAAAGGCAAGAAGATCACTTTGGCCAACAAGGAGGAGAGTGATCAAGTTCTTGCAGCACTGAAAGAAGGTCAGTATACAGTTGCTAATGTAGAAGAAAAGGATAAACTGAGAAGACCTGTTCCGCCGTTCACGACAAGCAGTATGCAGCAGGATGCAGCCAACAAACTGAATTTCTCAACGAGAAAGACCATGATGGTTGCCCAGCAGCTTTACGAAGGCATCGAGATCAAAGGAATGGGCACGGTAGGTCTCGTATCGTATATCAGAACGGACTCTGTCAGAATATCGGCGGAAGCCCGCGGTGCGGCCAGAGATTTCATACTTGAAAACTACGGTGAGGAGTACTACGGCGGTACTGTCTTTGCAAATAAGAAAAAAGATGTTCAGGATGCCCACGAAGCCATCCGTCCTTCTAATGTGACGCTGACACCGGACAGCATCAAGGATCAGCTTACGAAGGATCAGTACAATCTCTACCGGTTGATCTGGCAGAGATTCGTATCCAGCCAGATGGCTGCAGCGCAACTGAAAGCAGTCAGCGCTTCCATCGATAACGGAGATTATGGTTTCAAGGCAGCAGGATCTAAGATTCTGTTCGACGGCTTCCTGAAGGTCGCTCAGACTGGAAAGGGAGACAGCGATGACAAGTGGCTGCCGGAACTGAGCATAGGTGAAGTGCTGGAGCCGCTGGACACAAGAAGCGATCAGAACTTCACACAGCCTCCTGCAAGATTTACGGAAGCAAGTCTCGTCAGAGATCTGGAAGAGAAGGAAATCGGACGTCCAAGTACGTACGCGCCGATCGTCGCTACGCTCATCGACCGTAAGTATATAAAGAAGGAAAAGAAAAATCTGGTTCCGACGAAACTGGGATTCACTGTAACAGATATGCTGGCAGAGCACTTCAGCGAGATCGTTGATGTAGGCTTCACAGCAAGGATGGAAGATGGGCTCGACGATATCGAAGTCAAGGGAACCGAGTGGAAGAAGATTATTGAGGACTACTACGGAACACTCCGTGAAGAGCTCGATCGCGCTAATGAGACGATTCCAAAAGTGGAGCAGGAAGTGGAACTGACAGGAGAGAAGTGTCCGGAGTGCGGCAGGGATCTGGCTATCAAGCACGGACGTTTCGGATCCTTTATCGCTTGCACAGGCTATCCAGAATGCAAATACACCAAGCCGATTGTCAAGAAAATCGATGTGAAGTGCCCATCCTGCGGCGGAGACATCGTCATCAAGCGCGGCAAGAAGGGGAAGATGTTCTACGGGTGCTCTAATTACCCGCAGTGCAACCAGGTGTACTGGGACAAACCATCAGGTAAAATGTGCCCGGAATGCGGAAGCATGCTCGTCGAAAAGAAGGGCAAGAACACGAAACTCGCATGTTCAAATAAGGAATGCAATTACAAAGAATAGCGTATATAATGGGAGCAAGGAGGTTATAATATGGGACAATTTCATGCAACAACAATATGCGCAGTTAAGAAGGGCGATGACGTCTGCATCGGCGGAGACGGCCAGGTTACCATGGGCGAAACCGCAATCATGAAGAACGGCGCCAAGAAAGTGAAGAAGATATATAAGAATACAGTTCTGTCAGGTTTTGCCGGATCTGTAGCGGATGCTTTTTCACTGACGGAGAAGTTTGAGAGCAAGCTGGACGAACACGGTGGAAATCTGAAGAGAGCAGCCGTGGCACTGGCGAATCTCTGGAGATCTGACAAGGCAGCGAGAAATCTGGAAGCCCTCATGATCGTTGCAGATAAGGATGATCTGCTGGTTATTTCAGGTACCGGCGAAGTCATCGTGCCGGACCAGCCTTTCGTGGCAATTGGCTCTGGCGGAAACTATGCATATGCAGCGGCAAATGCACTCTATAACAATACAGACCTCAGTGCGGAGGAAATCGTACGCAAATCACTGGAGATCGCAGCATCGATCTGCGTCTATACGAACGATCACATCTCCATTGAGAAGTTATAAGGGGAGGGGAATATGGCAAGCAAATTATATCAGATGACACCTAAGGAAATTGTAGGTGAGCTGGACAAATACATCATTGGTCAGGATGAGGCGAAGAAGTCAGTCGCCATTGCTCTGAGAAACAGATACAGAAGAAGCCTCCTCTCTGATGAGATGAGAGAAGAAATTACACCGAAGAACATCCTCATGATGGGACCGACAGGCTGTGGTAAGACGGAAATTGCAAGACGTCTCGCCAAGCTCATGGATGCGCCTTTCGTAAAAGTTGAGGCGACGAAGTTCACAGAAGTCGGATATGTAGGCCGTGACGTAGATTCCATGATCAGGGATCTGGCGGAAGCATCCATCAGAATCACCAAGCAGAAGATGCTCGAAGAGAAGTACTCGATTGCGGATGAACTCGTTGAAGAGAGAATCATCGAGGCGATCATCCCAGGTAAAAAAGGCAAGGTGAATGCTTCCCAGAACAGAGGACCGTTTGACTTCATTCTCGGCAACGCCGGATATGTAAGCCAGAAAGAGCAGTACGAGCAACAGCAGCAACAGGCTGCAGCGGCAGAAGATGCCAATGAGGATACAGGACTTGCGAGAGAGCAGGTCCGTCAGCAACTCAGAGACGGTCTGCTTGAAGAGCAATATATTGAGATCCAGGTGACGGAAGCACCGAAGCAGAACAATCTTGATGTCGGCGACGGGGGTATGATTCAGCTTGGAAATATCTTCGGCGATATGGCTCCGAAGAAAAAGAAGACAAAGAAAGTTAAGGTCAAAGAAGCCAGAAAGATTCTTCGCGAAGAAGAAGCCCAGAACCTCATCGACATGGATCAGGTCGAGGACGATGCGATGGAGAATGCGGAACAGAACGGCATCATCTTCATCGATGAAATCGATAAGATCGCATCCGGTTCAGGTTACAGAAGCGGTGCGGACGTTTCCAGAGAAGGCGTGCAGAGAGATATTCTGCCAATCGTGGAAGGAAGTGTTGTCAACACCAAGCATGGACCGCTGAAGACAGATCATATCCTGTTCATCGGTGCCGGCGCATTCCATACTGCGAAACCAACAGATCTCATTCCAGAGCTGCAGGGACGTTTCCCAATCAGAGTCGAACTTGAGAATCTGGACAAGGATACTTTCGTTAAGATTCTGACTGTTCCTGAGAACGCACTGCTCAAACAACACAAAGCGCTTTTGGAAACGGAAGGAATCGAAATCGAGTTCACGGAAGGCGCTATCGACGAAATCGCAGAGATGGCTTTCCTAATGAATGAGCAGACGGAGAATATCGGAGCCAGAAGACTGCACACGATTCTTGAAAAGCTGCTCGAAGATATTTCCTTCAACATTGCTGAGATGGAAGAAGAGAAGATCACCATTGACCGCGAGTATGTAAAGGAAAAATTCGAAGAGAAGATTCATCCGGACGATCTGGACAGATATATTCTTTAAATTCTGGCACAAAAGCAACAGATATTGATCAAACTTCGACATGAAACCCCCGCGTCATGTTTCTGAAGAAGAACATGATACGGGGGTTTAGTATTAGGTTGCTCAGTTTTTGTGACTGATTAAAGAATCTTTCAATTAATTGTTAAAAATGTATACATTATTCATACAATTACCGCAGAATAAGTATATAATAAATTAAATTGTTCAAGTTTTAACAATCAAAGGGAGGACTAGCATGAGTAATATATTGAACAAAGTGAGGAAGTTAAACTGGACGCTTCAAGAGAGCCCGACGGGAGTATTTTCGTTTGATGATCTCTGTGAGATTCTCAGCGATCTCATGGAGGCAAATGTATATATTTTAGAGTTTGAAGGAACAGTTGTGGGAGCATCTGAAAAGATCGAGGGGACAACAAGCCTGATTAAAGATGAGAACACAGGGAAATATGTTCTGCCTGAAGAATTCAACCTCAAGCTTTGTAATGTAAACGATACAGAAGCTAACCTTAGAAGAAAAGATGTTTTTGAATTAGTTCAATTTGATATGAGCAATGACAATAGATATTATACTGTCATTCCGATTGAAGGAGGGGGCAACAGATGGGGAACTCTGGTCATGAGCAGAGATGAGCCGGAATTCACCGATGAGGATCTGGTCCTTGGAGAGTATGGCGCTACGATCGTAGCATTGACACTCCGCCATGATAAACTGGAAGAGGAAAAACGTGAAGCAAGAGATACCTCTCTTGTCCAGATGGCGATCGGAACCCTTTCCTATTCTGAAACAGAAGCGGTTCAGCACATTTTCTCTGAGCTGGAAGGAGAGGAAGGAACACTTGTTGCCAGCAAAATCGCTGACAGATCAGGCATTACACGTTCCGTCATCGTCAATGCCCTGCGTAAGTTGGAAAGCGCCAGCGTTATCGAGACAAGATCTTTGGGCATGAAAGGGACGAGAATCAAGATTTTGAATCCGAAACTCAAATCGGAACTTGAAAATATGAAATAAAACATTTTATCTATTTCGATGCTTAGATTCACAGAAGACAACGAAATACTCAGAGAGGATAATTACCGCGGCATCGTTTGCGGTGTCCAATGGAGAGGGGATATCGAAAGCTCTATGGATGAGCTGGAAGGCCTTTGCGAAGCCGACGGTATTGAAGTTGTCGGGCGCATTGAGCAGTCTCTTGAAAGACCGAATTCCGCTACATTGATTGGTAAAGGCAAAGTGGAAGAACTCCGTGAAATGTGTGAGAACATGGAGGTCGACACCGTGGTTTTCAATGAAGAGCTCTCTGGAATACAGATCAGAAATCTGGAAGAAGCACTGGGTGTCCGCGTCATCGACAGAACCATCCTGATACTTGACATTTTCGCTGATCGGGCTGTCTCAAAGGAAGGCAAGCTCCAGGTTGAGCTCGCCCAATTGAAGTACAGAATGCCGCGTCTGACGGGCTTCGGCAGATCTCTCTCGAGACTGGGAGGCGGAATCGGAACGAGGGGCCCCGGAGAGAAGAAACTGGAAACAGACCGGCGGCACATTGCCAGAAGAATCGATGACATCAAAGAAGAACTTGCAAAGGCAGGGAAAAGCCGTCAGACCCAGAAGTCAGGAAGATCCAAATCAGGTCTGCCGGTTGCAGCTCTCGTGGGATATACAAACTCCGGGAAGTCAGCCATCATGAACCGGCTTCTTGAGATGTTCGAAGAGGAAACACCGGGAACAGCGGAAGACAGGAAAGTCGGTTCGAAGGATATGCTCTTCGCGACTCTCGATACAGCCCATAGGAAATTGAGTATTGGCAAGGGGATGGACTTCATTCTCATAGATACAGTTGGATTCGTCAGCGGACTTCCGCATGATCTGGTTGACGCGTTCAAATCCACACTGGAAGAGGTTAGAGATGCAGACGTCCTGATTCACGTCGTGGACAACGCGAGGGAGGATAAAGAGTTCCAGACGGAGGTCACAAAGGGTGTCATTAAGCAACTGGGCGCCGGAGTAACACCTGTGATCATGGCGTACAATAAGATGGATATCGCTCCGGAAGAACCGGAATTTACAGAAGGCGATCAGGCAGTTTTCATTTCAGCACTGACGGGAGATGGAATGGATGATCTTGCTGCAGCGCTCAAAAGGGCGCTGTTTGCGGATATGGTGGAGGCGTCGCTGCTCATTCCTTATGACAAGGGCAGTATCGTTTCGTATCTGTGCGAAAACGGACAGGTCGATACCATGGATTACCGCCCGGAAGGGACTCTTCTGAAGGGTCAGTTCAAAGCAGCAGACTACGGAAGATACCAGCAGTACAGCGCTGAGGAAAAAGAGAAGAGTCAGGACCAAATAATAGAACAAAAGGAATAGAGCAAAAGCGATAGCAAAGACGATCGAGTTTAGGGTATGGAACTGTATAAGACGATAAAGCAGCAGGCGTCTGCGGAACAGATCATTGAACGATCCAGATTCATAGCGCATGCAATGCCCGTTTCCGACAAAGAGGAAGCGGATGCTTTTATTGCATCCATAAAGTCACAGTATAAGGATGCGACACATAATGTACCTGCCATGGTATTAGGAGATAAAAGTCAGATTCAGTGGGCCAGTGACGATGGGGAACCCCAGGGTACATCCGGAGCACCTATTGTCCAGATGCTCGTCAGTGAGGGCCTGACCAATCTGGTGATTGTCGTCACCAGGTACTTCGGCGGCATCAAACTCGGCACAGGCGGACTCGTCCGTGCTTATACGAGCAGCGCTAAACTTGCGCTGGAAGCGGCCGGCGTGTGCAGTGTGCAGGATGTCCTCAAACTCACCTGCGAAATCGATTACAGTTATCTGGCGCGGTTTCAGAAGATGGCGTCCGGGACACTGAATGGGGATTCATCAGCAGATGGTTCGGCCGGAAGTGCTGCTTTTGTATTAGGAAATATTGCGTATGGGGAGAAGGTTCAATTGGAGATTATCACCCTTACGGAAAACGAAGAAGCGATGAGGGGGCTGGTTGCAAATATTACGTCAGGCAGTGCGCAGATTCTTTCCGTTTCATCAGGGCCTGAAAAAGTCTAAAAAAATTCTTGACAAGCTATATAGGGTTACGGTATAGTACATAAGTGCGTCGGGTAAATCAGCCTGAGGCCGAGGGCGCTTAGCTCAGCTGGGAGAGCACCTGCCTTACAAGCAGGGGGTCACAGGTTCGAGCCCTGTAGCGCCCACCAGAAATGCGACATGCTGGCGTGGCTCAACGGTAGAGCAGCTGATTTGTAATCAGCAGGTTGGGGGTTCGATTCCCTCCGCCAGCTCCAAAAAATGCATTGGACATTCAGCAAATATGTGGTATAATGTTTAGTGCGCGAAAGGCGTCGAGGGATTCCCGAGTGGCCAAAGGGGGCGGACTGTAAATCCGTTAGCTGAGCTTTCGATGGTTCGAATCCATCTCCCTCGACCAACTAAATATGCGGAAGTGGCTCAGGGGTAGAGCATCGCCTTGCCAAGGCGAG
>JAFRKJ010000075.1 GCA_017431785.1 Bacillota bacterium | reverse complement strand
TGGAAAGCGAGCAGGAGACATCAAACCGTATTACGATTGTCTGGAAGATCTCATAGAAATGACAAAGGAACAGAAAGACCCAGTCACTTTACACACCGACCAGGGATCCGTCTATTCCTCTGCAGCATTCTGCAATGCTCACAAAGATTATAACATAATTCGCTCGATGTCGCGCGTTGCAACTCCTACGGACAATTGCGTGATTGAAGCGATAAACGGTTGGGTAAAAGCAGAGATGTATGCTGAAGGATGGCACAGACAGTTTGATACGCCCGAGGAAATGATAGACAGCTTTGTATATTACTATAACAATTACAGATCCGCATATTCACTGCAATACAAAACCCCAGTTCAGTATAGAACCGATCTGGGGTTCTTGTGATTGAGGTTTGCTCTTTTTGAACTGTCTACTTTTAGTTGACAAGTTCAGCATCATCATCACATCTCTCTTTTTTAGTTAAAAAGCATTGTGCCGTTATTGAAATCCGGTACGGTTATTTCTTGAATATGATCGTTGAATTCTGCCCGCCGAATCCGAATGCATTTGACATGGCAGCGTGAATGCTCACACCGGTTCGTGTTTCAGTGACAAAGTCCAGATCGGCCACAGGATCAGTGAGGTTCAGTGTCGGCGGGAGGGTACCTGTTTCAATGGCCTTGATGCAGGCAATCGCTTCCGTGATTCCGCCGCCGCCCATCATGTGACCGGTGGCTGCCTTTGTACCGCTGATGGCCGGGCTACTGCTGCTGAAGAGATCCAGCATGGCTTGGGCTTCCGCCTCATCACCTTTCAATGTGCCTGTTCCGTGGGCGTTGATGTAGTCGATATCATTCGGCGTTAGTCCTGCCTTTGCGAGGGCTTTTCGCATACATTCTGCCGACATGGCCCCTTCATCCATCGGTTTTGTCACATGCCACGCGTCGTTGTTGTTAGCCCAGCCTGCAAGTTCAGCATAGATATGCGCGCCTCTTGCTTTTGCATGAGATTCCGTCTCGAGGACGAGAGCGCCGCCGCCCTCACCCATAACGAAGCCTTTCGCCGAAGAATCAAAAGGTCTGCAGGAGTTTTGCGGATTATCGTTTTCCCGTGACAGCGCCTGGGCGTTTGCCAGTGAATAGATGACGAGCGGGCAGAGAGTGCTGTCCGCGCCGACTGCCAGCATCACATCAGCTTCTCCGGAGAGCAAAAGCATCGCACACATTCCAATGGCGTCTCCGCCGGAAGCACATGCCGTTGAAAGGGTGTAGCTTGGCCCAGTGATCCCGTACTCGATTGCAATTTGAGCTGCGGCGATATTACCGAGTATGCGGGGAACAAAACGCGGACCGACGTTTTTGTGGACCGCATTGGTCAGCAGTTCTTGCGTTGCCGCGATGGTGTCGATGCCGGCCATGGCGGTTCCCATGATGACACCGCACCGGTCCGGCTGGGCAAGAATGTCCTGCAGTCCTGTATCCTCCAGCGCTTCCTTCGCTGCCACAAAGGCATACTGGGTGAACGCATCCGTTTCCCTGATCAGTTTCCCCGGGAGATAATCTTCTGCTATGAAATCACGAACTTCCGCTGCGATCTGCACAGCCAGATCACTTGCGTCGAAGGATGAAATGCGGTCGATGCCGCATTGTCCCGCCGTGAGATTATTCCAGTACGCATCAACGCCGATACCGACCGGCGTTACTGCGCCCATCCCTGTTACAACGATTTTGTCTTTCATAATTCTTTACTTTTTCGGGGGTGTATATTACAATAGCAAAAACGGATTAATTGTGAATAAAAACACGTTTTTTGTATTAAAAATCTGCTGCGATTTCAGCAGGTTTTCTGCCGATTTTATGGTAGCACCCATAGCGGCGGAATGTCAATACAGAGGAGTTTTTCATGCACCTGAACCAGATCGCGAGTTTCCTCGCAGTCAGCAAAACATTGAATTTCACAGGCGCTGCACGACAGCTTGGCGTGCCTCAGTCTACCATCAGCCGCCAGATCAGCGATCTTGAATCACAGCTGGATGTGCGTCTTTTTTATAGAACGAAAAGAGATGTGCAGCTCACTGACGAGGGGAGAATCTTTCTGCCTTACGCGCAGGAAATTGCAGATGCTGCACGCAAAGGCACCTACGCGGTGAAACAGATTCACGAAGGTATGGCAGGAAGGCTGTCAATTGCCGTCGTCAGTGCGTCTCAGCAGTATCTGTCTGATGCTCTGGCTGCGTTTCATGAAAAGTATCCCGACATCATGGTGGACCTCACGCACATTTCAAGTGGAGAAAGTCTGATGGACGATACGGATGCGCCGTACGATTTCTGGTTTATATACAGGGATATGCTCCTGGATTCCGAGAACTTTGAATACCTGAAAACACACAAAGAGACACTGGCTCTCGTCAAGAATGCAAAGGTGGCGAAGCCGCTTTCCTCAGAGAAGTTCATTCTGATTTCTGAGGAGGCAGATCCGATTCTCTATATGCAGGCTATGAACTATTGCAGGACGCATCGATTCACTCCGCAGATCACGAATACATTTGACGATGTTTCATCAGTGATCCTTTCGGTGAACGCCGGGCTGGGCGTGTCGTTTCTTCCTTCTTCGTTGCTCGATGATACAGATGTTTCAAAGTTGGAGATCAACACATTGGACGAAGAGAGTTATACCATAGACTGTATTGCGGCGTGGAAATCATCGCTGCTGAATCCGGCGGCAGCACTCTTCTTGGAAATACTAAAAAAGAAATAAACAAGAGAAGGGAAAGAGGCTATCTGAGCGAAATCAGATAGCCTCTTTTGAAGGTGTACATTAATGTAGAAGATTAATGATACTATTTTCCTTTTGTATCAGACACCAACTCCATGACCTTTTCAAAGAGCTCCGGATGGCTTCTCTTGATGCTGGTCGGTTTGTAATCCTCTCTGGTTGTCGTATAATGTACAGTTTCAGCTGTGAGGCAGAGAGCCCCTGTGGTTTCGTTATACACCTCATACCTGAAGTGCATTCTCAGCCCTGTGAACTTGTACATTTCCATATGTACAGAGAAGACATCGCCGTAGCGGAGAAAGTTCAGGAATGTTTCCTCAGCGGTCGTGCAAGGAATAATGACGCCCTGCTTTTCAAACTCCGGATAAGGCAGGCCCATTTCTTCCATCCAGACGTAACGAGCTTCTTCCAGATATCTCAGATAGTTGGAGTGATGAACAACACCCATTCTGTCTGTTTCATAATAGTTTACTTGTCTTTTGAAACTCCACATTTTATCGCCTACTTTCTCTTTAATACACCTGCTTCGAGATCCTTCTCAGCCTGCGCCTTCAGAGCGTAGTGCATTTTCTTGCCTGTTGCAGTCATCGGAAGACTGTCGACAAGTTTGTACCATCTTGGTCTCTTGTAAGCGGAGAGCATCGGTGTCTCGAGACAGAAGTCGAAGACGTCCTTGATCGTCAGGTCATCATCCTTAGGAACGATATAAGCCGCAATGGCCTGTCCGCGGGCAGCGTCAGGAACAGCGGTGACCATGCAGTCAGCAACTCTGTCGAATTCATTGATGGCTTCTTCGACCTGTGTCGGATAAATGTTCTCGCCTGCGCTGACGATCATATCATCCTTACGGCCGTTGATGGTAACATAGAGGTGCTCATCCCAGAACCCAAGGTCGTTGGTATACATCCAGCCCTTGTAGAATTTTGCTTCCTGTTCTTCCGGATTCTTGTAATAGCTGTAAGTTGTCTTGCCCGGGCAGTACAGAATGACTTCACCGACGGTTTCGTTATCCGTCGGAACCAGATCATCTGGTTCGGCTTTGCGATCTTCGTAAATCTTAACGACACGCACTTCGTCATCGGTGCAGCTGCCGCCGACGGCACCAGCATATTCCGGCAGGTCATACGGTCTGAGGAAGGAGTTCCAGAAGGTTTCTGTTGTGCCGTATCCATTGAAGATGTTCGGCGTGAGGATCTCCAGGAAACGCTCGCAGGCTGCTTTCTCAAGCGGTGCGCCCATGGTGACCAGGCCTCTCAGTGTGGAGAGATCCTGCGGATCTCTTTCCTGGGTTCTGGCCAGCATCTCGAGGGATGACGGGGAACCGGTCAGGAAGGTGATCTTATATTTTTCAACATAATTCAGCGTGACACGCGGTGAGAAAGCGCGCAGCAGGATCAGGCAGGCACCGATGTAGAAAGTCGGGCATGTTCCGCCGGAGTGGCTGCCGCCTCTGTGGAACAGCGGCGTCATGTTCATGCAGACATCCTTGCAGTTGAGCGGATAGTGCATGATCGCATCGTGTGCAGAAAGTACTTCGTTGATATCGTTCAGCGGTACATTCTTCGGCAGAGCCGATGTTCCGCTGGTGCACATACGAACGACCTCGTCATAAATATGATGTGGGAAATCCATGGCAGGAACTTCCGTGCTGTGATTCTTAACATAGTCTCTGTAATGGATGTGTCCAAGAGGGAGGTCGAAACCATCCAGGTTGTCGCACATGATCCATCTTAGTGGTTTATAAGCAGACAGCTTCTCTGCTTCCACGATCGTATCACGGATTTCAGCGCAGTACATAACAACCTTCGGTTCATTGTGCTCGATCAGTCTCGCGAGTTCTCCCGGTGAAAGTTTGTAGTTCGCCAATGTAATGATTGCGCCGACCTTTCTTGGTGCAATGTATGTGAAACAGAATTCCGGACAGTTGTTGAGGATGGACATAACGACGTCATTTTTGCCGACATTATCCTCCTTTAAAGCGTGTGCGAACTGGTTGCACTCTTCATCCAGTTCTTTGTATGTCCAGGTAGTGTCCGTGCTTGGGTCGATGAGCGCCGGTCTGTTTCCATATCTTCTGACGTTACGCATAAAGCCGTTCAGCCAGGTGTATTCGTGTTCAAATGTGTCGATAAACATCTGAGCGTCATAAGTTTCAGGTTTATAGGTCATAGCCATAATCCTCCTTTATATCACAATGATTAATTCACTATACGCATTATATAATAGCAAAAAGTGTTTGTCAACCGTTTTTCAGAAACAGTATTATTGTATTTGCAGCAGTTAAGGGGTATTATTTTACTATGAAAACACTGATCGAATTATATGATGAAAAACCAATAGAAAATGTTCTGGCAACAGAGATGTTCCGGCCGGAGGAACTGATTATGCTCTGCCCGCCGGAGACCGTATCAGACAAAGCGCTGCGGGAATCGCTCAGCAAGTATTTCGAGTACAGGGACTGTCCGGTCAGAATCACCGTCGTCCCGGTGAGTTTGCTCGATGCAGCCAAAGTCGAAAAGCAATTGAGCAGCATTCTGGACACTCACGAAGACTGCGCCATCGATATATCGGGAGGTACTGACGCGTCGCTCTTTGCGGCAGGGGCAGCCTGTGGAGACACGCCTGTGTTTACGTACAGCCGCAAGAGGAACTCATTCTTTGAGATTCAGAATGCTCCATTCGCCAGAAACCTCGCCTGCAATGTGACGCTGGATACGAAATCCTGCTTCCTCATGGCAGGAGGAACGCTCCTCCCGGGAAGGGAAGACAACAACCTGCTGAAGGACAAGCTTTCTCAAATCGACGCGCTGTTTACGATCTTCCGCAAGTACCGCAGGATCTGGAGAAGACAGATTGCATACATACAGATGGTTTCCTCATCGGAAGTGGGAGCGCTACATGCCGAGGGACCGAGAACGGTTCGGGTCGATCACGGTACGGCGACAGCAGAGGAAGGCATGCTGCGTGAACTGAACAACGCAGGATTGGTCAGGAATCTCAACATCGGACATGATGTCATCAGCTTCGACTTTCCGGATGAAACGGTTCGCTTCTGGCTGCGGGATATCGGGTCCGTTCTGGAACTGCAGGTTTACAGAGCATGTCTTGAAGCGGGTTGCTTCGACGATGTAGTTCTCAGCGCTGTTGTCAACTGGGAAGGCGGCATGACCCAGAGGAATGCGGTCACCAACGAAATCGACGTCATTGCCATTCAAGGGATAACGCCGTTGTTCATCAGCTGCAAAACCAGCGAAATCAGAACAGAAGCCCTTAACGAACTCGCGGTGCTCAGAGACAGATTCGGAGGAAGAGGCTCCAGAGCGATGATCGTAACGTCAGCTCCGGCAAGCAGAAACAGAGCTCTCATGAGGATGAGAGCTGCTGAGTTAAATATTGAAGTTGTTGAACTTGGTGATCTTGAGAAAGGTCGGCTGATCGAAAGACTCAGACCTTAAACTTCATAATCATGACAATCATAGATGACCTCACATTCGTCCTCATAACGGGCGAACCAGGAGGCAAGTTCCGTATGGACCGGAATGATGACCGATGGCCTGACATCGCGAATCAGCCGGTCTATTGTATTGCTGTCAGCGTGACCGCTTGTATGGAGCGTCGGAACGACAGCGCCCAATGATTCCATAAATGCAATAAAGGCTGCCGTTGCCGGTTTGAGCATATGCGTTTCGCGGCGCGCGAAGAACAGAACGCTGTCCTTAAAGGAAGAGCGCTGTGCGACCTTCCGGAAGTTGATCAGACTCTGCGGCGTCAGACAAAGAAGGAAGTCCGGTGAACCGAAGGCCTTTTTGTCAGACACGGCAGGGTAAGGACTGCTTTCACGGCCATGCATGCTGGTGGAGACGATCTCTCCCAGATCTGCGAAGGAGTGGGATGGCCTCAGCACATAGGCATCAAAGTCCAACCCGGCCGCTTCGGCAACAGTGCTGGTGAGGTCGTCCATGATGAATCTTCTGTTTGTGCGCTTTGATGCGTTGTAAGCAGTGATGATTCTCTCCACATTCTGCGCAGAGAGATAGACCACGGACGGACCCTTGTGTGCCCGAAGCGTTTCCACTGCAAAATCTTCGAGTTCCTGTTCGCTCGGTTCGTGAAAATCGAGCCCGCGGGAAAGGGTGGTTCCTTCTGTGATAAGCACGTCTACTTCAGGCAGCGTTTCAAGAAGCGCATCGAAATCACTGCGGCCAGTTGAACGGAAATCCGCAGAATACAGAACCGTTTTTCCGCCGGAAGAAACGAGGAACATAAATGAACCGTACGCGGAATGATCACAAGGAATCGGTGTCACCGTGATATCACCGATGGTGACGGGCTTTTCTGCATCAAGAAATGCAGGGCGGAATCCGAGTTTTCCGCCCTGGTGTTTGCTCAAAGCGTGTGCGACGCGATAAGCGGTGCGCCCCATGTAGACCGGAATCTCCGGCAGCACATACTTGAGGAGCCCCATATGGTCTGAGTGATAGTGAGACACGAAGATCGCATCGTAAATCGGATAGCCCTTGAACAGGCCCGGGACATCAGGCACCGAAGTGTGCAGTTTGCTTTCGCCGAGATTCATGCCTACGTCAAGAATGATGCGTGTACTATCTGTATATAGTTCGATGATGGAGCCGCCGATTTGGTTCTGGCCCCGGATGATGTTAATTTTCAAAGCCATAATTATAATCCTTCTCTGTGCTGATTGCTTTGAGAGCCGGCCTGCAGATTTTCTTCACAGCGCCCTTGTCTGTAAATTTAAGCAGTCCGCATTTTTCCACGATATCGAGGTATGTCTGATTATAGGTCCCGTAGTCTATAAACTTCTCCCATGTCTTCACACCTTTATCAAAGTTTTTCGTACTCTGGTTCCAGATCTGCAGCGCGGCAAGTGCGCTGACCGTATAACTGATGTAATACATTGGAGCCTCAAAGTTGTGGCTGATATAAACCCATGAATATCCGGGATCCCCTTCTGCCCATTCATTGTATTCGGAGTATGTCTTTGCGTACAGAGCGTTGATCTCCTCCAGGGTCATATCCGGATTCTCATAAACAGCGCGCTGGAATTCATCCTCGACGCATCCGTCGATGACATTTTCAAGCAGCTCACCGACAGCGTCCCGTTTGGCTGCGTCTTTCTGCACTTTGTATATTTCATCGTAGAAATGTGTCATCAATCCCTGGAGCCCGTTGGAAGCAATTTCCGCCAGATCAATGTTGTCACTGTCAGTCAGAATGTTCGTTTGTGTTTCATTGTTGTATTCTGTGAAATGGCCAAACTCATGAGACAGAACAATGAAATCGCGCTGTTCATCGAGGGTCATAGAGATAAACGGCCTATTTGCTTTGCGGATGTATGTGGTAAACGCCCCGTCCTGGCGGCAGGATTCATCGCCGATCGAGAAGAGATTTTCATCGATCATCTGCTGGCAGGAAGAGGAAGCCAGCTCGTCCACCTCTGCAGTGTACTTCTGCAGCGTCTGCAGGAGTTTTTTCGTGGACATATTGGATGTGACTTGCTCATCATAGGAGTTGTAATAACTGATGAAGTAGGGTTTAGCGATCTTCTTTACGTCCTTATGAAGCTGCCGGATTTCATCTTCTGTGTAATCCCTGCAGTACTCCTGTTCATCTGCATACGCCGCATAATTATCGTAGCCATTCAGCTTGGCAAGCTCGTTTCTGATCTGTACCAGCTTCAGAAAAATCGGTCCGGCAGAGTCGTTGGCGATCTTCTGCAGTCCATCAAAGATCTCAACGTAGCCCTCATAATCTGACATGGACAGCTCTGCGCCCTCGTCGCTGTTTATCCTATCGAAATCCCAATCTTCACCCTTGTAGGTATAAGTGGCTTTCTCTGCTTCTTCGATCACATCATAGTATTCGTCAACGAGCTTCTTCTCTTTCTTGGTGAGTTCCTTCTCCCGTTTGCTCATCGGTTCATATTCCGCGAAGACATCAAAGGCATCTTTGCCGACATGTTCCTTGAATTGTTCCGCGCAAGGACCTTCCGTGACTTTACGGCAGACAGCGCAGAGTTTGTCGCAGCACTTTTCGAGCTTGTCATAGGAATACAGCTGCTCTTTGGAATAGTAATCATTGGTTACATCGGTGGAGTACATGACGTAGATGACGGAGTAAAGGGTATCCAGCTCCTCACATTCCGCATAGAGCTTATCGTATGTCTCAATGATGGCTTTTGCATCATCGCCTGTAGCCAGGTCTTCCAGCTCGTCGCACATTGCGTTGAAGTCAGCAGGGTCATAGTGATAGTATTCTACGCCTGCAACATTCTTCGTAACATCTGCGCCGATCGGCGCTTCTTCCCCGCAGCCTGTGAGCGTGAATGCAAAGGCGAGAATAACGCTCAATGTAATTGTCAGTAGTTTTTTCTTCATCATGGGGTCATTATAACATAAGAACGCGCTCTTTATTATGTTGAATGATCGATCTGGAAACAGAACGAATCAGACAAAAGATAATCAATTTTTTTATTACTTTTTTTCGTTGACCTGGGAAATCTCGTTATTTCTGTATCTTTATTATTATAGGCTTAATTCAAGAGTTGGTAATCGAATGTGAACAATAGAAGGAAGAATTGCGACTCTCCACAACAGGACAGGAGAACTGAAAGGAGAAGGAATGTTTAAAGAAGCAGACAATAAAACGCTCATCAAACGCATTTTTGCTGTATTGATATGCATCATTTTTGTTGCGTCAATGAGTTCCACGCTAAAACATATGACGGTTAGCGCTGCCGAAAAGGATCAGTACGGATTCGATATTTCGGTGCCGAGTGATTTCGATGCGAACGACGGGCAGAACCCGTATGGGCAGGGAAGACAGCCAATCGGTATCAAGCACGAAACGTACATTTCGTGGCAGGAAAAGGGAAAGTATCAGGCATCTGTCTATAATTTCAAAAACAAAAACCGTATTCATGACATCAAAGCGCCGCACGGTGATGACAAGATCAAGAACTTCACGGGAAACAAAACAGGACGGTTCACCAATGCGGTTGCCTACGATGCATACGCAAGCGGCAAGAAGAACTACACAGCAGAAGTGGAGTTCGCAATACGTGATGGAAGTAAAGGCTATATCAACGTATTTAAACGTAATGCAGAAACTGGCGGAGAGAAACAAATCGAAGGTATTTATGTAGGCGATGGAGATAATGCCTCATGGTTCGAGGGTATCGAACAGTGGGCATATAAGTCATATTTCCAGATCACTGCCGGAGACTTTGATGGAGATGGCGCAGATGAGCTCGCAGTCTATGTTCCGGATAGAGACGGGTCATACGTCCGAATCCTGAACGGAAAGAATTTAAAAAAGATCAGAGATATTTCACTTGAAGATCAGGTCGGGACGCTGGCTTGGAAGCTGTCAACAAAATACAGTGCCACCAACAAGAGAATGGCCAATGCCATGGTGCAGTGCAATTTGGAAGCGGATGACATCGATAGGGATGGTATCGACGACCTGCTGATTGCAACCTACTTTGGCGACATCAAAGAGGACAGCGATAGTGCGAACTTTAGCGGTAGAGCGACCAAACTGGGGCTCTACAATCATGCCAGAAGCGGATATCCTTCGCAGATGTGGTATCTGGAAACTGGTAACATGAAAGACCCTGAAAAAGACGACAGAACAACGAAGTTCAATATGAGGGCGTGTGACATTTCCTGCGGAGACCTGGATTATGACGGGTTCCCGGAAATCGTTCTGGCAGGCTTCTATACTTATTCGAAAATATCGGAGAACCCGGGAGACAGGGATAGGGTCAGAGACGAAAACTTCCTGACTGCAACCATTAAATACACACCGGGAAAAGAAGGAAGATACAGCGATCCCACCTATCAGTTCCTGGCTTTTGACCCATTCACAGAGGATGGAGTCGGCACATACAATGACAGAGATGACCAGCAAGGGCCGCCGGCACTTTGCTGCGTTGCGATGAACGGAAGAAATGCTAAAGAAAGCATTTTCCTCAACGGTACGTTCTACGATCATGACGGCACCAAATTCACCGCAGTCAAAACAGCAGATGTAGCGAGCGAATCGGATAACGGCATGGGTGATAGCACCTCTTTATCGAACACCTGGTTTGATGAGGCCGTTGCCGGCAATTTCGATTCCAACGAGCTGGGCGTAGAACAGGTACTGTGGACGGCCGGATATAAGCAGGATAGTGTAGAGAAGTATCTATACCGCGTATATTATGCCGGTTATACAGTGGAGGAGAAGAAGGGCATCGTCCAGGTCGCTGTGGATGAAGAATCCGGCGGAAAAGTGTTCCTGCAGTCCGGTACCCAAAACGGCGGATCGCGCGATGGCAAGACATTCGTTGACTGGACGGCAAAGAGCGATGACCCGGCCATTGCGATTGCAGCCGTGGACACAGATAATGATACAGAAATTTTTGAATACAAGAGCAAGGAATATACCTACGCAGATCCGGAGGTTATGGCACTTCTTCAGGCCGCACCGTATTTCGGAGACCTGGATGAAGCGGGATATGGATATGGCGATAACTGCTCTACATCAATAGGAAAGTCGTATGAAGAAGGTCACAGCACCACGACGAGTTCTTCCGTATCGGCAGGTGTCGTCGTAAGTGCCGATCTGACTTTAAGCTGCCTGAAGGTTTCTACTGAGGCAAGCTTTACCCATGAATGGGCATGGGAATATGAAAAAGAAACAACACAATCATGGAGCTGGGAAGTAGAGAATACCGGTAAGACCAACAAAGTCGTTCTGACCAGAACACCGGTCGTCATGTACCACTACGATGTATATTCACCAAATGGCAAAGGCGATTTGGAAAAGCACAATATGGCCATTGGAATTCCGAGAGAGCCGGCCATGATGGTCATGAACGTTGATAAATACAATGAAATGGTCAAGACAGATCCGACCAAGTCGGATGATTATCTGATTTCGACAGGTTCTTCCGGTGTCGAGCGCTGTGTACCGGGACAGCCGGATTCTTATCCGAAATCCAACATCGGACTTCAGAATTGTGTTACTACGACCGAGAACCCTAAGACCTGGAGAGTGGAAAATGATGGATCCTACACCACGGCACAGGCATTTGAGATGGGTAACGGAACCACAGATTCACAGACCTATACGAATTCCCTCGAGGGAACGCTCAAGTATGGATTCAGCGCTGAAGGCGCAGGCAATGGGTTTGAGATGCTGTGGGGTGCCAGCATCGGAGGAAGCTGGGGCGGTGGCGAATCTACCACCAAGATGCACACGGTAACAAAGAGCGGATCCGTAGCCTCACCTCCGGAAGTGGATGGCGGTTTGAAATATGGGTTCACATGGCAGCTGGCCACATGGTCCGATACTGTCGGCTCAAGTGACAAACCACAGGAGATTCCGGTCGTTGGATATATCGTCACAGAGGTCGATGAACCGCTCAGCATTCCGAGGGATGTCAGGATTGAATCCGTCACGACAGACACCATTGTCGTTGATTGGGAACAGGGATACAAGAGACCTACCGGTTATGAGGTTTATCAGTATATCGACGATCCTGTTACTGGATCGGAATACGTGTACTTAGGCAGTACGGATGCGAATACGACCAAGTTCACAGCGGACAAGCTTTCCCCGGAAACAGAGTATCAGTTCTCCGTCCGGGCGTATAAGCTCGAGGAGAGTAGGGTCGAATACTCCATGTACACGAATCCGGTCGCAGCAACGACATTGGGCGATTCCGAGATGCCGATCATTACATCTCAGCCTAAGGACCAGTACGTTCTGACCGGTGAAACAGCCACGTTCTCGGTAACGGCAAAACCGAGCGAGAACGCATCAGAGATTACGTATATGTGGCAAAAGAAAGATCCGGAGACCAACAAATGGGTCAATGGAGTAAAGACATCAACATTAACGCTGCCAAACGTAACCAATGATATGGATGACTATCAATACAGAGTCGTCGTTGGTGAATTGATCAAAGGATCCAGTCAGAAGGTCAATATATACAGTGATATTGCAACCCTCCATGTTGGAAGATCGACAACAGATACGACTGCTTCTGCCGTCAACACAGACAGCAGAGATCCGAATGAATTCCAGGGACAGAACCGCGGTTGGGCGAGCAAGTCTGAGGTTCAGACCGTTCAGGACGGTACCAAGAAGATCGATCGGGAGATCGATGTGACGATCGGTGAAGACACGTACACATTCATTGTGGTCAAGAATGAAGCGTCTGACGATCCGGACCCGGAATACATCTACAATCTCAAAGATACCAATGATTATTATGCGCTGACCGGTTTCAACGAGGATGCGATGACAGCGGAAGCAATGAAGCAGCTGACGCAGGGGAAAAAGCACTTCACATCAGGTCTTGATCCGGATATCTGGACAGACCTGTCATCTGACGATTTGCTATTCACTGTTGGAGAGAATCAGGTTACCGCTGAACTGGACGGCAAAACATATGACGTATTCACTCTCCAGTCTGAACTGTATTTCAGAGACAACACGTTGAACTGGTACGAGTACAGACCAGACGGGGAAGGCAATTATGCACTCACAAAGATCACTGATAATATGGTGAACGACCTCCTTCAGGGCGCTGCAGAACCATATACTGTTGCGACCGAGACGATCGGAGGGAATACATATCTTGTCATGGTACCTGATGGAGACAACTATACGGATGATAGTTACAAGGTATATAAGTCCATAGATCCGAATGACGGAAGCTATTACTACAAGAAGGCAGATGGTACGCTGGAGGTGCTGACAGAAATCATTCCGGATGGTACCTACAGTTCAGAAGACGGAACCATCAATGCTGTACCGGGTGAAACCGTTCAGGATGATGTTCCGAATATGGTAGACCGGGTTGTGACAGAAGGCGGCGATGAAGTCACTCTTATAGCAACAGTAACACCAAAGAGTGAAGGCGCAAGCAAGGAAGGCGTTGTTGTCTTCAACATCCGCAATACGAATACCAACGCGGTGAAATCCGTCAATGCGACGTCAGACAGCGCAGGAACGGCAACCGCAAAATGGACACCGGAAGCACCGGGGACTTATGAGATCACGGCGGTATTCGGAGGAAACGAATCAACAATCACTTCTTCCGGAACAACAATCTATTATGCCTTTGATAAAAATACTGAGGATCCGGATGCTGCAAGCATTTATGCGCTCTCCGCGAATGGCGCGGTCTACGGCGATAAGATCAGCTTGAAGCTTGACCAGATTAACTTCGACCCATCGGGCGAAGAGAACCATACAGATATGACTTCCTATGATGGAGTAAGTTATCAGGTCGCATATAATGATTTATCAGATACACTGAAGGAAGTAGACCTTGAAGATAACACCTTCACTCCGGTTGCAACAGGAAAACACGTCTTCGTCGCATACGAAGATGGGAAGGTGATCGCGTCCTGTACGGTCAATGTGATCAAGCGCCCGATTACGCTGACAGCACCATCGAAGAAGGGCCTCTCAGCTGCATCGAATCCTGAGAAAGTCCCGGACATCACGGATGTAGTCGCAGCTTATAAGGATAATGATTCGAAACCGGCATTTGCGGCAGCAGATCAGGGCAAAATCAAGATCGAGGATGTCTTCGACCTGACTTCAACACCTTCCTTAACGGAAGATTCAGCTGCAGGCACCTATAGAACGGAACTGAAATACAAGACAGACGAAGCGAGCCAGAACGCTGTAAATGAGTTCAAGGCAAAGTATAACGTAACGTTCAAAGAAGGATACTTCATTGTGGAAGCCGGCGTATTCAACGTGAAGTACGAGGCCGGATCCAACGGATCGGTCAGAGGTTTCCAGGGAGATAACAAGAGAGCATTTGACAGTGGTGCACCACTGCTCGAAGGCACGATGGTCACCCTTAGTGCAACACCGGATGAAAACTTCAAGGTTGACGAGTGGATCGTGAAGGATGCAGGCGGCAACATGCTGCAGGAGGGTACAGATTATATCATCGACGGTGACGACATCGTCATCACTGCGTTGTCCAGGGGCGTTGAAGCCAAGGCGACATTCGAACCTGCCGCATTTAAGCTGACCTTTGAAGCAAAAGCAAACGGCTCTGTGGAAGGCCACTACTATAAGGATAGCAGTGCAGGAAGCGAAATGACTTCACCGGAAACAGTTGCCAATGGAAAGAGTACCATTCTGACGGCGAAGCCGGATAAAGGATATGTGGTCAAGCAGTGGAACATTGCTAAGGGCGGCGGAGAACCGGAAGTATATAAGGAAAACGGAGAAGTGTTCACCGGCAAAGACCTGATTCTCCTGAGATTGGATGCCGACACGAAGGTAACCGTAGAATTTGAACAGGAAGAATTCTACACCGTTTCCGTGAAGTTCGTGGATGAAGGCGGCGTTGAATCTCCTGCCGGAGAAATCAACATTGATGGTCTCCTGAACAACGGAACAGCGGAGAAGGGAAGCGCACTGACAATTTCGACAGACCTTCCGGATAATGTGATCATCAAGGAGTGGAGACTGGTTAAGGGTTCCGGATCCACTGTCCTTCAGGGGAGCAAGCCGACTTACAGAATCAATAGTGTTCAGGAAGATATCAGTATTGAAATCGAAGTTGCTGATTTCAAGAAGGTCAGCATTTCATATAAAGTCATTACCGATGACGGAGGAAATGCCGGCGATGTGATCAAGGCAACTTCAGAAGGCGTGGATGTTGTCAATGGCGGAACGTACACCGCTTACATCCCGATCGATTTCGAAGCAGTCAACCTTCCTGATAAATACCAGGTAAGCAAATGGACAGTCACAAAAGATGAAGGTGAAGAATCCGTTTTATCGAAGGGTTGGGAAGCTACCAAGACGAGACTCGGCTCACTGAACGGTAACTGCGTTGTTAAACTCTATCTTATATCAAGACCAGTTCTGACCTATGGAGCCGGCGCGAACGGTAGTATCGTCAATAATGAAGGTCTGGCAAACGGAGATTACTTCTACAAGAACCGCGTAACAGATCACAGTTTCACGGTGAAACCGGCAAAGGGCTATGAGATCGATGAGATCAATGTTACAGGCGCCAACGGAGACTTTGTCACAGGAATGGTCGAGGGAAGCAGCGATGTTACACTGGATGTCAAGGCTCCGGAAGGCGGATTCAACACGGATCTTGATGTCAATGTTACATTCAGCCCGATTCCTGCCATCAATGTCGACTACTTCCTGTCCGATATCGGTGATGGAACACACGGAAAGATCAAGGCGGAAGTTGACAGGAACGGCGATGACGCATATGTAGTCAGCAAAGATGCGTCCGCTGATGGAGGCTCACTCAGAGACGTATATCGCGGCAGTGTGATCACGATCACAGATAATGCCGCTGCAAACTACAAGATCAGTTCGTGGAACATGAACGGTCTCGAGGTGCTTGGAAACAACAATATTCCGGACTATGTAAGCCTCGGAAGCAGCGATGATGTCCTTAAGATCAATGTAACAGATGAGCTGATCGGAGATATCGGGGTCGGAAAGACGCTGGAGGTTGCTGCGCTCAACAACATGAAAGGCAGTATTCTGACCTACGGTGCGAAAGACAATCAAGGCGGAAGCGTCATCGCATACAAAGATGACGGAACAAATGTCAAGTATGGAACGATATTCGGTGAAGAAGTTAAGTTAAACTTTAAGGCTGCGCCTTATGACAACTGTGACATCATTGGTTGGGAAGTCAATGGTGCAGTGCAGGATGAAGATGGTTCGCAGTTCGAGTATACTGTCGGTCCGGACCAGGATGTTGATGTACGTGCCGTCTTCTCAGAACTGCAGCCGGCTCCTACCTGCAAACTGACATACGGGGCTGTCTCAGATGATGCGGATCCGCACGGAAGCGTCACCGCAGCGATCAGCAGCATGCCGGATCCTCCGGGTAAAGGCTATTACAGTGTAGCGGATTATGCGAAGGGCGACCTTATCTCATCCGGAAAGGATCTGGAGAAGACAACCGGCGTCACATTGACCGCGACACCGGAAAAAGGATATCTCATCAAAGGCTGGTACAGTGATCCAGAGTGTACGAAGGAACTTCCTGGAAGTGCCGAGGAACTTGGTAAATATAACATCAGCTCAGTTTCTGAAGATCAATCTGTATATGTCAAGTTCGCGAAGATCAAGGAATTCACGATTAACGTGAAGAAAGAAGGAACAGGCGCAGGATCATTCGACGTCTATGTTGACGGAACCAAGCTCAGCACAGATGATTTCGTATCAGCATCAGATGATGCCGTCTCATTCGAAGTGGCACGCCACAGCAATGTCAAGGTGACGGCCCATCCGGAAGGCGAATTCAACTACGTGGCAGAGTGGAACGGTCAGACTGCGACCAGTAACAGCTTTGAATTGAAAGATATCGTAGCCAGCGGAGATATCGTCATGACGATCCTGCCGGCGGAGTTGATCGACATCGAGTTCGATCTTCCTTCAGGCTACAGTTCTTCTGAGGGAACAGTCCAGGTGGGCAAAGGCGATGCAATGAAGCAGATCAATGCGATCAATAAGAGAGTAAGAGATGTATCAGGGAAAGATGTCATATTTACGATCGTTCCGCATGATAATGAGATGGTCGACAGCTGGAAGGTCAAATACGGTGACGGAAGCGTAGAAGAAGGTAGCGCCCTCGGACTTGGAAATACGCTGAAGATCAGTGACCTGACGTCAAGCGTGACGGTGACGGTTACGATGAAAGATCTGGCGGCGTACCGGCTGCCGGTCGATGGAGAACACTATACAATAGCGGATACCAAGGTCGAGCCTGATACGCTAAAGGGTGATCAGTATGAAAATATGATACGGGAAAACGGTACGGCGACCTTCTCAGTTGTTCCGGAGGACGGTTATCTCATCGATGCTGTTTCTGACAGGAACACCGATAAAGAAGCCGGTTCCAACATCCTGAGCATCGACAAGAAGGCCGATGGAGGCTGGAAGATCAGGGTATCCAACGTTATGGTGGATATCGATCTCGATGTCAAGGCAGTCAAATCCTACCAGATCAAGATTGCGAAGAGCTCCTTCGGTAAGATTACGGTCGTTGATGCGAATAAGAAAACCATCAAATCCGGAAGCAACGTCAAGGAAGGGACCAAACTTACGGTAACAGCGACAGCAAACACAGGATGCCAGTTCAACTTCTGGAATGCACCGTTCAAGGGAGCAGGGAAGTCAGTTACGACTACAGTGAAGTCCGATATTACGTTCGGTGGTGAATTCGTGAGAATTCCGATTACTGCGAAAGTAACGGCACAGGCAAAGACGGCGACAATTACATGGAACAAAGTCTATGGCGCCGACAGATATCTGGTATACCGGTCGACCTGTAATAAAGCGGCGTTCAGCAAGTCATATACGAAGGTCAGCGCCACAAAGTCATCTTATAAGCTGACAGGCCTGAAGCAGAAGGGAGTATATAAGATCAAGGTCGTAGCCCAGAAGAAAGTGAACGGGAAGTATACGAATCTCAGTACAAGCCCTGTGGCACACTTCGTTCTGACTAAGAACAAGAATTATACGAACCCTAAAGCCGTTACCGTAAGCATTGCTTCTTACGGAGTGAAAGTCGGCAAAACGGCAAAGATCTACGGCAAAGTCACGAAGGTCGCAGCAAAGAAAAAACTGCTCAGTCAAAAGCATGAACCAACGCTGCGGTACAAGAGCAGCAACAAGAAGGTCGCAACGGTATCTGCAAAGGGAGTCATCACAGGGAAGAAGGCAGGAAGGTGCACGATCTATGTATCTGCTGTCAACGGTGTATGGAAGACCATTGTCGTTACTGTGAAATAAATGATTCCAATGCGGGGAACGCAGTGGAGCCATCAATAGCAGGAGATCTGATTTGTCAGGTCTCCTGTTTTTCACTTCCGTTCTTTACCTTTCGGCCTGTTATATGTATAATAACTATGTATGCGCAACGAGGTGAAACAGGTGAAGAGATTTAAAACGACAATTTTAATAGCAGTATTTACCGCTTGTATGATGGTCCTGTGCGGATGTACGACATGGGACAACTTCAAGGCGGCGTTTATAGATGAGCAGGATCCTGACACGACGATACAGATCGGAGTTCTTGAGCCGGTCACGGGAGCGGATTCAAAGGCCGCGGAAGATGAAATCAGAGGGATTCAACTTGCGAACAAAGTGCATCCGAATGTAAACGGCAAGCTGATATCACTTGTGTTCTCCGATGATAAGTCAGATATCGACGCCGCGGAGACCGCAGCGAAGACACTGGTCGAAAAAAAGCCGATGGTCATATTGGGAAGCTACGGAAACGTGTTCTCGCTTGCTGCGTCACCGTACATCAAGGAAGCTAAGATCCCTGCCATCGCAATCACCAATACAAACCCGCTGGTGACTGTGAACAATGAGTATTACTACAGAGTCTGCTACGTTGCATCCAACCAGGGGGATCTGCTGGCGAGATATATACTGGAGTCAGAGAATGAGAATGTCGCCGGAGTGCTTTTGCCTAGGAACGATGACGTAGCCCTTGCGGAGGCTACGGCATTCACAGACAGAATGAAGGCGGAAACAGAAAACGACGACTCCATTGCCTATTATGAAGAGTACACGACAGGGCAGAAGGACTTCACAGAGGTTCTGACGAAGCTTGCAGAAACCAAAGTGGACAAGGTTATTCTGCCGGGTGACTATACAGATGCGGCAAACATCATCAATCAGGCGGCCGAGATGAAACTGAACGTTATGTTCCTCGGCGATTCGGATTGGGGTATGGAAGAATTCCATAAGATGCTCAGCAACAAGGTCAAAGCGACCAATGCTGCATTCGTCCAGTTCTTCTCGGCGGACAACAGTGGAATCGGCGAAGAAGCAGTCACAAAAGAAAGAGAAAGTTTCCTGAAGGCTTATGCTGAAGAATATGGAAGAGACAGTGAACCGTCCGAAGCGATGGCTCTTGGATACGACGCATACTTCGTCGCGGTAGACGCGATAGACAAAGCGGCAGATGACGCGACCAGCGAAGACATCAACAAAATACTGTCGGATCCGCAGTACAGTTTTGAAGGCGCAACGGGACTGATCAATTTCAACCAGAATGGAGATCCGATGAAGACAGCATATATAAATGTATGGCAAGGTGGTAAGACAGCCACGATTTACACAGTCGAGGCTCTCAAATAAAGAAGAACTCTAATTAATGAAAGAAAGGGAAATAATAATGGAAGAAAAAATCAACAATGCATTAGACCAGATCAGACCATTTCTCCAGAGAGATGGCGGGGATATTGAATTCGTAGAGTACACAGAAGACAATATCGTGAAAGTCAGACTGAAGGGACACTGCGCAGGATGTCCGGGTGCACAGATGACCATCAAGGGAGTCGTTGAAAGAATCTTGAAGGAAAGCTATCCGGAAATCGCAGGTGTTGAAGCTGTTATGTAATTTACTGCAAAGGCAGCAGACATGGATTTTCTTAAGATAGTATATAACAGAATAGACGAGAACAAGACAGAGATGCTTTCATCTCTGTCTAAGCTTAT
The DNA here is from genome assembly GCA_017431785.1 of Bacillota bacterium. Lineage (GTDB taxonomy): Bacteria > Bacillota > Clostridia > Peptostreptococcales > Anaerovoracaceae > Lentihominibacter. The sequence continues at coordinate 23,157 of JAFRKJ010000075.1, read as the reverse complement.
ATCCATCCCGAGCATTGCGATTTCTCCGGATATCACAGAGGGCGCATCAGCAAAGGCAGCGATGCCTTTTGGAGAAGAGGTCGATCGGGCGTATCGGTTTATGCTTGCGCTCAGTGAAGAGGAAGGCTTCACGACTTTTGATGCCGACGGTTTCGGTGGTCACATCGACTACGATGGAACAGAAGACGGCGTCGTGGGAATCCTCGGCCACTTGGATGTCGTGCCGGAAGGGACGGATTGGGACTTTGACCCATTTGGCGGCGAGATCGAAGATGGGTATCTGCAGGGCCGCGGAACAATGGATGACAAAGGTCCGGTCATTGCGTCATTTTATGCGATGAAAGCGCTGAAGGAGTGTGGGTTTGAACCGGCGAAGACGGTAAGGCTGATACTCGGGCTCGATGAAGAGACGAACTGGTATGGAATGAAACATTATCTGGAGTGTGCACCGGATCTTCCGGATTTAGGGTTTACTCCGGATGGGGACTTTCCGGTCATCAGAGCGGAGAAAGGAATCCTGACATTCGATATCATTGCCAAGTTTCCGAAGTCCAGAGGGAAAGGTCTGGAGCTTACCTCCATAACCGGCGGGACAGCAGACAATGCCGTACCTGATTTCGCAAAAGCAGTCGTATACGATACCTCCGGAGGCGGTTACAGCATCATCAAGGAAGCAGTGGCAGGCTGCGCGGAGAAGAACGGGTGGGACATCAGCTGCAGAGGCGCAGGCAGAAGCCTTGAAATCAGTGTGGCCGGTAAATCCGCCCACGCGGCGAAACCTGAGCAGGGAGTAAATGCCATTTCCATCCTGATGGATTTCCTGGGGCGGCTCACATTCCTCAATGATGGAGCGGCAGACTTCGTTGATTTTTACAATGAAAGAATCGGCTATGATCTCCATGGGGAGAACATCGGCTGTCCTTTGGAGGACGAAGATTCCGGAAAGCTCACATTCAATGTCTCCATGATAGACGTTGACAAGAATACGGCAAAGCTTACGATCAATGTCAGATATCCGGTCAGCGGCACAGGCGAGCAGGTTTATGCAGGCATCATGGAGGTGCTTGATGAATATGGGTACGGCATCGTCAAAGGAAAAGAAAAACTGCCGATCAGCATCGATGCGGAATCTGAGCTCGTAACGACGCTGATGAAAGTGTATCAAACCCAGACAGGTGATACAGAGAGCAAACCTCTCGTCATAGGCGGCGGCACATATGCCCGTGCCATGGATCACATCGTTGCTTTTGGTGCGAGATTTCCAGGGGAACCGGAGTTAGGACACATGAAGAACGAGAAGATTTCAATAGACAACATGGTTCGCCTGGCCAAGATTTATGCAGAGGCTGTTTATGAACTGGCTAAGAAAGAAGATTGACGAAAACAGAACGTTTTTCAAAGTTCTGGCCGCAGCCATAGGATGCAACCTGATTCTCATAGGACTTTTGGCTGCAGTCTCTGTTAGCGTAAAAGATATTACGGTCACGGTAAACGGCCAGACAGCTCAGTACAAGACCATCAGAAACACAGTAAGCGACATGCTCAGAGGTTGGGATGTCACGCTGGATGAGGAAGACGTCGTCAAGCCGGGCATGAACGCAGCGCTGAAGGATGGAACAGATGTAAAAATAGACCTCTTTGAAGTCCGGAAAGAAACCGTAACGGAAGCCATCGATTTCAAATCCAAGACAGAATACACCTCAGACTTAATGGAAGGGGAAACAAAGGTCACGACGGAAGGCGTCAAAGGCGAAGATAAGGTGACTTACGAAATCACCTATCTCGGCGGAATCGTGCAAACCCGCAAGGAAATCGCCAGAGAAACGGTGAGCAAACCTGTGACAGAAGTCATTGCGGAAGGAACAGCCGTATCCTATGACGGCGTGAAATACAGCAGGATGATCACGGTTGTGGCGACGGGTTACACGCATACGGGCAACCGGACGGCAACAGGCACGTATCCCCATCGCGGAACCATGGCGGTTGACCGCGGAGTCATACCGATGGGTTCCTACGGGTATGTACCGGGTTACGGAGCAGTACATGCTGAAGATACTGGCGGTGCCATCAAAGGCAACCGCATCGACTTGTTCTTCGAGACGAGAGGGCAGGCCGTTTCCTGGGGGCGTAGAACAGTTGATCTGTATATCAAATAAAGACACATATTTTAGATGATGATGAAGGCCGTCTTTTGCGGAGGTCCTCGTCGCAGACAACTGTACAAACTCGTTCATATGAAATAGAACGTCAGGCAAACTCGAGCTTTCGCTCTCGAACATGCCTGACGTTTTGCTATTTCATTTATTCACTTCGTTTACAGTTGTGACTGCTCCTGCGGAGCCCGCAAAAGAGACCTTCGCCACCATCGCAAATAAAGTCTTTGAAACACAGATAACGTTTGAACAAGGCAAAAAATGACGAGCGAAGGTACTTCTTCGCTCGTTTATTTATTGCAGATGTTTCTGCAGCAAATCAGCGAAGAGCGCGGCGTTCTCATCATTGGTGAAGATGGCTCTTGCGGAGACATCATTTCCGCCGCCCTTGCCCTGATAGAAGTTGGCGTATTCTTTTACCAGACTTCCGCATTTGATTTCTCCGTCGCTTACGAGGATGTAGGATGTTGCCGGTTTCGAATACAACAGGATCAGTTTGCCTTTGCATCTCGGTTTACCCATGTAGGACTTGGCCATATTGAATGCATCATCCATGGAGAAGTGTTCCAGTGCATGGACGACAACATTCCCCTCTGCACTGTCAAGCCTTTCGTCCAACGCGGCACATTCGATATCGGTGAATGCGTGCTTGAGCTGAATCAGTTCCCCCTTGAGGTCGGCAGCCCTCTGTTCGAGGCCGCGGATCTTATCCGGGAAGTCCTCCACGGAGGAAGAATATTTGTTGGAGAGATCCGTAAGAATATTATGCTTCATCTCATAATCTTCAAGGGCGCGGGCGCCTGCTTCGAAGTAGATGCGGAACATCTCTTTGTACTTTTCTACTTTGAACAATTTGATGAGACCGACCTGTCCGGCACTTGATGGATGCGTACCGCAGCAGGCAACGCAGTCAGCCGCATGTTCCGGAGAACCTACGCATACGATGGAGATGTCCTCATCAAAGGCGAGCTTCTTTCTGAGCGGCATTTTTTCTGCGTCCTCTCTGTTATCAAAGCGGAAGACATATACCGAGGCGTTGGACCAGATCACTTCGTTCGCCAGACGTTCGCAGTGCTGCGCAATATCCCAGTCAATTACCGAAGGTCTGCTCCTTTCCGGATTTGTCGGTTCGTCCTCCAGGCTGATATCAATCGTCATGTAATCCTCACCCATGTGAAAACCGCGGTTCACACCGCCGCATTCCTGGTAGAAGATTCCCGAAAGGATGTGCTCGCCGCAATGGCGCTGCATGTTATCGAAACGGCGCGGCCAGTCCAGAGTGCAGTGTACGGTGCAGCCTTCGCTGAGCCCGTCATAAGAAGAAAGCTTATGAATCACGTCATCCCCGTCCTCCTGCACATCTATCACTTGCAGTTTCGGTGAGTCCTTGCCGGCAGGTTGTACGATTCCAAGGTCACAGCTCTGTCCGCCGCCCTCTGGGAAGAAGGCAGTCTGATCAAAAAAGATGCCGTTTTCGGTGATTCTGGTTACCGTTGCATCCCATTCTTTCGTATATACATCGTGTTGGTATAATTTTGTTGTGCTCATAGTTTCTAGTTCCTTTGTAGACCGCAATAGCATCATGGAGAGTGTAATGCCTCGCCGCAAAAAAGTCAAACAATATGCATAAATGCATGAAAAACACGGCAACATGATTGAATTGTTGCGCAACTGAGTAGTATAATTAATAATCATAGTAATTAATTTGCGGTTGCATTAGGGTTTTCAGATTTTTACAGTAAAGATTTTACAAAAAGCCGAAAAACCGCAGAAAATCCACGTTTTCAGGGGTTTTGCCGCGAAGATGAAATAATTCCAGGAATTCCTGTGGAAAACCTTGTATCTCATTTTAAACTTGACAGTGAAAAACGTTGATATTTCAACAATAGTAAAAATTTGGTTATCCACAGCCATCATTGGATTAAATCGTATACAATTTCGAAATTGTTGTGGATAACCGCTGAAATGCCCTTAATAACAAGGTTTTGCGATTGTTGAACCAATTATTTACAGTCAATGGTTTTGGTTTACATAATCTAGTAAATTTAGGAGTCAAAAATGCTGAAAGAAAAAATCATGTACAGGGATGAGCTGCCGATCAATGTGATCACAGCAAATATCGAAGAATACCCGATTCACTTCCATGATGATATGGAAGTCGTATATGTACTTGATGGGTCAGTCATCCTGCGAAACGGTTATTACACCTATCATCTGAAACAGGGGGACGTCTTTATCCTGAACGACAGAGAGATGCACAGCTTCGAAAACACCGGGGAAGACAATATGGTCATGATGTTGCAGCTGGATCTTTCCTATTTCTCCAGATACTACGACAACCTGAAGAACAACTTCTTTGTTACAGATATGGAAGATGACAGTGATGAGAGTCTGGACATCCTCAAAGACATTCTGGCGAGAATCATGATGGAAGTTCTCCAGAAGGGTTATGGTTATGAACACAAGGTTATTGAGAGTACTCACAACCTGATTGCATGCCTCATGTCCAACTTCAGATACTTCGTGATGGAAGACGGCAAGTTCAAGAATGAGGCCAAGAACAAAGGCAACAAGATTCTTGCCGGAAGACTGAACCGCATCACAGATTACATGTATGACAATTACAACAGAAAGCTCACGCTCAGCGAAATTGCCGAAAGAGAGCATCTGAGCATCTATTATCTGTCCCACATCATCAAAGAAGCCGCGGGTCTCAGTTTCCAGGATCTGCTGAGCTACATCAGAGTAGAGGAGTCGGAGAAGCTGCTTCTGGGAACGAATAAGAAGATCGGTACGATCGCGGAAGAGACAGGATTCTCAGCAGTCAGGTATTATATCAAGCACTTTGAGCACTGGTTTGGGATGCATCCGCTTGAATACAGAAAGGCCTATATCGGCAAAATCATCAGCAGAGAGATAGAAGCCAAGTACACAAGGTGTTCCCCGAACCAGATCGAAAATGCAATTCGCCGTCAGGTCAAAGGAGTCTACGCTGACTATCTTGATAAGCTCAAAGTCAGACCGACGATCGTGGATGTCGACATCTATGATGATTACGCAGAAATCAAGAAAGGCGAACCGGAGCTTGAAGAAATCATGAGCCGTGACATCAACAAGATCCTGGCAGAACCTTATAAGCTTCTTCGCGGGCTTGGCGAAAACCTCATCGCCTCAGGAAGTAATTACATGGTGACCACAAGGGAAAAATTCCCGGGGCCGCTCACGAGCCTGAGTATATTGGTCTACAATTTTGATGATAACGTTTGCAAATCGCTGAAGAGAATCGGATCCAACCAGGATCTGCTCAGAGTGATCAGAAATTATGATGGGGAAGCAGAGTTTCTTGTGCGCTGCACCGGACTTTCTGGTCAGTTCAGAGTTCTCAGGTACAGAATGGACAGAGAAAATCTGACTGGGAAGATCGAGGCGCAGACGAGACAGGACGAGGAACTGACGGACAGAGAGAAACTCCTTGGCGACCTTTCTGAAAAACCATCCATCTCAAGTGCCACATATTTCAGTTCTGATGCTCTCAGCCTGAGAAGCGTTTTCAAGGGAATCGGTTCAGAACTCATTTTTATCGACCTCAAGGACAGCAAATAAGTACTTTTTTAAAGCAAATGGCTCATTGAACAATATCAGGAAAAGTCTTACTATTATGATTAGGAAAGGTTGTCCTGCAATCTGGGCAATCTGCAGATAAACGGCAACAAAATATTAATTATAATATGGAGGTAAGAACTATGAAATTACTTATCATCGGAGCAGGCGGAGTAGGAACTTCAGCAGCTAAGATTATTGAAAGAGCCGGAGCAGAAGGCGACTGGGCAGAGAAGGTAGTAGTAGCTGACTACGACCTGGCCAGAGCTGAGAAGGTTGCAAATGAGATCTGCGGCGGCGGCAAGTTCGTTCCTGCACAGATCAACGCTATGGATCCTGAAAGCATCAAGGCTGTTGTTGCAGAGCATGGATGTGACTTCGCAATGAACGCCTGCGACCCAAGAATGAACCAGACTATTTTTGATACATGCCTGGAGCTGAAGATTGGATATCTTGACTGCGCCATGACACTTGGAACAGAGCATCCAGAAAAACCATATGAACTGCCATACATCAAACTGGGTGATTATCAGTTTGCTAAGCAGAAAGAATGGGAAGCTTCCGGTAAGATCGCAATATGCGGATCCGGCGTAGAGCCAGGTATGGCTGACGTATTCGCGAAGTATGCTGCTGTACACCTCTTCGACAAGATCGACAGAGTAGACGTACGTGACGGCGATAACTATGGAAACACTGATTCAGACTTCGGATTCTCCGTATGGACAACCATCGAAGAATGTCTGCAGCCGCCTGTAATCTGGGAAAAGAATGAAGAAAATCCAGACGGACACTGGTTCTGCACAGAGCCATTCTCAGAGCCTGAAATCTTCAACTTCCCTGGCGGAATCGGCGATGTAGAAGTTGTAAACGTAGAGCACGAAGAAGTACTGCTCGTTCCTAGAGAAATCGACTGCAACAGAGTTACATTCAAATACGGTGTTCCTAGAGAATTCAGAGCTAAGCTGCTGACTCTCCACGGATGGGGACTCGACAACAAGAGAGATAAGGTCAAGGTTGGCGACAGCGAGATCACTCCGAGAGACTTTGTCTGCAAGGTTATTCCTTCCCCAGTAGGAGCAACTGATGAAATGACAGGTAAGGGCTGCGCTGGTACTTGGGTAACAGGTTGGAAAGACGGCAAGTACAGATCCGTATACCTCTATCAGGTAGCTGACAACCAGGAATGCATCAAGAAGTACACGACAAACTCAGTAGTAGCTCAGACTGCAGTAGGTCCTGTCATCATGATGGAACTGATCGCTAAGGGCATCTGGAATGAGCCGGGCGCTTGGGGTCCAGAACACTTCGATCCAGACCCATTCGTAGAAAGACTTGCGAAGTATGAATTCCCTGCAGGAATCAAGGAAATGGATTCAGAATATGCTGATGAACTTTCAGAAAAGGCATTCCTCGCAGCAGTAAGCAAATAAAATAATGCAAAAGCATTACAGGAGACCCGCAATTGCGGGTCTCTTTTTTATTCACTTCGTTGACAATATTTATTCAAAAGCCGTACAATAAGCCCATGGAATGTAAACGAATAGACATCATCGTTCCTTGCTACAATGAGGAACAAAATATAGAAGCTTTTTATGAGGCTGTTCAGGCTGCTGCCGCACACATTGAGGAGAGCAGCGAGTTTGCATGCAGCTATGATTTCAGCTACATCTTTGTAGATGACGGAAGTACGGACGGTACGCTGGAACAGATCAAGCTGATTGCGGACAGAGGCGCAGAAGAACTGACTGCTGTGAAATACATTTCTTTCAGCAGAAACTTCGGCAAGGAAGCAGCCATGTATGCCGGACTGAAGGCTTCCGCCAAAGGAACCAAAGGCGGCAAACCGAGTGACCTGGCGGTGATCATGGATGCGGATCTGCAGCATCCTCCTGAATTGGTTGGAAAAATGATCAGGAAGATGGAGGAAACGGGATGCGACAGCGTGGCAGCCAGAAGAGTCAGCCGGAAGGGAGAACCGAAGATCCGCAGTGCTTTTGCAAGACTGTTCTACAAGATCATGAACCGGTACTGCGATATTGAAATCGTAGACGGTGCTGTCGATTTCAGACTCATGAACCGCGCCATGGTCAAAGCGGTCTCCGATATGCCGGAAACACAGAGATTCAGCAAAGGCATCTTCGCCTGGGTTGGATTCGATACAGAGTGGGTCGAGTTTGAAAATGTGAAACGCATTTCAGGTGAGACCAAATGGACCGTATGGGGTCTGACGAAGTACGCCATCGACGGATTTATAGATTTTGCAGATTCGCCGCTGAAATTTGCGGGAGCCTTCGGCGGAGTCGTCGCCGCGGGATCTGCGATCTATCTGATCGTGGAAATCATCAAGACCATCGTCATGGGGAAGGATACGCCGGGCTACGCGTCTACAATCTGCCTGATTCTGTTCTTCGGCGGAATCATCATCGCCATTCTTGGACTCATTGGAGAGTACATAGGCAGAATGTATCTTGAAACAAAAAACAGACCAATCTACGTTGAGAAGGAATCAAATATTGAATAAGATCCTGAAATTCCTGAAACTGAACAGATACGTCTTCGGGGCGTTCTTTATGCCGGTGATTATACTGGTGTTTGTTTTTGCGTTCACAGGAATTTATCCCTTCGGAGAGCAGCAGCTGGCGATCATCGACATGTATCATCAGTATGTCCCATTCCTCAGTGAACTGCAGTGCAGGCTGCAGGAAGGCGGGAGCCTGTTCTATTCCTGGAACAGCGGAGGCGGATGCAACTTCTGGTGCCTCCTGTCTTACTATGGAGCCAGCCCTCTGAACCTTCTGCTCGTACTGTTCCCGAAGACACTGATCATGGAAGGCGTAAGTGTCGTCCTGCTGATCAAGATCGGACTGTCGGGGAGCTTCATGTACATCTATCTGAAGAATGTGTATTATCCCGATGAAATGCTGGTGGACAGACAGGCCGGCGTCAAGACCATGCTGTTCGCATGCATGTACGCGCTGAGCTCTTTTTCCATCGGTTATTACTGGTGCATTATGTGGCTCGATGCTGTGATGCTGCTGCCGCTCTGCATGCTGGGCATGAACCGGCTGATCAAGGACGGGCGGATCGCACTCTATACAGTCACATTGGCCCTGATGGTCTTCTGCAATTACTACATTGCCATCATGGTCTGCATCTTTATTCTTGTTTACTATCCGGTAAGCTATTTCATCACCGTCAGAGGCAGGGGCGTGAAAGCATGCGCGATCACAACGCTGAAAGCGGTCGGCGCTTCCATACTCGGCATTGCAATGTCGGCTGTCATGCTTTTGCCTACCTTCATCAGCATGCAGAACGCATACTATTTCTCATCGGAGATGCCGGAGGAGTGGAAACTGTATTATGACGTGTTGGATGTGATCAATCAGCTGCTTCCGGTTTCCCATCTGACCTATATTGAAGGGCTTCCGAATCTGTGCTGCGGGTTCCTGGTTCTGGTCATGCTCGTCTGCTATTTCATATCAGGAGAGATTCCGTTCAGAGAGAAGATTCTGCATGGCGCCTTTCTGGTGTTCATGTTCCTGAGCCTCAACATCAATAAACTGGATTTCATCTGGCACGGAATGCACTTCCCGAATCAGCTGCCGCACCGGTTTTCATTCGTGATCTGCTTCCTCCTTGTGACGATGGCGTACAGAGCTTTCAACAGGATGGACGGCATCAAGACGAAGAGTATCGCGGCAGTCATCGCGGTCGTTGCCGGGTACTATATTCTTGCCCAGAAGATCATGGTCGATGCTGTTGACGACATAAATACATTTGTGTATTACGGTCTGGCGCTGACGGTCGTCTATGGAGTCCTGCTCATGCTCTATAAAAAGCAAAAGCTGGTCAGACGGAAATTCATCCTTGTACTGGCCCTTGTCGTAGCGGCGGAGCTGGGCGCGACGACTGCAATGGACTTCAATACCATGGGGAACTCCTCGAGGGAGACATACAACGAAAACAAGGCCAGCATCATACGGCTTGCTGCATATGCAGGAAAGGAAGGCGGTGCAATAGCGGAAGGCGGCAATGGGCGTTTTGCCAGAATGGAGATCGACGATCCGCTCATTCACAACTGTCCGGCCAAATATCATTACAGAGGAATGGGACAGTTTGCTTCAACACTGAACTGCAATACGACTACGCTGATGGAACACATTGGGCTGGAAGGACATCCGGGCAGCAACCGGTTCAATTACAATGAGACCAGTCCGGTCACGAACTGCCTGGTCAATATCGACTATCTGATCGCAAAGAACAGGAAGATCAAAGATCCAGATTTCAAATATGTAAAGAGCGATGGAAATTCCAGACTTTACGAGAGCAATTACCCGATGTCCATCGGATATATGCTGCCGGAATCCATCAGAACGTGGAGTCCATATGACGCGAATCCGTTCATCAATCTGAACGATTATGCGAGAGCGGCGACAAACGGAGAAGTGGAAAAAGTCTTCGATAACATGGGACAGGGCGTCGTATCAGGTGAAAATGTAACTGCGGCTTATGTCAGTGATTCAGAAGTCGAATGCACTTTGCATGACGCTGCGGTCAAGTCATCAGCCACCATTGAGTACGAAGCCACGACAAATGAAAAGTACTATGTGTATGTTGCGGCAGACTATGCAGATGAGATTTTCATCGAGCGTGAAGACGATCCTGAAGACCTGGCAGTACAGGCGGACTGCGGTTCGATCCTGAATATCGGTCCGATGAAGGAAGGGGAGACGTTCAAGATCAAGGTCTGCTTCGAAGAAGGTAATGCGGGAAGGATCACATGCTATGTCTGCACCTTGGATGAAGAGGCGTGGGCAAAAACCTACGACATGATATCATCAAGCCTCATGAAAGTGACGGATGCAGGCGACACCTTCATCAAGGGAACGGTCAATGCGCCGAATGGCGGAATACTCGTCACGTCTGTGCCTTATGAAGAGGGCTGGTCCATGAAGATAGACGGCATGGAGACGGAGATCACGGAGCTCACAGGCGATGCGTGGATCAGCGCGCAGCTGGATCCGGGTACTCATGAAGTGGAGCTCAATTTCAGACCGGCAGGGTTTATCAAAGGTCTTATCCTGACGATCGAGTCGATTATCATACTTCTTGTCGCCACGCTTCTGCCAGCTGTGCTGCGACGCCGTCGATCCCAGACAGTGGAATCTGATTGTAATACAGAATGATCCTGTGACCAATAGTTGCAGCAGGGATGCCGAGTTTCTCGGCATCTTTTTTTAATTGCGTCGGCGTTTTGGATGTTTTGATGTCGAGAATGATGCTGATACCCGAGGAAGAACTGATGACGCGTACGAAATCGGATGCCTTTGCATCGAACGCTTCGGTAATTCTTGTGAGCTTTTGGGAGTATAGTTTACGCAGTTTCTTGATGTGGGTCTGGTACATACCGCTCTCCATGAACATGGCCAGAGTCAGCTGTTCCAGCTTGGAACAAGTCGGAGAATAGTCGCCGGCGATCGAAGAGAAGACTTCAGCCATCCCGGCAGGGAGAACGATATAACTGATTTTCAGTGCTGCGAAGAGGGTGCTGGAGAAGGAACCCAGATAGATGACGCGGCCGCCTGCGTCGAGGCTCTTCAGGGCAGGGATAGGTTTGCCGAAGTACCTCAGTTCACTGTCGTAGTCATCTTCGATAATGTAACTGTTGTTTTCCTCTGCCCAGGCGAGGAGTTCATATCTGCGGCCGACCGGCATGACACTTCCCGTGAAAGCATGATTCGACGGGCTGACATAAGCGGCCGCCCGGATGTTTGCCGGCAGTTTTTCGATGACGAGGCCGTTGCTTTTTACGGCCACGTTGGTGATGGCGAAGCCTCTGTCCCGGAATGCGTTTCTGACGGGCATATAACCGGGATCTTCCAGAGCGACATGCTCGACGCCCTGCTTACGGAGCAGCGTCGCCAGCTGGTTCGTGATTTGCTGAGTGCCTGCGCCGATGATGATCTGATCCGGCTTGCAGCTGACGCCTCTGGACATATAAAGATATCTGGCGATTTCCGCGCGCAGCGCTTCTTCACCCTGCGGGTTGCCTTCAAAGAGGAGGGCAGGAGAGTAATCGCTCAGGATTTTGTTCATGCATTTCTTCCATTTGTTGAAGTCAAAGCATTCCGGATCGTACTGCATGGCCGGCATCTCTAAATCCACAGCTTCGTCGATAACAGACACTTCGTGCATGTTTTTGCTTTCCTGAACAGGTACAGTTTGAGGAGAGCCTGCCAGGACTTTGCTGATGAAGTAGCCCGACTGGGGCTTGGAATAGATATACCCCTCCACAAGCAGCTGGTTATAACTCTGCTCAACTGTTGTGATGCTCAGGGACGTAGATTTCGCAAGGCTCCTAAGGGAAGGAAGCTTTTCACCCTCGGTGATCTCCCCTGCCAGAATAGCGTTCTTAATATAGCTGTAGAGCTGCAGATAATAGGGCTTTTCGCGTGTCTCATCGAATACCGGAATCAGAGCTTTCATGGCGTTTCTCCAAACTGTTATTATAAAAATAATTATTTTTGTCTATTTAATTACATACAATATTGGCTTATTATAGTGTAAACCAAACAGTAGTGATTGAAAAGAAAAAGTTATGATGGAAACACAATTAAAAAAGACTTCCATAACGGTGCTGACCGCTATGATGATGTGCATAATCATTGTGGCCATATTCGTGCTGCGTATACCGATTCCATTCACACAGGGATATGTGAATCTGAGTGATGGGATTATCTTTATCGCGATTTTTATTCTGGATAAAAAGCACAGCGTCGCTGCTGCATCTCTGGGATGCATGATGGGAGATATTCTGAGCGGATTTGCGTTCTGGGCGCCTTGGACATTTGTCATCAAGGGCGTGATGGCGCTCATTACCGTCGCCATCATGGACGCTTTTGCGAAGAAACAGCTCACGGCAAAAGGCAAACTCTTATCCCGCATCTTCGCTATGACATGCGGGGGCCTTTTCATGGTGTTCGGCTACTTCATTGCAGAAAGAGTCATCTATGGAACATGGGCTGTTGCAGCACTCGGCGTTCCTTGGAACATTGGACAGTTCGGGGTCGGAATCGCTGTAGCTCTCGCAATCACTTCGGCACTTAAGAAAGTTGGCATCGGCAGATACTGATCACAGACTGAAATGGATTTTATCAAAGTTGAAGACCTGATATTTGAATACACCAAGACGGATGAAGGAGGAGCCACGGTCTCGTTCAGAGCAATAGACGGCATCTCCTTTGCTGTTCAACGAGGAAGTTTCACGGCCATCATCGGTCAGAACGGCTCGGGCAAGTCCACGCTGGCGAAAAACCTGAATGGACTGCTTTTGCCTACATCTGGCAAAGTCTATATAGACGGTCTGGACACTTCCGTTCCTGAGAACATGTGGGATGTCCGCCAGCGGGTCGCAATGGTATTCCAGAATCCTGACAACCAGATCGTCTCCGCGATCGTAGAAGATGACGTTGCGTTCGGGCCGGAAAATCTCGGCATCGATCCGCTTGAGATCAGAAAGCGGGTGGATAGTGCGCTCGAAGGAGTAGAGATGGGCGATTACAAGGAAAAGGCGCCCCATCTTCTTTCCGGCGGCCAAAAGCAGCGCATTGCCATTGCAGGAGCGATCGCCATGGAACCGGATTGCATCGTGTTCGACGAACCGACGGCGATGCTCGATCCGCGCGGCCGCAGGGAAGTTCTTTCGATTGCAAGAGATCTCAACCGCAAAGGCATGACAGTCGTTTTCATCACCCATTTCATGGAGGAAGCCGCTTGTGCAGATCAGGTGATCGTACTGGATAACGGCGTGATCAAATTGAAGGGAACGCCGCTTGAGGTCTTCAGACGCACAGAAGAACTCAAGGCGCTCAGCCTGGGTGTTCCGGCAGCTGTGCAGCTGGCATCCGATCTGAGAGACCGCGGTGTTGATCTGCCGCAAGATATATTGACAGATGAGGAACTCATCGAAGCCGTGCTCAAGGCAAAAGAAGAGGCGGAGGTGAAGTCCTTATGATAGAAGTAAAGAATCTGACACACATATATAATGAAGGACTGCCTCACGAATCCGTAGCGCTGGACGATGTGAGCTTCAGAATAGAAGACAAAAGCTTCGTAGGCGTGATTGGTCATACGGGATCAGGCAAGTCCACACTTCTTCAGCACCTGAACGGGCTGCTCAAGCCTGAGTCGGGAACCATTGTAATCGACGGCGTCGATATTACGGACAGCCACACGAAGATGCTTGACGTCAGAAAAAAAGTGGGGCTTGTTTTCCAATACCCTGAATACCAGCTCTTTGAAGAAACGGTGGCAAAGGATGTTGCCTTCGGACCGACGAACCTCGGTCTGGATCAGGAAGAAATCGATGCCAGAGTCCGCGAATCCATTGAACTCGTCGGGTTGGACTACGAACGCCTTAAGGACAAGTCGCCGTTCGAACTGTCGGGAGGACAGAAGAGAAGGGTTGCCATTGCCGGTGTTCTGGCGATGAAACCGGACATCCTTGTGCTCGATGAACCGACGGCAGGGCTGAACCCGAAGGCGCACCTTGATATCCTCGATATGGTAGCGGACATTCACAGACGGGAGAACAATATCACCATATTTGTTTCACACAACATGAATGATATCGCCAGAATGTCTGATCAGGTGCTCGTCATCGATAAGGGCATACTTGCCATGGATGGAACACCGGCAGAGGTTTTCAGAAGAGAAGAGGAACTCAAGGCGATGGGACTGGCGCTTCCTGACGCGACGGAAATCGTGTCGCAGCTCAGGAAGAAAGGCGTAGAACTTCCAACTGACTGTCTCACCGTTGATCAGGCTGCAGATGCCATTGCGGCAGCGCTGGGAAAATAAGTTTTGGTTAGACCGATTCATTTTAGATAGACCGTTAAGATGATAAGAGATATCACACTGGGACAATTTTATCCGGGAAACTCCGTGATTCACAGGCTGGATCCGAGAGTCAAGATTTTAGCAACGCTGCTGTACATCGTAGCGCTCTTTGTCGTGAAGGATTTCACCGGATTCATCGCTGCCTTTGTACTGCTGGAGGCGGTGATCATTCTGTCGAAGGTTCCGCGCAGGTACATCTGGCGCGGACTCAGGCCAGTGCTGATCATCATATTCTTCACTATAGCCGTCAACATGTTTATGATAAAAGGCGACATCATCTGGCAGCTGGGATTTCTTCACATCACCAGACAGGGTCTGAGAACAGCCGAATTCATGGCTGTCAGACTCATACTGCTCATCATCGGATCGACCATGCTGACATTGACCACGAGACCGATCGGTCTTACGGATGGCATCGAAGCGTTGCTTTCTCCATTTAAGAAGATCGGACTTCCGGCACACGAACTGGCGATGATGATGACCATCGCTCTCAGATTCATCCCGACCCTGCTGGAGGAAACAGATAAGATCATCAAAGCGCAGCAGGCTAGAGGAGCAGATTTCGAAAGCGGGAATATCCTCAGAAGAGCGAAGGCGCTCCTTCCGATTCTCGTGCCTTTGTTCATCAGTGCGTTCCGGATCGCCCAGGATCTGGCCATGGCAATGGAAGCCCGCTGTTACGGCGGTGTCGTGAAGCGGACGAGGATGAACGCCATGAAGTTTACGGGGCGTGATCTGATCGCATCGATTATATTCTGTGTATTCCTGGCAGTGGTGGTGCTGCAGAGAGTGTTATTATGAGACAGCGTAAGGCAAAAGATCTGGACAAGAGACTTGCAAGGTGCAAGGGCCATATGGTATACAAAGGCGACAGAAGCATGCAGAAATACTGCGATTGTTCTGAGAACCTCTATGTGGAGATCGGCTGCGGCAAAGGGCAGTTTATCATTACGAAGGCAGCCGCGGATCCCGGCAGCAGATTTCTCGCCATCGAAGGGCAGGAGACCGTTGTTCTCCGTGCAGCAGAGAAGGCGATGTGCGTCTGCGGGGAGACAAACTGGCCGGAAAACGTTCCGGGAGAAGAGCGGATGGAAGGCGTATCCGCCGATCTGAACAACCTCAGATTTGTGAACTGCTTCGTGGATCACATGGCGGATTTGTTTCAGGAGAACCAGCTCTCCGGGATCTATCTCAACTTCAGCGATCCGTGGCCGAAGGCGCGTCATGCCAAACGCAGACTGACCTACCGCGACAGACTCAGAGAGTATGCATGGGCCGTGAAAGACGGAGGGTTCATCGAGATCAAAACCGACAATGAAGGCCTCTTCGCATTCACATTGGAAGAGATCGCAGAGTGCGCGGACGTCCTCCGCACGGAGGAGATGACGAGAGACCTCCACGCAGCAGACTGCACTTATGAATCAAAGAAGATAACGACCGAATACGAAGACAAGTTCAGCGCATCCGGGAAGAATATCAATTACGTAAAAGTGATCATCAACAAGGAGAAGTAGGATGGCAGAGTACATTTTAGCCAGAAAAAACAACAGAAACATTCCGCGGGAAGACAAGATCTTCGGCATATCCAGCAGAGCCAAGGCGGCCATCGCCGAAAAAGGTAAAGACAACGTCATCAGCGGCACCATAGGCGCGCTTCTTGACGATGACGGCAAGCTCGTCGTTCTGCAGTCTGTTGACGAGGTGTTCAGGAGCCTCAAGCCGGTGGATTACGCAGAGTATGCACCGATCGGCGGCACACAGCCTTTCCGGGAGGCAGTGAAGAAGGCTGCCTTCGGATCCAGTGTTCCGGAAGGATATATTGAAGCCGTTGCAACACCGGGCGGAACAGGATCGATCAGAAACGTCATCTCAAATTACTCGGAGCCGGGAGATAAGGTGCTGACAAGCGACTGGCACTGGGCGCCTTACGGAACGATTTCGGGAGAAATCGGCAGAAGCATCGCGACATTTGAACTGTTCACCGAAGACGGAACATTCAATGCGGATTCATTCCGCGCAGCCTCATCAGCACTGCTGGCGGAGCAGAACAGCCTTGTGATCATCCTGAACACGCCGGCTCACAATCCGACAGGCTACTCACTGACCGACGAGGACTGGGACAAAGTCATTGACATACTGACGGAGGAAGCAAAGTGCGGCAAAGCCATCGCCCTTCTCGTCGACTCCGCCTATATCGATTTCGCAGGAGATGAGGACAAGTACAGGAGCTTTATGCCGGGACTGTCCAGGCTGCCTGAGAATGTCATCAGCATCGTGGCTTACAGTCTGAGCAAAACCTTCACCCTTTACGGAGCGCGCTGCGGAGCGATGATCTGCGTTGCGAAGACACCGGAGATCGCAGAAGAGTTCAAACGTGTTGCCGAGTATTCATCCAGAGGCAGCTGGTCGAACAGCGCGAAGATCGCACAGGTGATCCTGTCGAGGATCTACGGCGATCCAGAGCTGCTCGACAAAGTCAATCAGGAGAGAAAGATCTATAGGGACATGCTGGCAGCCAGAGGCAGAGCTTTCAGCGAAGCGGCAGTGGAGTGCGGACTCAAGATCGTGCCGTACGACGCAGGCTTCTTCGTCAGCGTTCCTTGCGACGATCCGGATGGCATCAGCCGCAAGCTGGAGGAACGCGATGTGTTCCTCGTACCTCTTGCCAAGGGAATCCGCGTATCAGTGGCGTCCCTGCCGGAGGAAACCTGCCGGAAACTGCCTGCCATCATCAAAGAGGTCATGGACTGCGAGAATTAGGCAGTTGACAGATACTGCATTAAATGGTAATATATTCCTGCTACAAAACGCAACATTTATTATTTGAATAAGGGGCGGAAGGAAAGGAGATTATTATCATGGCAGTTTATGATGATGACAGAGACGTAACGTTTGAAATCATTGAGGAGATTGGGATTATCAGCACACAGGATACTGGCTGGACGAAGGAAATCAACCTGGTGAGATGGAATGGCGGTATGGCGAAGTATGATATCCGCGATTGGGATCCGTATCATGAGAAGATGTCCAGAGGCATCACGCTGAAAGAAGAGGAGATGAGACGAATCCTCGATTTGATGCGCAGACGCCGTATGAATGCGAGAAACCGCAGATCGTCTGCGCAGACAGAACCTGTCGTTACAACAGAAGAAGTTTCTAATGCACTTGCGGAATCCGGCGGCAGTGATTTCAATGAACCGGCGGGTTCAGCGGAGGCGCAGCAGGCGCCGGCATAGAGCAGGTGAATGAGAACAGCTGAATACAGCAGGAGACTTTCATAGGGGCTGTCGCATGTATGCGACAAGCTCCTTTTTTTATGGTATACTACATCCATGAATATTTTGATGAAATACGATACCGTGAAAGACGGAGAACAACTGAGTATCAGAGAAGGCATGACCATTGAAGACCTGATCAGAGAGAAGGGTCCTTTTAAGTACGACATCCTGCTGGCCAGTTTGAATGGAAGAGATACAGAGCTTACAGAGGAGTTGAAGGAAGGAGATTCTGTAGAGCTTTTGGATATGAGGACACAGGGTGCGAATCTGACGTATCAGCGCAGCCTGAACTTCATTTATATCATTGCAGTCAAAGAAATATTTGCGCAGCTTGGTGTCGAAAATGCGGATGCGGAGATCGATAATTCCCTGAATAAGGGGTTTTTCACCCGCGTTCGTCCGCAGAGAGGACTTCCTAAATCGGCGCAGGATGAGATACAGGAACTGCTGACGGAGGAAGTCGTAGAGAAAATCGAACTGCGCATGAAGGAACTTGTCCGCATGGATCTCCTGATCCGCAGAAGCAGAGTATCCATGGAAGAAGGTCTGCGCATCTGGCAGGAAGCAGGCTATCATGAGAAGGCCCGCCTGCTGGATCAGATCACAGATCCGGAATACATGCCTGCATACTATACGATCGATGTTCCAGAGGAAAATGGAGTCAAATCCTATGTGAACTACTTCTTCGGACCGATGGTGCCGTCGACAGGCTATATCAAGCGGTTCGAGCTGAGAAAGTATCACAAAGGAATCCTGCTGCGCTATCCGTATTACAGCAGTCCTGACAGGATTCCGGAATACGTCGATGACAACAAGATCTACGGCGCTTTCAGCGAAGAACACAGATGGCTGCACCTTCTGGGAACCAGATATCTGGCTGACTTAAATGATCTGATCAAAAAAGGCGGAGCCAAGGACACTATTCTCCTTTCGGAAGCGCTTCACGAGAAGAAGATCGCGGAGATCTCTGATGAAATCAAAAGCAAGAAGCGCAGGATCGTTCTGATCGCCGGTCCGTCATCCTCCGGTAAGACGACATTTGCCAAGAGACTCTGCATACAGCTCAGGGTCAACGGCCTCAGACCGATTTATATGGGAACAGATGACTACTTCATCAACAGGGAGGACATGAAGGTCGATGAAAACGGTGAGAAAGATTACGAAAGCCTGAATGCAGTCGATATCGATCTCTTCTGCAGCAATATGAACGATCTCCTGGAAGGCAAGGAAGTAGACCTTCCGGTCTTCGACTTCCTCAAAGGGGAGAAGATCTTCGGCACGAGAATGACAAAGATCGATGAGGATCAGCTGATCGTCATCGAAGGAATCCACGCTTTGAACAGGAAACTCACAGAGCAGATTCCGGATGAAACAAAATACAAAATCTACATCAGCCCTCTGGCGCAGATCAACGTAGACATCCACAACAGAGTCCCGACGACAGACGCCAGACTGCTCCGAAGACTTGTGCGCGATTACAAATACAGAGGCCATTCAGCGGCGCAGACCATAGAGGCATGGCCAAAAGTCAGAGGCGGAGAAGACAAGAACATCTTCCCTTACAACGGGGAAGCGGATATACTTTTCAATTCAACGCTGGCCTATGAGACAAGTCTCCTGAAAAAGTACGCATTGCCTTTGCTTGAGGAGATCACGCCGGATCAGCCTGAGTACGGTGAAGCCCGCAGACTGTTGGGATTCTTCAGACTGTTTGAGACGATTGAAGACGATACGGATGTTCCAAACAACTCCATACTCAGAGAGTTCATAGGAGGGAGTGTGTTTGTAGAATGATAGCTGTAATAGGTGCGGTATTAGTGGAAGTCGATGTGAGACTGATGCCGCCGAAGCGCGATGTGGAACTTCAGAAGAAACAAGATGAAGAGGCGCTGCGCCAGGCGGGGATCGATCCGGCAGGCAATGACAGGAGCGCCGGCGGACAGAAGCTGGAAGGGTTCAGTCAGTATTACGAACGCACGATGCGCCAGCAGGCAAGCGAAAACTACTGGAACGAGGTCGGAGTGGGCGGAAACCAATTCGGCGGCTACGATCCGGTGGTTGCAGAGAAAGATACAGAGATCCGCGTTTCAAACAGCGGGTGTGCGTATAATGTCGCCAGGTATCTGGCGTCAGACCACGGAGAAGACGTCGCGTTCATATCGGTGGTCGGCGATGATGCCTTCGGATTGGCGGCAAGATGTGAACTCGAGAATGCCGGCGTGGATACTGCAGGAATTAAAGTGACGGCCTGCGGCACGCCTGTGTCTGTGGAAATCCACAATATTATAGGGGAACTGCAGTTCCAGAGAGAGAACAGCACAGCAATGGAGATGCTGACGCCGCAGAGGATCGATGAATGCGCAGCGATCCTGGAAAAAGCGGACGCGATCGTTGTGGACGGGACAGTTCCGGCGGAAACGCTGAACTATCTCTCTGATCAGTATTCTGACAAAAGCAGGATCTTCTTCGATCCGGGCTCCATTGCAGGCGGAAGCAGATTTGCGGAATCCAAGTTGAAGGCATACTGTGTCATGCCGGGCAGGATGGAGGCAGAAGCGATGAGCGGACAGCAGGTTCTTGGAATGGATCAGCTCATGGCCGCCGGCGATGTCTTTGAGGAGCGCGGTGTGGAGAGAGTGATCATCACCCTGAAGGGCGGTGGACTCTATTATAAGGAAGGAACACAGTCCGGATTGATCAAACCGGAGCGGAAACTGACCTTCGCAGAGACAAAGGGCGCAGGCGATGTGCTGACTGCGGCAGTCGTCGCGGCGAGCAAAGGAGAACAAAAGCTTGAAGCGGCTGCGGGCGCCGGAATGGAAGCAGCAGCGGAGTTTCTAAAGGATGTAATAGATGAGAGGCCGTATTAAACCGGCACAATGAGGCAGGAGGACAACCAATGAAAACAGATAATATCAGCAAAGGCAATAAAGTCAAAATCGAGACTGTAATCAAAGCCCTCGAGAAGAGAGGCATGAAGGGCTACTATGCAGAAGATGGCGAAGAAGCCCTGAAGATGATCCTGGAAATGATTCCGGAAGGCTCTTCTGTTGGCAGAGGCGGCAGTGAGACGCTGAACCAGCTGGGTGTGTTCGAGGAACTCAACAAAGGCAACTACACCACTTACGAACCGTTCAAAGAACCGGATCCTGAAAAGGGCAAAGCAATCAGGCGCGCCATTTTCTCAGCGGATTTCATGCTGACCAGCGCCAATGCCATCACGCTGGACGGTGAGATCGTCAACATCGATGGTACGGGCAACAGAGTTGCGCCGATCATCTGGGGACCGGATAAGGTCATATTCGTGATCGCAGCGAAGAAGATTGCCAGAGACGTACATGCTGCCATCGCCAGAATCAAATGCGATGCCTGCCCGCCGAACTGCATCAGACTCGGCAAGAACACACCGTGTGCCATCACCGGCAAGTGCGGCAACTGCCTGTCCCCGGGCAATACCGTATGCTGCCACACTGTTATCACACGATATTCCAGCATTGTTGACCGCATGCATGTGATTCTGGTCAACGAGGACCTGGGATTCTAGATCGGGCACCTGATTCATCAGGAGAACACAATACACAGAGACCGCAAACCTTCAGATTGGTACTATTAGATAGTCGGAATCTGAAGGTTTTTCTATTTAAAACCTGCAGATATAGTGTGTATTCTGCTATATTCCAAAAGGAATGGGCACATCTAGTGGCAGAAGTAGACACACCGTATAGAGTGTGCGCGCTTTAATTCCTGCACCCCTTGATATTACTGGATTTATGCCATTTGAAAAACATGAAAAATAATCGAAAAAAGTTCTTGATTTTATCAAAGGCTTTTGTTATGATGTTAGAGCTTGTGTAAGGCGAAGAAGTGGGAAGTTACCGCGCTATCGGAGAATTTCCACCGAGAATTGTCCCCACTTGATCGGGGGCGAAGGGATTCGCTGAACTTTTCATGTGCGTCGGTACATGGAAACACACAAGGGCGTGTACGGAGTCAAAGACATACGGCGTCTGCGAGCGAACCCCTTGTACAAGCATAGCGAAAACTGTACTAAAGCAAGTTATAGGAGGAAAAAATGAGCGAGTTACAGAAAATCAGAATCAAGCTTAAGGCTTATGACCACAAACTTCTGGATGCTTCAGCAGCTAAGATTGTTGAAACAGCACAGAAGACAGGAGCTGAAGTATCAGGTCCGATTCCGCTTCCAACGGAAAAAGAAGTTATCACTATTCTGAGAGCTGTTCACAAGTATAAGGACTCAAGAGAACAGTTCGAGCAGAGAACACACAAGAGGCTGATCGACATCACAAGCGCAACTGCCAAGACTACGGATGCCCTCACTAAGCTGGACATGCCTGCAGGCGTTGACATCGAGATCAAGCTGTAAGAAGCGCAAGGGAACTCACCCTTAAGAATGGACGGCGCATGACATGGATCGCACGAGTTGCATAGCGAACCAGAAGGTGTACCGGCCCGCTGTTAAGAAAGAGAGGAATAACAAACAATGAAAACACTTTTAGGAAGAAAGCTGGGAATGACTCAGATCTTCACTGAAGCAGGCGCAGTAGTTCCTGTAACAGTAGTAGAGGCAGGCCCAATGACAGTAACCCAGGTCAAGACCGTTGAAACAGACGGATACGACGGAATCCAGGTTGGCTTCGAAGAAGCTAAGCCACAGAGAGTGAACAAGCCTATGACAGGCCACTTCGCTAAGAACGAACTCAAGCCTATGAAGCATCTGATCGAGTTCAGACCGGATGAAGGCGATACATACGAAGTCGGACAGCAGATCACAGTTGCTGATTTCGAAGCAGGCAAGAAGCTCGACGTTACAGGAACCTCAAAAGGTAAGGGAACTCAGGGTAACATCAAGAGACATGGACACCACAGAGGCCCGATGAGCCACGGTTCAAAGCACAAGAGACTCGCAGGCGCGCTGGCTGCAGGTACTTACCCATCAAGAGTATTCAAGGGTAATGCAGGTCCGGGAAGAATGGGCCGCGAGACAGTAACAGTTCAGAACGTAGAGCTGGTAAAAGTTATTGAAGACAGGAACCTGATGCTGATCAAGGGTGCAATTCCGGGCAACAAAGGCGGAATCGTCCGCATCCAGTACGCAGTAAAGGGTCAGGACAAATAGAATGACTTCAGAAAGGAGGAAGTAAGATGTCAACAGTGACAATGCTGAACATGGCTGGCCAGGAAGCCGGGACCATCGAACTGAACGATGC
>JAFRKJ010000074.1 GCA_017431785.1 Bacillota bacterium | reverse complement strand
TGTTTTCTCACCGGAGTGTCTGAATATGAATCTGGACAACCGTGCCTTCCTGGTGATGCTGTATCACCTGTACATGGACCGCGAGCCGGATGAGTCGGGTCTGAACGGCTGGCTGGCTGTTCTGAACAGCGGGGGCAGCCGCGAGGAAGTCGTCTATGGCTTTGCCCAGTCAAGAGAGTTCGGCGAGATTGTCGCAAGCTACGGGCTGTAACAACTGTAATAAAACGCAAGATACCGGATGTCTGAACCCATAAAACGGGGAGGGCATCCGGTATCATTATTCTTCCTGTCTATCCATCCGCTGCGTCAATGGATTATAACGAATAACGCTGAATTTTGTTTATTATTGTTGCCTTTCATAGTTGCTTATGATAAACTGAAATCACAATTTGTGATTTTTTGAAAAAAATAATGTGGTATATACTGCAGGGGAGAAAGGTGAACGATATGCTGTCGAATAATGTAAAAATAATGGGAAAACGCGGCCTGTCTCTGTTGCTGTCTTTGCTCATGCTGGCAGGCTGCATGGGGACTTCCGCGTTTGCGGACGACCCCTGTGATGAACATGTTCCTTCTGAATCGGTGGTTGAGAACGAGGCTGCCGCCTCCTGCACCGAGGCAGGCAGCTATGACATGGTCATATACTGTTCTGTCTGCGGTGAAGAGCTCAGCCGCGAGACTGTCACCGTGGAAGCCCTCGGCCATGAATGGGACGAGGGGACGGTAACCCTTGCACCCACGACCGAGACAGAGGGCGTGATGACCTATAACTGCCTCAACTGTGACGAGGTGATGACCGCTGTCCTCGATAAGCTGCCGCCGGAAGAGCCGGAAGAGCAGAAAGAAGAAGGCAGCCCTGATCACGAGCACAGTTATTCGGCTTTGGTTACAGACCCGACATGCACGGAAAACGGGTATACCACCCATGTCTGTTCAATCTGCGAGTATACCTATACAGACAATCTGACCGACCCTCTGGGACATGAACCGGAGGCTGTTGACGCGTTGTCTCCTACGGAATCGGAAACCGGCCATACGGCAGGTTTTGTCTGTTCCCGCTGCGGTGAGATTCTCGAAGGCTGTGAAGAACTGCCGGTTTTGCAAAAAACGGTTATCACCATTGAGAAGCAGCCGGAAGATGCAGCGATTGTCAACGGCCGGGCTGAGTTTACGGTAGTTGCTTCCGTTAACAAAGATGTGGAACTGAGTTACCAGTGGCAGCGCCTGGATACGAGCCTGGAATATGCCGACGATGCCGCCCGCGAAGCCGCTTGGGAAGATATTGAAAATGAAACAAATACAATTTATCTCCAGACTATTGTTGAGAATGAGGATGCTTTTATAAGATGCTCCAACTATATTTATCGATGCCTTCTTCAGTCAGAAAACACTTCTCTATATACGAAGGAAGTTAAAATAGCATATACTTCAAAATATCAAAAGGAAGATGATGATTTAGATTTAAAAGGAACTATCAGTCTGACTGGAAATGTTCGTGAACGAATGAACGCTTTCCAGGAAGTATATAGCAGTGGGACAACCTATACAGAGCAATGCTATAATTTCGCATGTAGAGAGTTTTTCCCTTCTGTTTTTGGGGGAAACGTTGCTGTTGCATACTATGGACATATTCCGGATGATACCAAAAATACTATTCTAGTTGGCCGCCTTTGCGATGATACGCTTACGTGGGATACATATCCAAAAGAGATAGATAAGACCCATTCGATGGCTAATACGGTATACGGGACTATTACATCTTCATCGTGTAAAGACCTTCTGCAATATGCATGGCCAGGAGATATTTTGCAGATCACATTTAAGCGAGGAGGCGTAGATTATCCTCATACCATGATAATTGACGAAGTCACAAACACTGGCATTAAGGTATATCATGCGAATTATTCTCCAGACAAAGTGACATTCAACACTGTTACATGGAGTTCGTTCTTAACATTAATGAATTTGAGAGATGGTACAAAAGCTACATATTGTACGGTATCGTTATATCGGGCAAAAAATTATGAAACAATAAATGATGGTCCCGGTGGAGATTATCTTTCAGGAACAACATATAATATCACATTCAATCCAAATGGCGGTTCGGGCAGTATGCCGGCAATCAGTGTAAGCAAAGGAACTCAGTTCACTATACCAGAATGCACATTTACAAACGAAGGATATTCATGTAACAAATGGCATCTGAAACGCAGCGATAATACTTGGCTGGCTTATAATGGATCTTTTGTCGACTATGACACAGCGTATAACAATTATGGATTGGTAGTTTTCCATGAAGGACAGAACATATTAGATGAGGATTTCGAAGAGTTAAGCAACGAGTATTCTTATTCGTTTTATGCCATATGGGAAGAAACCATATATGAGGTGAAAACAGAAGAGGAATTAAGGGTTGCTGTTAACAACAACAGAGATTGTACCGTTACAAGAAATATTACACTCAGTTCCGACTTGCTAATTCCGGTTGATCAGAGCATCAATCTTTGCTATGCTGTTCTGACGGTCCCTGAGGGCGTAACACTCACAAATAATGGAAGAATAGAAATTGGAGATACCATTGAAGATAATGACAAAGGTATTTTGACTGTAAATGGAAGCATTATAAATAACGGAAATATCTCCATTCTGGATGGAGATATAAACCAACAGGGAATAATGACAAATAATGGTAGTATTGACGTTGGCGTATATGCGCTTCCTGGAAACAGTTGGAGCGCAGCGATTCTGAATTCCGGACAGTTGTATAACAAAGGAACAATCCTCATTTGTTCGTATAACGGGCAAAGCAGTAATTCACGGCTGGTAAATACAGGTTTGTATCAGCCGGACATGCACGCAATTCTAATTCAGGAATACAGTTATATTCAGGGCGTTGATGCGAAGAATATTACCCTGTATACTGAAGTGTCATCAGAAACAGAACTGAACAGCATCCTTAATACTGGCTATAAAGCCCTTCATCTTGACCTTTCCAACTCTGTTATCCTGTCAAGCACTCTCTCAATACCTTCAAACTGCCATATACGAGCAGGCAATCCTCTTGAGCCTGTTACGATTACGGTTCCTGCCGGCGTAACACTATACGCAGAGTGTTCGGCAATTGAAACAGGATTTGGGCTTGAAATAGCTCCTGATGAAACAGTTGTCTCTGTAGATGTCTATGGAACCCTGTATCTGTCAGGATATACATCTGTTGGAATCAACGGGACAATAAATGTGTACGGGAGACTGGTAGAATGCTGCCAGGAGTCAGGATATGGGATGATGTTGGCAGGCAAAATTCATCTTTTCTCTGGTGGTGAACTGATAAATTATAGTAAAATACAAAACTATGCGGACGCAAGTGAGAGACCAAGGGTAGAATTAGAATCAAATGGGGTATTAAGAAATTATGGGTGGATTGCCGGAATTAATGACGAACAGGAAATGATCTCCGTTGTTATTGATGGCGCATCATTTGGGAAAACAGTTCCCGATATTTGGCTGGAAGCAGAAGAGGCTGCCACATTGGCAGGGATTGATCAAGATAAGCTTTCTTTGGTGTGGCAAGCGGATCTGACAGGAGAAAATTACTCCTATGTATCGTTTTTTCTTAATGGCAGCAACAGTGCAATCTATGTCTTTCATTATGAAGACGGAGCCTGGAAGCTCATTTCAACGTCAAGTGGTCCAAATACAAGGGTATATATAGAAAAATTCTCTCCTTTTGCGATAGCGGCAATAAAGAATGACCTTAGTCAGTCTTATTCAGTTTCTTATGACGCCAACGGCGGCAGCGGGGCCCCTGCGGCTCAGACCAAGACGCATGGGACAGCCCTGACGCTGAGTTCTGCCCGTCCGACCCGCTCGGGCTATACCTTCGTCGGCTGGTCCGAGGACATCTCGGCCACCACCGCCCAATATCAGCCCGGAGGGAGATTTACAAAGGATGCCTCCGTTACGCTGTATGCTGTCTGGAAAGCAAATACGCCGCCCAACCCGGCCGACCCTGTCGAGGAGTTTGTCCGGCGGTGCTACCGGCTGATTCT
>JAFRKJ010000073.1 GCA_017431785.1 Bacillota bacterium | reverse complement strand
TTAATTGGAGAGAAGCAGAAGCATATTTTAAGACTCACGACTTAGTACTTCTTAGTGTCGGAAGCATTGAATGCCATGGCACGCATAATGCGCTTGGAACAGACACACTGATTCCTATGCGTATATTGGAACTTGTGGAACAGAAGAGCGATGTACTCATTCTACCAACTTTACCATATGGAGATTGTGATTGGCATTTACAATGGCCTGGATCAGTATCCATTGGATCCGACCTGCTAGAGGCAGTTTTTATTCGAATCTGTGACTGTTTATATCAATGGGGATGCCGTCATTTTGTCTTTCTGAATGGTCATGGAGGAAATAATCACTCGTTGGAGAAGGTATGTGGTTATTTAGACAGTAAGAATGCAGTTGGTACTATCTTTAACTGGTGGATTGTTGCTGGTGATTTAAACCCAAAGTGGAAAGGTGGCCATGGAGCTGGAGAAGAAACCGCAGCAATGCTTGCTATTGACCCAAATCTCGTAAAAATGGACGCGATTGAAGAAGTTGAAGCAAAAGACCCAACAGATGAAATTAAAGCTATTGGCCTGCGACGAGTCTCATTCCGGGGAATAAGCCTCCCTCTTCCCCGTTACAATCGAAGAATAACTGACAACGGCTGGTATGGAGATGATCACCCTAGAACCGCAACAAAAGAATGGGGTGAAGAAATGCTTCAAACAACAGCAGATTTTTTAGTTGATTATATGCAAGCCTTTCAAAAAATTAAAACTGGAGAATAATCATGGATGCATACGAATTGTATCAGCGTCTCGAATGGAGTTTTCAACCAGAGACATGTTCAGATGTCTTCCCCAAAAAAGGTCTCCAATTGGATAATACATCTGTAATACGAAAAGTGTACACCGCGACATTTGCTAGTAGCGAAGTTATGGAACAGTTGCTTAAGAAAAATGCGTCGGAATGTCTAGTTTTCACGCACCATCCAAAGCAGCAACGAAAACAAACGCAGGATCCACCTCCGGAACTTGACCAGAAGTGGATAGATATGATGAAAGAAAGAAAGATATCTCTCTTCTCGTATCACATCCCTCTGGATCGAAATGGTCCATTTTCACCCGGGAACAGTTTAGCCAAAGCAATCAATGCGGTTCCATTCGATTCTTTTTACGAACAGAATGAAGTTAGAATGGGCGTGATCTGTACAACGCCGTATTCTACTACATCAGAATTACAAAAGGCTTTAACTGATGCTGTTGGGCACCCTACAAAACTGTATCTATATGGCAAAGAGCATTTACGGGGGAATCGAATCGCCATTATGGCTGGAGGCGCAAAAAGCACCTCTGTTTATGAACAATTGTCTCATTGGGAAACCGACATAATGATAACGGGAGTTACCGACCCAAATACACCATGGGTTGCAAAGATCCATGAAGCTGCGAAAAGCTCCGGAGTCAGTCTCTTAGGCGGTACTCACTATTCCACTGAAAAATTTGCTCTGATTGAAATCTGTCGGTATTTTAATGCTCTTGGTATGCCATCTGAATTCATTTCGGAAACTCCACGGTTAGAGGAATTGTAATAAAAGAACTATCATGAATATCATCGAAACAATAAAAGAAGCTTATCCAAAGCTAAGCAAAGTTCAAAAACGAATGGCATCTCATTGTCTAGAAAATCCAGATATTGCTAGTTATCAGACAATTCGCGAGTTTGCGAAATCAACCCAATCAACAGATGCCACTGTTTTGAAGTTTTGCAACAATGTATCCTGTAGCAGCTATCTTATGCTCAAACGGCAATTACAGGAATATGTACATCATCTTTGGCTCACCCCCAACGATAAACTGCGCAGATCCGCAGAGCACTTTGCAAATAATAAACCTGGATATGCTCAACTAATCGAAGAAGCAATACTGTGCTTGGAATCAACTTCACGATCAATAAAAAAAGATGATTTGGAAAAAGCTGTCCTGATGGTCAGCAACGCAGATAACCTCATCGTTGCAGGACACAGGTTAACTTCAATACCTGCAGAGTATCTTTCATATTTACTCCAATGTCTTGGGAAGAAAGCACAGATGCTCGATATGGAAGATAGTGCAAGGGTTGAAAGTATTCTTACGCATCTTACCCAGAATGATGCTGTCATTCTATTTAGCCTTCCGCGTTATGCAACCATCACATTGCAAGCTGCTCACTATTTATTTGATAAAGACATTCCTGTTGTTGCAATTACTGATAGTGAAAGCGCTCCTTTTACTCGTTATGCAAAAGCAGTATTAACTTGCAACACCAATCATTCTTTACTCTTTAATTCATTATCTGGAACTATAACACTTTGCGAATTGCTGGTTTCTAAACTATTGATTGAAAATCAGAGTTCTTATCAATCTGATTGGAACAATTTCGAAATCATACGAGGCTATCTTGGAACAACTGTAGAATCAACCATCATCGACCCGTCCCAAATAATGACGGCCCCCTTTACGCATGAACAGAAAGGAGAAAGCAAATGATTTTAATTAAAAACGCACAAGTTTATTCTCCAGCTCCTTTAGGGCAAAAGGATGTATTAGTTTCTTTTGACCGAATTTTACAAATTGCTGATCATATAGATACGCCGTACACGGATACACTCGTTCTGGATGGAACAAATAAATACTTGGTTCCAGGCTTTATTGATCAGCATGTGCATATCTGCGGCGGAGGAGGAGAAGGTGGATTTCATACCAGAACCCCAGAAATCCAACTTTCTCAGATCGTTCGTGCCGGTGTTACAACGTTAGTCGGGCTTCTTGGAACAGATGGATACACAAAAACACCTAGGATGCTCCTTGCAAAAACAAAGGAACTCAACAACGAAGGCATTACTGCCTTTTGCTTAACAGGCTCTTATGCTTATCCTTCAGATACTGTTATTGGCACTGTTTACGACGATATCGTTTACATATCAGAAATAATAGGTTGTAAGCTCGCTATCTCAGATCATCGTTGCAGCCACCCTTCAAAAGAAGAAATCATACGATTGGTTTCTGATATTCGTATGGCTTCGCTGATTGCCGGAAAAGTCGGAGAATTACATCTACACGTTGGTGCTGGAAAGGAGTGTATATCTCAGATTATCGACATCGTCCGCACCACAGATATACCAATTTCCCATTTTCGTCCGACACATCTAGGCCGACATTTAGAAGCAGCGATCGAATTCACACGTCTTGGAGGATATGCGGATATTACTGCAAAAGAAAACGTGCCCAATTTCTTCCCAGATTTATTAAAAGAAACAAATGCTGATCTGTTAACAATTAGTTCTGATTCTAATGGCAGTATGCCAAAGTGGGATAAAAATCATGAACGCATTGTTGGCATGGGTGTCGGGGATATTGGCAACCTATACCGTGTAGTACGTGAAATGGTTATGAATAAATGCATGCCACTTGAAAAAGCACTTACTTTTATTACAAGCAATGTTGCAACAGCTCTTTCGCTATATCCCCGTAAAGGATCCGTACAGATTGGTAGTGATGCGGATATCGTTCTTTTAGATGAAGACTATTTGATCGACTCCGTTATAGCGAAAGGGCGTCTAATGATGAGCGAGAAAACTATCCTTGTTGAAGGAACATTTGAGGCTTAAGGAGAAAGCGAGGGCCATTCCATGCATCGATTAATTCTCAAGCGTGTCATTATGCTAATTCCCGTCTTAATCGGGGTTACTTTTCTAGTTTTCTCTATCCTATCTTTAGCACCGGGAGATCCTGTGCTAGTTGTCTTAGGCGACAATGCGACAGAAGAAGCCGCTGACGCAATGCGCCACGATTTAGGTCTGGACAGACCATTCTTTGAACGATACATCACGTATATATGGAATCTGTTGCGTGGAGATTTCGGAAAGTCTTACAAAACGAAACTAAGCGTCTCTGATCAGATATTGTCCCGATTCCCCAATACTCTGATCCTCGCCTCAGCAAGCATGTTTATTGCTCTTGTTTTAGGTATTCCATTGGGAATCCTTTCCGCCAAGAAGCAGTACACATTGTTGGATAACATAACAACAGTAGGCGGTCTCATCTCCGTATCAATGCCAAATTTTTGGTTAGGCTTATTGCTAGTAATCCTATTCGCTTTAAAGCTGCGATGGCTTCCATCGCAAGGAATGGCTGAAGGCTTCATCCCTCTACTCAAAAGTTTGATCCTTCCTTCAATTACTCTAGGAACTGGAATTATGGCCTCTATAATGCGTATGACCCGCTCCAGCGTTTTAGAGACCATGCGTCAGGATTATGTTTCTACAGCCCGTTCAAAGGGTATCTCAGAGCGTCAAGTCACTATTCGTCATATGCTTAAAAATGCTTTGATACCTATCATTACAACTGCCGGATTGCAATTCGGGCATCTTCTCGGTGGATCAATGCTAACCGAAACGGTCTTTTCCTGGCCGGGGGTTGGTCGCTATATGCTCGATGCCATCAAAACGAAAGATACTCCTGCTGTTCTCGGATCAGTCATTTTGATGTCTGTCAGTTTTTCGGTTGTTAATCTTCTTGTAGATATTCTATATGCGTTTGTAGATCCACGAATCAAATCCCAGTACAAAAGAAGAAGACATGCGGTCAATTAGGAGGTAATACGGAGATGAAAAGAAAGACAAATTCATCACCGAAAAGCCGTACACTTAGCGAAGAGGCATGGTATCGGTTCAAAAAGAATCGCCTGGCTGTGATTGCTATGATTCTTCTGATTCTCTTGTCAATCATGGCAATCTCAACCGTAGTTATCGATTTGGTCACGCATAATACTGTTTATAACCAGTATGTCACGAAGCAGCGTCTTGTCGATCGCCTGCAGCCACCGTCCAAAGAGCATATTCTTGGTCTAGATGAATTCGGAAGAGATATCCTTATTCGAATTATCTGGGGTACACGTTATTCGCTCTTTATGGGGGCTATTGCAATCTGCGTTGCTGCTCTCGTGGGGGGCATCATTGGCGCATTAGCTGGATACTATTCTATTATTGACAATTTGCTAATGCGGATTATGGATATCTTTTTAGCAATTCCAACAACGCTATTAGCTGTAGCAATTGTTGCCGCCATGGGGCCTAGCCTGGTGAATGTAGTCATTGCAATAGCTATTTCTCAAACCCCATCCTTTGCTCGCGTAATTCGCGCTCAAGTGCTTACAATTAAGGATTTAGAGTTCATCGAAGCCGCTAAATGCGAAGGCGCAAGTGATTTTCGAATAATAACACGTTATATAATGCCCAACGCACTCTCCCCTATGATCGTTCAAATCACGATGGGAATGGCAAGTGCAATTCTTTCTATTGCCAGCCTATCATTTATTGGTATGGGTGTTCAGCAGCCAATGCCAGAATGGGGAGCGATGTTATCAAATGCCAGAACATATATTCGGGATGCCTGGCATATTACCGCAATGCCCGGTATGGCTATTATGATCACAATCTTAATTCTTAACATCATCGGAGATGGGCTTCGCGATGCCCTTGATCCCCGCATGAAAAAATAGGAGGTCTCTGATGAACGAATTACTAAAAATCTCAGATCTTGTTATCCAATATGATACCGATAGCGGATGTGTTCACGCTGTAAACAACCTTTCTCTCTCCTTGTATGAGGGAGAAACGTTGGGCCTTGTCGGTGAAACTGGTGCAGGAAAAACCACTTTAGCGAAAGGGATCATGGGCCTAATACCTCAGCCTCAGGGAAAGATCCTCAATGGACAAATTCATTATAAGGGTGAAAAC
The DNA here is from genome assembly GCA_017431785.1 of Bacillota bacterium. Classification (GTDB taxonomy): domain Bacteria; phylum Bacillota; class Clostridia; order Peptostreptococcales; family Anaerovoracaceae; genus Lentihominibacter. The sequence goes on along the minus strand of JAFRKJ010000073.1, from coordinate 6,937 downwards.
CTTTTACAGTTAAATGAAAAACAGCGTCAGTCTATACGCGGCAAAGAAATCTCCATGATCTTTCAAGATCCTATGACTAGTCTGAACCCAGTATCAACTGTAGGTGACCAAATAGCTGAAGCTATTATGGCACATGAAAAAATCAGCAAGGCAGAAGCATGGGAAAAAGCTTGCTTGATGATGGAGACTGTTGGTATTAACCGAGATCGCGCTAAAGACTATCCTCATCAATTTTCTGGAGGAATGAAGCAACGAGTTATAATTGCCATCGCTCTTGTTCTTAATCCAAAGATTTTAATTGCTGACGAGCCGACAACAGCTTTGGATGTAACCATACAGGCTCAGGTCCTCGACACGATACAAGCCCTTAGACAACAGCTAAATATGTCAATGATACTGATCACTCATGATCTAGGTATAGTTGCGCAGTGTTGCAATAGAGTAGCGATCATGTATGCAGGAGAAATTGTTGAATACGCGGATGTTGACACTATATTCGAACGCAAAACACACCCGTATACTCAAGGTTTGTTTAATTCTATTCCGAAACTAAATGAAGATGTACGGAGATTGGTTCCAATTGAAGGAATGATGCCGGACCCAACGAACCTTCCTAACGGTTGTTTTTTTTGTGACAGATGCCATCATGCAGATGAAAAGTGTAAGAGTGAACATCCCTCTATCGCAGAAGTAGAACCAGGTCATTTTATTCGTTGTTTCCTAGGCGCACATCAAACGCAGAACAGGGGGTTTTGAGTATGGAGAACTCGCCCATCATTCGTGTCGAAAACCTAAAGAAATATTTCCAAACCAGCTCCGGAAGTCTGCATGCAGTAGATGATATCTCTTTTTCAATTGAAAAGGGGCAAACATTAGGAGTTGTTGGAGAATCAGGCTGTGGAAAATCAACTCTGGGAAGAACAATCCTGCGGTTACAGGAACCAACTTCTGGAAAAGTCTATTTTAATAACATAGATGTTACTGCATGTAACCGAACACAAATGAAGGCCATTAGGGAATCCATGCAAATGATTTTTCAGGATCCATTTGCATCTATAAACCCTCGTATGACTGTCAGTCAGAGCATTGCTGAACCCCTCTTAATCCAAAAGAAGGGCGAATACAAAAATAAAGAAGCATTAAATCAAAGCGTCCGAGAAATCATGGATAAGGTTGGGCTTGCTCAACGACTTGTCAACACTTACCCCCATGAATTAGACGGTGGTCGTCGTCAGCGTATTGGCATTGGGAGAGCATTAGCGCTTCATCCTCAGTTTATCGTCTGCGATGAACCTGTCTCCGCTTTAGATGTCTCAATTCAAGCTCAGATTCTTAACCTCATGCAAGACATTCAGGAAGAAATGGGCTTAACCTATCTATTCATTACCCATGATCTAAGCGTAGTCAAACACTTGTCTAATCACATTATGGTTATGTATTTAGGCCAAATGGTGGAATACTGTGAATCCAAACAGCTTTTCAGAAATCCAGTTCATCCATATACGAGAGCGCTTTTATCCTCTATTCCCATTCCGGATCCGAAAATAAAGATGCATAGCATACCTCTTTCGGGCGAGTTGTCCTCCCCAATTAACCCAAAGCCTGGTTGTCGTTTCGCCAAACGCTGTCCTTATGCAACTGATGATTGCATTTCGGCAGATATCCCCCTTTCTACAATCGAACCCGGGCATATGGTTGCATGCATTAAATCAAATACCTTTAGGGCGTAATGGCTACATGCCAATGCCAATATAAACAATATAAGGAGGCACAAAATGAAACATCGACTAATTGCGCTGTGTATTGCTGTATGCACAATTCTAAGCATTGCATTAGCTGGATGTGACAGCAACTCCGGTGAACTTGCAGCACAAAGCCCAACTTCTGAGGTGACATATAAAGATACTGTCATTTGGGCGCAGGCTGCAGATGTTACGTCAATGGATCCGCATGTCGGAAAAGAAACAGCAGCCGTTACGGTTACTTGCAATGTGTTCAGTACGCTTATGGAAGTAATCGGTGAAAATGATCCTCAGCCTCTTATTGCCGAAAGCTATAAGCAACTCAGTGATAAGGATTGGGAATTTACTATCCGAAAGGGTGTTAAGTTCCATGATGGATCTTTGCTTACTGTCGAAGATGTTAAATACTCCTTGGACCGTGCAATCGCCTCAAACTATGTAAACTACATTGTTAGTTTTATCGACACTGTCGAAATCACTGGTGAGGATACTATTGTAATTCACTGCAAAGAACCTTATGCTCCTATTCTGAACAACCTTTCAATGCCTTTCTCCGCTATCGTTCCTAAGGCATATGTAGAGGAAAAAGGCGAAGAGTATTTCTCTCAGCATCCAATCGGGTCTGGTCCCTATAAGATGGTGGAGTGGAATCCTTCTGAGTCTGTCAAGCTGGTCGCTTTTGATGAGTATTTTCAGGGCCCCCCGGCTACTAAAAACTTGATCATGAAGGTTATCCCTGAGGCAGCACAGCGTGTTATCGCCCTTGAAACCGGCGAAGTCGATATCGCTTATTCAATTGAGGCAAATGACGTCGATAGAATTGACTCAAATCCAGATCTTGTCAAGCATGCGCGTCCTTCCATGACCTGCTTCAACTTCTTCTTCAATCTGATCGACCTGGATCGCCCGACCTCTGATATCAATGTTAGAAAAGCAATTTGCTATGCTATTGATAGGCAGCTCATCATTGACACTATCATGAGAAAAAATGCAACGCTTGCCACTAGCATGATTGCCCCAGTCGTAGCTTGTTATGCACCTTCACCTGCTTATGAGTATGATCTGGAAAAAGCTAAAGAACTAATGGCTCAGTCCTCTTATCCGAACGGATGTAACCTGGTAATGGTAGTCAATCAGTCTCAACAGAGAATTGAGATCTGTCAGGCCGTTGCTGAGATGCTGAAGGAGCTAAACATCACAGCAGAAATCCGTAGCTATGAACAAGCCACCTATATTCAGGCTCTCAATAATCATGAGCATGATCTCGGCTTTTCTGCATGGATTACTTCTACCGGAGACGCTGACTATACCTATTATCCTTGCTATCACTCCACACAACAGGGAAAGCCTGGCAATCGTTCCTTCTTTGCTAATGAGGAAGCTGATGCTTTGATTCAGAAAGGTCGGAGTACTACGGACGCTGCTGAGCGGATAAAGATTTATGAAGATCTGAATAAAATCATCTATGATACGTGCACGCAGTTGTTCATTTGCCATCCCCTTCAAGTGGAAGCCTGCAGCAAATACGTCGAAGGCTTTATAAGCAATAAAGATGGCTATAACCGTCTTCGTAATGTGAAATGTCGTGTTTCATAAACTGACTTTATTCAATCAGACAAAATGATTTGATCATTCAAGAAAGGCTAGAATAATTGGTTAAAGTCCGATCTTCTGTAAAAGTGGATCGGACTTATTTCCTATTCGATAAAGTTTCATATCCCTCAGTGGTAAAAAACCAATAAGGGACTACTGTTCTAGCAACGACATTGGTTCCACCACCAGCACTGGCAGTTACCACGATCGTAACGGTGTCCTTATGCTTCGGCACACTTATGCCACAATGCTGTTCGATGCGGGCGTTGATGTTAAGTCCGCACAGAAATTCCTCGGCCACTCTGACATAGAAGTTACTTTGGAGATATACACACACCTTTCAAAATTTAAAGAGGAGCAAGCGATACGTGCCCTTGATGAACATCTCAAGGAGAGGAAAAAAGAGCCGGAAATACGTTTACTACGAATATTGTGAGAATGCTTTTTTAAAAAAAGTGCAGTCAAAACCAGGTTTTTAGCGGATACAAGATGCATATTATATCGTATATACATTTTCAATATACATCCTCTTTCGGCAAAAGCCCATGCGCTACATAAGATTTCATAAGCCATAAGAAATCCCAGAAAACGTAGAGTTATCGGGGATTTTTGGCGTGCCTGGGAGGATTCGAACCTCTGGCCTCAAGAGGCGGAGCCGACCAGACAGGGTACTCAAAGATGCAGATAAATAAGGGAATTCGCCGATTTCTGGGCTTTTTTCCATCAATTGTCTTTGTTACATATATCCCTAAACCGAGTTCAATAGTACATTCCTCACACCGGTGTGTAGTAGAAATGTGGTAGAGCAGCTCGAACTATGATTCGATGGCTGTCCAAATAATCATCATTATTTCAAGCGGGATACCGTATTTCTCGCATATTCTACCTTCAGCGATCTGCTGGTGGGGCGGGAACTGGAACGACAAAAACGAAAGTAAATGTCATTGATATATACAAATCTATGTGGGAGGAATGAAAAATGCCTGATCCAGTACAAGAATTCTTAGATCACGCAGCATTTGAACGTGTGATTGCTCCTGATGTTTTGATGAACACATCAGAAGAGCACCTTAGTATGCATTGCATGGAATGATGAAGCGCAATTCGACAGGAGAAGTTTTAGGAAAAGTAATCCCCCGAAAACGCAGTGTTTTCGGGGGATTGGCGTCCCCGGCGCGATTCGAACGCGCGGCGTCCCGCTTAGGAGAACTGCAACTACGCATGGCTCTTAAAGCTAGACGGCGTCTGGATAAAACTCAAAAAGCCAGTAATTTAGGGAAAAATCGGCATTGTTTACTATGCTCATTCAAATCACTCTAAGATAGCATGCTCATGCAAAGTACAGTCAAAATGCAGTCAAAAGTGCAGTCAATTTATCATAATTGGAACCTCGGTCATCAGGGATGCGGGATCCCCAGCATATCGAAAAGCCGGACAAAAGAATCCTGTCCGTCCAGGCAGGTGTCCGTCAACCATGCCGTTTACAACTTTGGAAACCGCGCACGCCGCTTCTGCAGCACAGCCTTTTTCGTTTCGACTTCCCGCTTCAATTTCCGGATCTCCGGACTAGCGTCTTCTTCCCGGTAAAGCAGACCGATCAAGGCGTCTTGTTTTTCGATGATCTCGTTTTTCACGCTTCTTGTGGGTTCCAGGTTCTCTGCAACCTCCAGCCGCATCTGAACAACACGCTCTTCTGCCTCCTGACGCAATCTTTCCGTCTCTATCCGGATTTCCTCCATGCGTTTGGTGATGCGTTCCGTCTTAAAAATGACCTCGGGATAAGCCTCTGCAAAGCGGCGGTAGAAAACGGAGCGGTTGCTGAGCAGCAGCCGAACCTCTTTGCTTATGGCTTCTGTTTCGTCTGCCTGACTGCTTTCAACGCCCGTTTTGACCAGTTTCAGCACAAAGTGAGACATCACATTGTCTGCGATAAAGATCGTGGTCAGGGAGAGCGCCATAATCTCTCGCACAGTAAGGCTAACATGTTCGGAAAGACGGAGCAACAACGGATTGATCAGCTCCACGATCACCACGCCGCCAAGCCCGAACAGAATCAGGTTTCCGATCCAGACTCTGCCATGTAGATTCATGGGCTTCTGGCTATAATCCCACCAACGAGCATGGAAGCGTTTCTCCAGAACATAGCTCGTCATGTATTCCAGAACGCCACATAGAAGGAACGATACGATGAAAGTCGTACCGACGGAAAATTCCAACGGAGCAAGCCCCTTTATCACTACGGTGATTAGCGCCGCACCGGAGCCGTAGATTGGGAGCCACGGGCCGGTCAGAAAGCCGCGGTTGATGAAACGGTGAAACTGAAAGTACTTCAGTGTGACCTCGATGCACCAGCCAAGGAAAGCATAGGCAAAAAACAGCAATATCAAGTTTATCAGGCGGTCAGTCGCCATTCTCCAAAACTCCTCTGAATTCTATATTAGGCTGGTATACCTGAGGCCTATGATTCATCCGCTGTCTCAGCCAGCAGACGGTGGAGAATACAGTTACCAAGCCGCTCCTCAAGGCTGCGGTACTGCCGAATTTCTTCATCTGTGAATTCAGCAAAACACACCGCGTCCACATCCCGATCCAACTGCTGCAGTTCCTCTGTGAACTCCGGCGCCTGGAAAGAGAAGCGCTCTTTGCTTCCAAGGGGTGACTCGCGCCTCACCAGTCCGTCCGCCAGAAGTCGGGCCATTGCCACGATCACAGCAGGTTTTCCCATACCGGTCAGCAAACATAGACTCTCAATGCTGCAAGGTTCTTTTTTCTTTTCCATGCAGTATAACAGCTTGATTCTGGACTCATCCATTCCGTGTTTTCGTGCCAGCGTTTCCAGATAGCGTCCAAGCAATCGTGTTTCAAGGATCGCGCTGCGCATTGGGAAGGCTGTGCCGCTTTCGCCAGATAGGGTAGACAAGTCTGCCCCCGCGTTCAGCTTCCGTATCCCCGGCGTGAAGGGCAGCGTCAGACTGTCGTGGCTGACAGCCAGCAGGTAGCCGTAAATCACCGGCAACCGCTCCTGATAGGCAGGTGTATCAAAGGTTTTCCTGAAGAACTCGTTATAGTAGCCAATAACACTTTTCTTCATTTTGATTGTGCTGCTCAGATTCAAACTTTGGTCCACCAACGAGCCCTTGGTGTACTGATAGTAATAAACCGGGGCTTTCAGGATCGCTATGTTCTTGACATGGAGAAGATACTCCAGATTGAAGATCATATCCTCACTGTAACTGATATTCTCGTCCATGCGTATGCCGTAACGCTCTATGATATCCCTTCGGTAAAGCTTGTTCCACAGGACGCCATAGTAAAGGTCCGCCGGCGCAAGCATCATCTCATCGGCATACTGTTGGCGCGTCAGCGTCCCGCTGGTCTCAATGGACCCTTTTTCCGACACATTTCCATTTACAACCCGATAAAAGTCACCGACTACGAGCTCCGATGACTGCACTTCCATCTCCCGCACCAGCAGCTTTGTGGCATCCATCGGCAGCCAATCATCCACATCCGCAAACTGCACATATGTGCCGCGTGCCTCGGCAAGGGCCCGGTTTCGCGCCGAGGATACACCCCCGTTTTCCTGATGGATCGCCTTTACT
>JAFRKJ010000072.1 GCA_017431785.1 Bacillota bacterium | reverse complement strand
TGCCCGGATGCAAATACAGTAATCGTTAAAGGAATCAACAAAGCACTGGTCGGCAACTATGCTGCGAATATCAGAGCCTGGAGAAAACCTGAACCTTACAAGGGCAAAGGCATCAAGTACGAAGGCGAACATATCCGTAGGAAAGAAGGAAAGACCGGAGTCTCAGGTTAAAGAAAGGAGTAAAGCAAAATGGCAAGAGAAAGCAGAAATGACAAGCGCCTGGTCAGACATGCGCGCATCAGAAAACATCTCAGCGGTACTCCTGAAATGCCTCGGCTGTGCGTATTCAGAAGCAACAAGAACATCTCCGCTCAGATCATCGATGATGTTAACGGCGTAACGCTGGTAAGCGCATCCACGATCGACAAGGAGCTCAAAGAGAGCATCAAGTACGGCGGCAACAAGGAAGCTGCAAAGGCAGTTGGAGAAGCTATTGCTAAGAGAGCACTGGAAAAGGGTATCGAAACAGTATGCTTTGACAGAGGAGGATTCCTCTATCACGGAAGAGTCAAGGAATTGGCTGACGGTGCTCGCGAAGCGGGACTCAAATTTTAACGGGAGGTAACAAGATGAGACAAACTTTAGACACTTCAAATCTGGAGTTGAACGAAACGATAGTCAGCATCAGAAGAGTTGCTAAAACCGTTAAGGGCGGAAGAAACATGAGATTCTCCGTTACTGTAGTTGTCGGCGACGGCGAAGGCCACGTAGGCGTAGGCCTCGGCAAGGCACAGGAGATCCCTGAAGCAGTAAGAAAAGCAACAGAAGATGCTAAGAAGAATGTAATTCTGGTTCCGACAGTCGGAACAACGATCCCTCACAGACAGCTGGGCGTATTCGGAGCAGGAAGAGTACTGCTCATGCCGGCTGCCCCTGGTACAGGCGTTATCGCAGGTTCATCCGTTCGTACAGTACTGGAAGCCGCGGGCGTCAAGGACATCAGAGCGAAGTCCATTGGCTCCAACAACACCGGCAACATGGCTTACGCAACAATGGAAGGCCTGAAGGCGCTCACCACACTGGAAGAAGTGGCCAGGAAGAGAGGCAAGACTAAGGAAGAAATCTTAGGATAAGGAGGAAGTAGTAATGGCAAAAAAGATCAAAGTCACATTGACGAAGAGTGTTATTGGCGCTTCCCCTAAGCAGAAAAAAGTAGTAGAAGCGTTAGGACTTAAGAAGATGCACCAGTCAGTTGAACTGGTTGACTGCCCCGCAACAAGAGGCGCAATCAACAAGGTTCCGCATCTCTTAACTGTTGAAGAGTTATAAGGAGGTGCCACACAGATGAAACTGCATGAATTAAAGGCATCCGAAGGAGCTACAAGAGCTCCGAAGAGAAAAGGCCGCGGAACAGGAACAGGAAACGGAACGACAGCCGGCAGAGGAATGAACGGACAGAAGTCCAGATCCGGCGGCGGCGTCAGACTTGGTTTCGAAGGCGGACAGATGCCTCTTTACAGAAGAATCCCGAAGAGAGGATTCAAGAATATTTGGGGAACTGAGTACACAGTACTGAATGTAAGCGAACTCAACAGATTCGAAGCAGGTACGACAGTAACTCCTGAAATGATCATGGATGCAGGGCTTGCTAAGCAGGTCAAGGACGGCATCAAGATCCTCGGAAACGGCGACCTCGAAAAGAGCCTGACAGTACAGGCACACAAGTTCAGCAAGACTGCCGTGGAGAAAATCGAAGCTGCCGGAGGAAAGGCTGAGGTGATCTAATGGAGATGCTAAGAACAGTTGCAAAGGCCTGGAATATTCCGGACATACGGAAGAAGATCATATTCACGCTGCTCATGCTGCTGATCTTCAGAGTCGGTGCGCAGATACCGGTTCCGGGTATGGACAGGGAAGTATTATCACAGACCTTTGACAGTGACACAGGACTATTCGCTCTGTTCAATCTGTTCTCAGGCGGTGCATTCAGCAATTTCACGATTTTTGCGCTGAGTATCACACCGTACATCACAGCATCTATCATACTCCAGCTCCTGACGATTGCCGTTCCTGCACTGGAAAGGCTGTCAAGAGAAGGGACAGAAGGAAGAAAGAAAATAGCACAGTACACAAGATACCTGACAGTTGCGCTGGCAGTAGTACAGGCAATTGGTGTTACGATCGGACTGTTCAGACAGGCCCTCATCAGCACAGACGTATTCTCGATCATCGTGATCGTCATGGTGCTGACGGCCGGTACGGCATTCCTCATGTGGCTGGGTGAGCAAATCAATGAGTACGGAATCGGCAATGGTATTTCGCTGATCATCTTCGCGGGTATCATCGCCAGACTCCCGTCCGCCTGCCAGGAAATCTGGAACAAGCTCACAGAAGGCACCATGAGCATCGTCACACTGATCGTATTCCTGCTCTTCTGCGCAGCAGTTATCGTAGGAATCATCATGGTACAGCAGGGTCAGAGAAGAATCCCTGTACAGTATGCCAAGAGAGTCGTCGGCAGAAAGATGTACGGCGGACAGGCAACGCATATTCCGCTCAAGGTCAACCAGGCGGGCGTTATCCCGGTCATCTTCGCCATGGCGTTTCTGCAGTTCCCGCTGACGATCACCTACTTCATGAACGCGAAGGGTGATGCAGCAATGTGGGTCGAGAAATGGCTTGCGCCGACAGGGTCACCGGGCGTATGGGTATACGCGGCATTCAATGCAGTACTGATCATATTCTTTACATACTTCTATACTTCAGTAACCTTCAACCCGATGGAAGTTGCGCAGAACCTGAAGGCAAACGGCGGATTTATCCCCGGCATCAGACCTGGCAAGACGACGGTTGAATATCTGAACAGAGTTATGACAAGAATCACATTTGTCGGTGCAATATTCCTGGCCTTGGTAGCGATCCTGCCAACCATCGTCAGCCAGCTGGGAGGTCTTTCCTTCCACTTCGGAGGCACATCGCTTCTGATCGCAGTCGGTGTTGCACTCGACACAATGAAACAGCTTGAGAACCAGATGGTAATGAGGAACTCCAGCGGTTTCCTCAAATAATGGAGGTAAAAGATGAATTTGATATTGTTAGGCCCTCCGGGAGCCGGCAAGGGCACCCAAGCCGCCAGAATCATTGAGAAATATGACATTCCTCATATCTCAACAGGCGACATTTTCAGAGAAAACATCAAAAACGGTACAGAACTCGGGAAGAAGGCCCAGGAATACATGAACAAGGGCCAGCTGGTTCCGGACGAACTGGTAGTTGAAATCGCAACCGACAGACTGAACAAGGACGACTGCAAAGACGGATTCCTGCTCGATGGTTTCCCAAGAACAGTGTTCCAGGCTGAGGAACTCGATAAGTTCCTGGAAGCAAAGGGAAGCAAGATCGATCATGTGCTCGATATCGACGTTGACAGAGAAGAGCTGATGATCAGACTGACAGGCAGAAGAGTCTGCAGCAAGTGCGGCGCATCATTCCATGTTGTGAACATCCCGCCGAAACAGGAAGGCATCTGCGACGTTTGCGGAGCAGAGCTGATCCAGAGAAAGGATGACAACGAGGAGACCGCTGCCAACAGAATCGAAGTATACAACAACGAGACAAAGCCTCTCATTGATTACTATGAGAAAGCCGGAAATATCTCACATATTGACGGCGCGGCAGGACTCGAGAATGTATTCAACACAATCGTCGGAATTTTAGGGGAATAGGCAATGATTATTATCAAATCAGACTCAGAAATAGAGCTGATGCGGGAATCGGGCAAGGTGACAGGATACATCCTGAAAGAACTGGAGAATCTTGTTAAGCCCGGCCTTTCAACCGCCGACATCAATCATTTCGTTGAGAAGACAATAAGGGGCGCCGGAATGATCCCGACCTTTCTGGGATACGGCGGATTTCCGGCCAGCGCCTGTGTCTCCGTAAACGAAGAAGTCGTTCATGGGATTCCTGACAAGAAACGGATTCTGAGAGAAGGCGACATTGTAAGCGTTGATGTAGGATCCACCTACAAAGGATATGTAAGCGACGCTGCCAGGACCTACGCAGTAGGAAAGGTCAGCGAGGAAGCGCAGCATTTGATCGATGCCACACGGGACAGTTTTTTTGCAGGACTTGAGTTCTGCAAGGTCGGCTGCAGACTGTCCGACATATCGCACGCGATCCAGTGCTCTGCCGAAGGCGAAGGCTTCAGCGTGATCCGCGATTACGTTGGCCACGGCGTTGGACAGCAGATGCACGAAGATCCCCAGATACCGAACTTCGGTAAAGCGGGGAGAGGACCGAGACTGGCCAAGGGTATGGTGTTTGCCATTGAGCCGATGATATGTGAAGGCACCTACAATGTTAGAACATTATCCAACGACTGGACTGTAGTAACGCTTGACGGGAAACTGTCAGCACATTACGAAAACACTGTAGTCATCACAGATGGTGAGCCAGAGCTGCTCACTCTGGGCGAATAGCCGGGAGGAAAGAATATGGCAAAGAAAGATGTCATAGAAGCTGAAGGCGTAGTTGTGGAAGCACAGCCAAACGCAATGTTCATTGTTGAACTGGAGACAGGTCACAAAGTTCTGGCCCACGTCTCAGGAAAAATCAGAACAAACTATATCAGAATCATCCCAGGGGACAAGGTCAAGGTGGAACTTTCACCGTACGACCTGACCCGTGGCAGGATCACATGGAGAGGCAAAGCATAATTGCAGGAGGAACAAACAAATGAAAGTAAGAGCTTCCGTAAAGCCTATCTGCGAAAAGTGCAAGGTAATCAAGAGAAAAGGTAAAGTAATGGTTATCTGTGAGAACCCGAAGCACAAGCAGAAGCAGGGCTAATCAAACAATCGTTACAACTGAATACAAGATGCATTTGCAAATACATCTTGCATTCTGACAAGTTACAATTTATTCAGAACATCCCGTTTATATTACGCCCGCTCAGGTAAGAGACGCGGCTGCGTGACGGAAGATGGGAACAGGAGGAAAATATGGCTCGTATAGCCGGTGTAGACTTACCAAACGAAAAAAGAATCGAAGCTGGCCTTACCTACATCTATGGTATTGGCTGGACCACCTCCAGAGCTATCCTGGAGAAGACCGGAATCGACCCTTCAACCAGAGTCAAAGATCTGACTGAGGAAGAAGCCGGTAAAATCAGAAAGGTCATCGAATCCGATTACATGGTGGAAGGCGATCTGAGAAGAGACACTTCCATGAACATCAAGCGCCTGATGGAGATCGGCTGCTACAGAGGAATCAGACACAGAAGAGGTCTGCCTGTAAGAGGACAGAAGACAAAGACAAACGCCAGAACTCGCAAGGGTCCTAAGAAGACCGTTGGAAGGAAGAAGAAGGGATAAGGAGGTAGATCGATATGGCTAAAGCTGCTAAGAAAGCTGTTAGAAAAAAGAGAAAAGAACGTAAGAACGTTGAAAAAGGTCAGGCACATATCCAGGCTACCTTTAACAATACATTGGTTACACTGACAGACATGTCAGGTAACGCACTTTCCTGGTCCAGCGCAGGTTCACTGGGCTTCAGAGGATCAAGAAAATCCACGCCGTTCGCTGCACAGTCCGCTGCAGAAGAAGCTGCTAAGGGCGCAATGGAGCACGGCCTCAAAACCGT
>JAFRKJ010000071.1 GCA_017431785.1 Bacillota bacterium | reverse complement strand
CCGTTGGCAGAAAAAAGAAGGGATAAGGAGGTAGATTGATATGGCTAAAGCTGCTAAGAAAGCTGTTAGAAAAAAGAGAAAAGAACGTAAGAACGTTGAAAAAGGTCAGGCACATATCCAGGCTACCTTTAACAATACATTAGTTACACTGACCGACATGGCAGGTAACGCACTTTCATGGTCAAGCGCAGGTTCGCTGGGCTTCAGAGGATCAAGAAAGTCAACGCCGTTTGCTGCTCAGTCAGCTGCAGAAGAAGCTGCTAAGGGAGCAATGGAACACGGCCTGAAGACAGTTGAAGTTTACGTAAAGGGTCCGGGATCCGGAAGAGAAGCTGCTATCAGAGCACTTCAGACAGCTGGTCTCGAAATCACCATGATCAAGGATATCACACCGATTCCTCACAATGGATGCAGACCACCTAAGCGTAGAAGAGTCTGATAGAAGGGAGGAAAATAGAAATGTCAGTAAACAGAGATCCGATCCTGAAGAGATGCAGATCCCTTCAGATAGACCCTAGCCACATGGGAATCTTCAAAGAATCAAAGAGGACTCCTGCAAGAAGCAACAGAAAAATGAGTGAATACGGACTGCAGCTTCGTGAGAAGCAGAGAGCGAAGTTCATCTACGGCGTTCAGGAAAAGCAGTTCAGAAACACATTTGATAAAGCCGCTAAGAAGAAGGGCATCACAGGTGAAAACCTGCTCATCATGCTCGAAGAGCGTCTCGACAATGTAGTATACAGAATGGGACTGGCTATGACCAGAAGAGAAGCCCGTCAGCTGGTTGTGCATGCACATTTCACAGTAAATGGTAAGAAGGTTAACATTCCTTCCTATCAGGTAAAGCCGGGAGATGTCATCAAAGTTAAGGCTAAAAGCGCAAGCTCCCCGAAATTCCAGGAGATCAAAGACATGACAGTAGGCGTCCCTGAGTGGCTGTCCGTTGACAGAGAAAAGCTCGAGGGAACAGTTCTTGCTGACCCTACTAGAGATCAGATTGACACACCTGTAGAAGAGCATCTGATCGTCGAATTGTACTCCAAGTAATATTAATACAAATAAAAAAAGGAGGGTTTTGCGTGATAGAAATAGAAAAACCAACAATCGAATGTATATATTCAAACGATGACCCGAACTATGGTAAGTTCGTTGTAGAACCACTCGAAAGAGGTTACGGCACAACTCTCGGAAACAGCCTGAGAAGAATCCTTCTCAGCTCCCTCCCGGGCGTAGCTGTTACATCAGTCAAGATCGACGGAATACTCCATGAGTTTTCAACGATCCCAGGCGTAAAGGAAGATGTTACAGAAATCATCCTGAACCTCAAAAAGCTTGCCATCAAGATGACAGGCGAAAACGAGAAAAGGGTTATCATCAACGAAGTTGGACCTAAGGAAGTTACGGCAGCAGACATTCGCGGCGATGCGGATATCGAGATCTTCAACCCGGAACTTCATATAGCAACACTCGACGAGAATACAACACTGGTTATGGAGATCAACCTCGCAAGAGGCAGAGGCTATGTGCCTGCTGAGAACAACAAGGATGAAAGCACTCCTATATCTGTTATTCCTACAGACTCCATATATACTCCAGTCAGAAAGTGCAACTTCACTGTAGAGAACACAAGAGTTGGACAGGTAACTGACTATGACAAGCTGATTCTGGAAATCTGGACAGATGGTTCCGTCACTCCTAGAGAAGGCGTTTCCATCGGTGCGAAGATCATGCAGGAGCATCTGAACCTGTTCGTAGGTCTTGATGATTCAGCAGAAGGCATGGAAATCATGGTCGAGAAGGAAGAAAACCAGAAAGAAAAGGCCCTCGAGATGACGATCGAGGAACTGGAACTTTCAGTAAGATCCTTCAACTGCCTGAAGAGAGCAGCCATCAATACAGTAGAAGAGCTCACTCAGAAGAGTGAAGAAGACATGATGAAGGTTAGAAACCTTGGAAAGAAGTCACTGGACGAAGTAAAGAACAAGCTGGAAGAGCTGGGTCTTAGTCTGAGACAGAGTGACGAATAATTAACAGGAGGAAGCAGAAATGCCAGGATACAGAAAATTAGGCAGAGATTCAGCTCACAGAAAAGCTATGCTGAGAAATTTGGTCACTGACCTGCTCAGAGAAGGCAGAATCCAGACAACAGAGCATAGAGCCAAAGAAGCCAGAAGACAGGCCGAGAAGATGATCACGCTGGGCAAGCGCGGTGACCTTCACGCCAGAAGACAGGCTATGGCTTACATCTATGACGAATCTGTCGTAACAAAGTTATTCGAGGAGATCGCTCCGAAGTATGCCGACCGTCAGGGCGGATACACCAGGATCCTCAAGCTGGGCCCTCGCCAGGGCGACAACGCTGAGGTCGTATTCCTCGAGCTCGTATAGGCGGACGGTTCCCCGCCGCATAGCGGACACGCCCCGCCGGACAGAGAGACGGACATATGCTCCGTGTACTGTCCTCGTCGCATGCAATTGCATGCGCTCAATCACAGAGAACAGAATCCCAGGCAAACTCGCGGCTTACGCCGCTCAGACATGCCTGGGATTTTGCTGTTTTCTAAGTTCTTTTCGCGGGCAATTGCAATATGCTCCTGTGGAGGTCCACTGCGCATATGTCCGTCCCCCTGCGGCGCATGTACGCCGCTACCGGGATACGTATAACTGGTCAATTTCCTCCGGGCTGTAGAGAGGGATATCGAAGGAAAGGAAATCTTTTTTGTTTCTTGTAATAATGCCGTCACATCCATTACTTTTAGCGCATGTGGCAAGAAGGCAGTCTTCGAAGTCAGAAGCCCTGCGAATAAAAGCCTGATTCACATCATCGTTAGTAACGGTAAGAATCTTAACAATGTTAAGAATATGCCCCAACGCCTCATAGGCTTCATCGGAACTGCCAAGTGCTTTGCGGACAAGATAAAAGATATCAGTAGCAGAGGATGCAGAGATAAACCCCTGGATATTTTTATCTTCACAAAGATCCAGCACCGCTCTGGAATGAGTATAGTGTGGTTCGCGCTCCAAAAGGACATCTAGAATAATATTAGTATCAATCATGTATTTCATACCTTAATATCCTTTCGTCCCGGAGATCCTGTGCATCTGTTGATTCAGGAATTTTGTCTTTCAGTATACCGGAAATAGAATCGACGGCAGACACGTTTGGGTTTACAAGTTTAGCAATCGTCTTGCCGTTTTTAGAGATCCATATGTCTTCTTCAGAAACATGCTCAAGATAATATCCAAGCCTGAGTTTAAGTTCTGTTGCTGTGATTTGCATGATGCGCACCTCCTTTTAACAGATTATAAACGATTTAATAGATAATCACAAGACGAATCGAACGAAACACTTAAAATTATAGAGAATTACGAACGAATTAATAAGAATTGAGTACTCGCAATATATACTTATAATTTGTTATATACAGACTATCCAAATCAGTAATTGATTGTGTCTCTAAGTAGAAATTATACTTTTTATGTACAGTTAAATATAACGAACAAAAGGAAGGATTCGCATCCATGCTCTTTTTTTAACAGGCGGACCTCATGGGGAACTGCTCCTGGGAGAAAAGTGAAAAACATGTAGTATAAATGTGCCGTCTCATGATATAATAACTGCGTGTTTTTGAAAGGCAGGTGAGGCTCATGAGAAAAGTCGGAATCGTAATGGGTTCAGACAGCGATATGCCAATCGCACAGAAGGCAATAGAGAGACTTGAAGGATATGGAATCCCTTACGAAGTTCACATATACTCCGCGCACAGAACCCCTGAGCAGGCGAAGGATTTTGCCGCGAATGCAGAGGCAAATGGTTTCGGAGTTATCATAGCGCTGGCAGGAAAGGCCGCCCATCTGGCGGGTGCTTTGGCAGCGAACACACTCCTGCCGGTCATCGGAGTTCCGGTAAAATCATCAACACTGGATGGACTGGACGCGCTTCTGTCGACAGTTCAGATGCCATCAGGAATCCCGGTAGCAACAGTGGCAATTGACGGCGCAGCAAACGCCGCAATACTTGCAGCCCAGATCATCGCAGTAAGCGATCCGGATCTGGCGGATAAACTTAAGAAAGAAAGAGAAGCAGCAGCTGAAGCGGTCCTGGCGAAGGACGCGCGGCTGAATGGAGCGGAATAAATCTGCCCGTCAGTCGTTGAACAAGGCTGCTGCCTTGCTTTTGCAGACGAAGGTCTGCCGCATAAATCTGTTAAATAATTTCAATTTAATATTCATAGGAGGGAACCCATGGAAAAATTAGTTTACACTGGCAAGACAAAGAACGTATTCGAACTGGACAACGGCAATTACATGCTCAAGTTCAAGGATGATGTAACAGGCAAGGACGGCGTGTTCGATCCGGGCATGAACGAAGTAGGCCTCACCATCGAAGGTGTCGGCGATGTCAATCTGAGAATGACAACTTACTACTTTGAGAAGATCAACGCAGCCGGCATCAGAACACACTTCATCAGCTCCGATCTGGAGAACACCACAATGGAAGTCAAGCCTGCAACGGTATTCGGCAACGGCCTGGAAGTCATCTGCAGACATAAGGCAGTTGGTTCATTCTACAGAAGATACGGGGAATATATCGAAGAAGGCGCAGACCTTCCTGCATATGTTGAAACGACATTCAAGAACGATGAGAAGGAAGATCCGCTCGTAACGAAGGATGGACTGATCGTTCTGGGAATCATGACGGATGAACAGTATGAAGACCTGAAGAAGATGACGCAGGAAATCACACAGATCGTTGCAGACGACATGCTCGAAAAAGGACTCGTGCTCTATGACATCAAGTTCGAGTTCGGATACGACAAGGACGGCAAAGTCATGCTGATCGACGAGATCGCATCCGGCAACATGAGAGTTTACAAGGACGGCGAATACATTGAGCCGCTCAAGCTCTCAGAGCTCTTCTTCGCAGAATAAGAAAAGGCCGAGTACAAGGGCATCAGACCCGAATGAAAGAAAGATAAGGAAGATAAGATGGCTTACACTGATAAAACATGTAAAGAATTTATAGAGTCTGTAGCAAGCAAAGAACCTATCCCGGGCGGCGGCAGCGTCGCCGCTCTGGTAGGTGCTCTTGGCGCGTCGCTGAGTGCTATGGTGGCGCGTCTTACCGTCGGTAAGAAGAAGTACATCGCTGTTGCCGCAGAAATGGAAAAGAACATTGCAGAGATCACGAAGATCCAGGAGGATCTCGTCAGACTTGTCCAGAAGGATATCGACAACTTCGAGCCGCTGGCCAAACTCTACAAAATGAAATCCAAGGATCCGGAGGAAAAGGCAAAAATCGATCAGATGAAGCAGGAAGCGCTTCATACAGCCTGCCAGGTTCCGATGGAGATCATCATCAAATGCGGAAGAGCGATCGAGCTTGCTCAGGAATTTGCAATCAAAGGCAACAAAGTTGTCATTGCCGATTCCGCATCCAGCGCGGTACTGTGCAAGGCAGCCATGCAGGCAGCCAGCTTCAACATCTACATCAACACGAATATGATGAAGGATAGAGACCTGGCTATGAAGATCAACGGCGAATGCACACAGAGAATCATCTACTACGGCGCTCTGGCGGATGCAGTATTCGGATATACGACGAACACATTAATCAACACAGTCATAGAAACAGGAGAAACAATCTGATGGGAGGATATTTCGGAGCAGTCTCAACAAGAGACATCACGATGGATGTTTTTTATGGAACGGATTACCATTCTCACCTGGGCACACGCAGAGGGGGCATGGCGCTCTATGATCCTGAGACAGGATTCAAAAGAGAGATCCACAACATAGAGAACTCACCATTCAGAACGAAATTTGAAAATGCGATCGGCTCGATGCACGGCATTGCCGGAATCGGGACGATTAGTGATACAGACCCGCAGCCGTTGATCATACGTTCCAATCTGGGAACCTATGCACTCGTTTTTGTGGGAAGAATCAACAATCAGGATACACTGGTGAAACAGTACCTGGCCTTCAGCGGAGGGCACTTCGAAGAGATGAGCGGCGGGCGCATCAACTCCGCGGAGATTCTGGCATCCATGATCGACCAGAAGAGTGATTTCGTCAGCGGAATCAAATTCGCACAGGACGCGATTGAAGGCTCTGCCTCCATCATGATCCTGAGGGAAGACGGAACCATCATTGCAGCCAGAGACAAATACGGCAGAACGCCGATGCTCATCGGCAAGGACGAACATGGACACAGCATCTCCTTCGAATCCTTCGCCTATGAGAAACTGGGTTATACAACAGAATATGAATTAGGCGCCGGGGAAATCGTTGAAGTTACGGCGGAGGACATCAAAGTGCTGTCGCCGGCAACGGGGAAAACGTGCATTTGCGCGTTCCTCTGGACCTATTTCGGATACCCGAATTCAGACTATGAAGGCATCAATGTTGAGAGAATGAGAAATCTCAACGGACATATTATGGCAAGAGATGAGGCGGAACACGGAGGCGTTCCGGAAGTGGATCACGTCTGCGGCGTACCGGATTCAGGTATTGCACATGCCATTGGATATTCCAATGAATGCCGCCAGGATTACGGCCGTGTATTCGTCAAGTATACGCCGACATGGCCGCGCAGCTTCATGCCTATGTCACATGAAGAACGCAGCAGAGTCGCGAAGATGAAGCAGGTTCCGGTCACTCCGCTGATCAAAGACATGAAACTTCTGCTGGTAGATGACAGCATCGTCAGAGGCACGCAGCTCAGAGAAACAGTGGACTTCCTCTATGAGCACGGTGCGAAAGAAGTGCATATGAGATCGGCATGTCCTCCGATCATGTATTCCTGCAAATATCTCAATTTCACCAGGCAGACTCCGGAACGTGATCTGATCGCCAGGAAGACGATCCTTGAACTCGAAGGAGAAGAAGGCGAGAAATATATCGACGAGTACAGTGATGGCAGAACAGAAAGAGGCAAAGCCCTCCGCAAGGCCATCAGCGAAAAACTCGGATTCGATTCCCTGGGCTATCAGAATATCGACGGTATTCTGGAAGCGATCGGACTGGATAAAGACTCAGTTTGCACATACTGCTGGAATGGAAAGGAATAACACATGAAGAACTCAAGATCAGATGCTTATGCTGCAGCCGGAGTAGACATCACAGCAGGTTACAGAGCTGTGGAACTGATGAAAAAACACATCGCCTCCACCAGAACGGAGGGCGTATGCTCTGACATCGGCGGATTCGGCGGCATGTTTGAACTCGACCTTACAAATATCAAAAAGCCGATTCTGGTCAGCGGCACGGATGGTGTCGGCACCAAACTCAGGCTTGCGTTCTTAATGGACAAGCACGATACAGTAGGCATCGACTGTGTTGCCATGTGTGTCAACGATATCATCTGCGGCGGTGCGAAACCGCTCTTCTTCCTGGACTACATCGCCTGCGGCAAGAATGTGCCGGAGAGAATGGAAGCGATCGTCAAGGGTGTCTGCGACGGATGCATCCAGTCAGGCGCAGCCCTGATCGGCGGAGAAACAGCAGAGATGCCGGGATTCTATCCGGAAGACGAATACGACCTTGCCGGCTATGTCACAGGCGTTGTCGACAAGGACAAGATCATAGATAACGAAACCATGGAAGAGGGGGACGTTGTGATTGCGCTGCCTTCAAGCGGCGTGCACTCAAACGGATTCTCTCTCGTCAGAAAGGTATTTGATGTAGAGAACGCAGACATCAAATCACCGGTTCCGGAACTGGGCGGAAAGTCCATCGGAGAAACACTCCTGACGCCGACCAGAATCTATGTGAAGCCGGTTCTGAAACTGATCGACGAGGTGCAGGTCAAAGGCATCTCGCACATTACAGGCGGCGGTTTTTATGAGAACATTCCGAGAAGCATTCCGGATGGCCTTTGCGCGAAGATCGACAAGGCTTCCGTGAAAGTGCTTCCGATTTTCGACCTCATTGCGAAGACCGGCGGCATCACGGAACGCGATATGTTCAACACCTTCAACATGGGAGTCGGCATGAGCATCGTCGTTAGAAGCGGGGATGCGGAGAAGGCACTTCAGATTCTCAAGGATGCCGGCGAAGAGCCGTACATCATCGGCGAGATCGTGAAGGGCGAAAGCAAGATCGAACTTATTTAGGAGGCGCTATGGCAACGGCAAAAGCAGACGGATCTGCAAAGGCAAGAATCGCGGTTCTGGTATCAGGCGGAGGAACAAACCTGCAGGCGCTCATCGACGCGGAGAAAAGCGGCAAGCTGAAGAGCGGAAGCATCTGCCTCGTCATTTCCAACAAGAAGGATGCTTTTGCATTGCAGAGAGCGGCAAATGCAGGCATCGAAGCCCTGGCGATCACGAGAAAAAGCTGCGGCGGACAGGAAGGGTTCGAGAAGAAACTCATCCAGGAGATCGATGACAGAAACATCGACCTGATCGTCATGGCCGGATTCATGAGCATCCTCAGCGAGGACTTCACCAGACACTTTGACCACAAAATCATCAATATCCACCCATCCCTGATTCCATCGTTCTGCGGCAAAGGCTACTACGGACTTCTCGTCCATGAGGCAGCTCTCGCCAAAGGCGTTAAGGTGACAGGAGCGACCGTCCACTACGTGAACGAGATTCCCGACGGCGGTGAGATCATCATGCAGAAGGCTGTCGAAGTCAGAGAAGGCGATACGCCGGAAGTGCTCCAGAAACGCGTGATGGAAGAAGCGGAATGGATCATACTGCCGGCTGCGGCAGAGAAGATATGCGCTGAGATCATCGGCGGGAACAAAGCATGACGCAGAGGCGTGAAACAAAGTGTGACACAGAAAGGAACAGAACAGATGGATGTATATAAGATCGACACATTCACAGACAGAGTGAAAGGCAATTCCTATGTGGGACGCGGAATCGTCACAGGCATGACGCCTTCCGGCAAAGCTGCCACAGCCTATTTCATCATGGGAAGAAGCGCAAACAGCAGAAATCGTGTATTTACGATACGTGATGAAGAGGTTTTCACAGAGCCCTTCGACGCTTCGAAAGTCGAAGATCCAAGCCTCATCATCTATGCGGCCATCAGAGAATACGGCGACAGCCTGATCGTTACAAACGGGGATCAGACAGATACGATTTATGAAGGACTGGACAACGGGCTGTCCTTTTCCAAGGCATTGGAGAGCAGACAGTTTGAACCGGACGCGCCGAATCTGACGCCGAGAATCAGCAGCATCACAGATCTGGCCAGCGGCGATTACAACATGAGCATTTTGAAGAGCGCCGATGCAGAGGGAACGGCATGCAATCGTTTCACGTTCTCCTACTCGGCACTTCCGGGACTGGGACACTTCCTCCACACCTATGTGCAGGATGGATCTCCGCTTCCGACCTTCCAGGGTGAACCGGAGAGGGTCGCTATACCGGACGACATCGATGCATTCACCGATGAGATCTGGAATGCACTCGATGAAGACAACAGAATCTCCCTCTACGTCAGATTTACGAATCTGGGCGAGGGTACATACGATGAGAGACTCATAAACAGAAACGAAAGGTAAGCAGCGAAATGAACGAACTGAAGCTTAAATACGGATGCAATCCGAATCAGAGTGAAGCAAGAATCTACATGGCTGACGGCACAGATCTGCCGATCAAAATACGCAACGGCAGACCGGGATACATCAATTTCCTCGATGCGTTCAATGCATGGCAGCTGGTCAAGGAACTCAAGGAAGCTACCGGCATGCCTGCAGCGACCTCATTCAAACATGTCAGCCCGACATCGGCGGCCATCGGAAGACCGCTGAGCGATAAGATGAAAAAGGCTTACTTCGTGGACGATATCAAAGGGCTGGACGAATCACAGATCGCATGCGCTTACGCCAGAGCCAGAGGAACAGACAGACTTTGTTCCTTTGGAGATTTCATCGCCCTTTCAGATGTGTGCGATGAAGCAACAGCACGCATCATCAAGCGCGAAGTGTCCGACGGCGTCATCGCCCCGGGCTTCACAGAGAAAGCGCTTGAGATGCTCAGCAAAAAGAAAAACGGAAACTACAATGTGATCGAAATCGATCCGGACTACAGTGCGGAGGGACAGGAAACCCGTCAGGTCTTCGGCATCAATTTCGAACAGACACATAATGATATCAAGATCGACAGAGACCTTCTGGAGAACATCGTGACGGAGAACAAAGAGCTGCCTGAGAGCGTAAAAGACGACCTGATCATTGCGATGATCGCCCTCAAGTACACTCAGTCCAATTCCGTCTGCTTCGCCAAGGACGGACAGTGCATCGGCATCGGCGCCGGACAGCAGTCCAGGATCCACTGCACCAGACTGGCCGGCAGCAAGGCCGACACCTGGTATCTGAGAATGCACGACAAGGTTCTGAATCTGCCGTTCAAGGAGAAACTTCCGAGAGCAGTCAGAGACAATGCCATCGATGGTTACATCAATGAGTACGAAGAAGATGTCTGCGCGGAAGGAAACTGGCAGAAGTACTTCAGCCGCCAGCCGGAGAGACTGACCGCGGAGGAGAAGAGAGCCTATCTCGACGCCCAGAGCGGCGGCGTGCTGGCTTCTGACGCGTTCTTCCCATTCGGCGACAGTATTGAGAGAGCGAAGGCAAGCGGCGTATCCTACGTCGTTGAAGCGGGCGGATCTGTCAGAGATGACGAAGTCATCGCAGCTGCGGATAAATACAACATGGTAATGATTTTCAACAAGGTGAGACTCTTCCACCACTAAGGTGAGACTCTTCCACCACTAAGGAGCAAAAGCAATGAAAGTAATGGTAGTAGGCGGCGGCGGCCGCGAGCACGCACTAATCAAAGGACTGGCGAAGAGCCCGAAGGTGGATGTCATCTACGCGCTGCCGGGTAACGGAGGCATCGCAGCAGATGCAACATGCGTAGACGTCGGGGCCAAGGATCTGGAAGGCATCAGAGAATTCGCGGTTTCCGAAGGCATCGATTACGCAGTGGTTGCACCGGATGATCCTCTCGCTATGGGAGCGGTCGATGTCCTGGAGGCGGAAGGCATCAGATGCTTTGGTCCTGACAAGAAGGCGGCGGTCATTGAAGCCAGCAAAGTCTTTTCCAAGGACCTCATGAAAAAGTACGGCATTCCTACTGCTGCTTATGAAGTCTTTGAAGACATGGAGAAAGCCCTCGCCTATCTGGACGATGCGCCGGTACCGGCAGTCGTCAAAGCGGATGGACTCGCTCTGGGCAAAGGCGTCATCATCGCCGAAACAAGAGAAGAGGCCAAGGAAGCAGTCCGCAGCATGATGGAAGAAAAGAAATTCGGTGAGAGCGGATCGAGAGTTGTCATAGAAGAATTCCTGACCGGCCCGGAAGTATCCGTCCTCTCTTTTACAGACGGACATACCGTTGTTCCGATGATCTCCTCCCAGGATCACAAGAGAGCCCTGGACGGAGACAAGGGACTCAATACGGGCGGCATGGGCACGGTTGCACCGAACCCTTACTATACAGAAGACGTTGCAGCGCGTTGCATGGAGGAGATCTTCCTGCCGACCATCAAAGCCATGAATGCAGAAGGAAGACCGTTCAAAGGCTGCCTCTACTTCGGTCTCATGATCACAGAAGACGGGCCGAAGGTGATCGAGTACAACTGCCGATTCGGAGATCCGGAAGCGCAGGTTGTATTGCCTTTGCTTGAGAGTGATCTGCTGACGGTTATGGAAGCAGTGACAGACGAGAAGCTGGCGGAAACAGAAGTCAGATTCTCAAAGGATAACGCCTGCTGCGTCGTCATTGCATCCGGCGGATATCCGCAGGCGTACAAGAAGGGCTGCGAGATCACGATGGATGAGCTGACAGGAAACACAGAGGTGTTCGTCGCAGGCGCGAAGCTCGAGGACGGCAGACTCCTCACATCGGGCGGCAGAGTGCTGGGCGTCACAAGCGTAGCGCCGACACTGCAGGAAGCCATTGATACAGCGTATGAGAACGCTGCGAAAATACACTTTGAAAACGCATATTACAGAAAAGACATCGGAGCCAGAGCACTGAAAGCAGGGAGGAAGTAAAATGGTTTACAGAGTATTCGTCGAGAAGAGAGAAGCGGTAGCGAATGAAGCGAAGGCGCTGCTTTCTGAAATCAAAACATTTCTCGGCATCAGTTCAGTAGAAAAAATCAGGATCTTCAACAGATACGATGTAGAAGGTATCTCCGAGGAACTCTTTGAAGAATGCATCGGAAGCGTGTTCTCCGAACCGCAGGTGGATGATGTCTACAGATGGAAAGGCGATGAAGCTACATTCGCCGAAATGGGCGACGCGGTCTTCGCAGTAGAAGCGCTGCCGGGTCAGTACGACCAGAGAGCGGATTCTGCTGCCCAGTGCATCCAGATCATCTCCCAGCAGGAGAGGCCTCTCGTGGCATGCGCCAAGGTTTATCTGATTGAGGGCAAGGTTTCCAAGGAAGAACTGCAGGCCATCATCAGCTATGTCATCAACCCTGTTGAGATGAGACAGGCGTCTCTGGATATGCCGGAAACCCTCAAAGTGGAATACGAACTGCCGCAGACAGTGGAATCCATCGAAGGGTTCAACGACATGGATGCGGAAGCGCTGAAGCAGTTCATCTCAGGCAGAGGACTGGCCATGGACGAGGGAGACATCAAAGTCTGCCAGGACTACTTCAGAAGCGAAGGAAGAGTTCCGACGATTACAGAAATCAAGATGATCGACACCTACTGGTCCGATCACTGCAGACATACAACATTCAATACAGTCATCGACAAGATCGAATTTGAAGATGAGACCCTGAAGGCAGCTTACGGCGACTACATGAAGACCCGCGAGGAGCTCGGCAGGACCCAGCCGGTGACCCTTATGGATCTGGGGACCATTGCTGCAAAGGCATTAAAAGCCGCCGGAAAGATGGACGGTCTCGACGAGTCAGAGGAAATCAATGCATGTACCGTCAAGGTCAAAGTCACCATCGACGGCCAGCAGGAAGACTGGCTCTTGCTCTTCAAGAATGAAACACACAACCACCCGACGGAGATCGAACCGTTCGGTGGAGCGGCCACCTGCATCGGCGGTGCCATCAGAGACCCGCTCTCAGGACGTGCTTACGTATACACGGCCATGAGAATCACCGGCGCGGCAGATCCGAGAAAGCCTCTTGATCAGACCATGAAGGGCAAACTGCCGCAGAGAAAAATCGTCACATCAGCAGCGGACGGATATTCCTCTTATGGAAACCAGATCGGCGTTTCAACCGGACTGGTTCAGGAGATCTATCACGACGGATACGTTGCCAAGAGGATGGAGCTGGGTGCAGTCATAGGTGCAGCGCCTGCTGCCAATGTTGTCCGTGAAAGACCGGCTCCCGGGGATATCATCATTCTCCTTGGCGGAAGAACAGGAAGGGACGGCTGCGGCGGCGCGACCGGTTCCTCCAAGTCCCACGACGTAAGCTCACTGGAAAGCTGCGGCGCAGAAGTCCAGAAGGGAAATGCACCGGAAGAGAGAAAACTCCAGAGACTGTTCCGAAACGGAGAAGCATCCCGCATGATCAAGAGATGCAACGACTTCGGTGCAGGCGGCGTTTCTGTTGCCATCGGCGAGCTGGCTGACGGACTGGATATCAACCTGGATGTCGTCCCGAAGAAATACGAAGGACTCGACGGAACAGAACTGGCCATCAGTGAATCTCAGGAGAGAATGGCTGTCGTCATCGCGGCGGCAGATAAAGACAGATTCTTTGAAATCGCAGATGCGGAGAATCTGGAAGCAACCGTTGTTGCGACCGTTACAGAAGAGCCTCGTCTTGTGATGCACTGGAAGGGCAACACCATCGTCGATATTTCAAGGAAATTCCTCGACTCAAACGGCGCGGAAAAACATATAGAAGTCAAAGCAGCAACCGCATCAAAGGATGCCCTCGAGAAGGAACTTCCGGGAACGGCTGACGGACAGGCAGCATCTTTCACCGGATGCCTCAAGGCATTGGCTGCAGACATCAACGTCTGCTCACAGAAGGGCCTCTCTGAGAAGTTCGACTCGACCATCGGAGCAGGCACGGTGATCATGCCGTTCGGCGGCAAGTATCAGATGACACCTGCCCAGTCTATGGTGCAGAAGATCTCCGTGGAGAACGCAGTATCCGACACCTGCTCCATCATGGCGTGGGGATATGATCCGTTCATCTCCGAAAAGAGCCCATACCACGGTGCGTATCTGGCAGTCGTCGATTCCTATGCGAAACTCATCGCAGCAGGCGGCGGCCGTGAAGCCATCTACCTGAGCTTCCAGGAATTCTTTGAGAAACTGGGTAAGGACCCTGCAAGATGGGGCAAACCTCTGGCAGCACTCCTGGGTGCTTTTGAAGCGCAGATGGGACTCGAGGCAGCGGCGATCGGCGGCAAGGATTCCATGAGCGGTTCCTTTGAGGATATCGACGTTCCTCCGACGCTCGTTTCCTTCGCAGTCACGACAGCCGGTGTCAATGACATTATGACAAATGAATTCGAGGGCAAAGGCCACAAGGTCATCTTCCTCAAGCCTGAACAGAACAGCGACGGGCTTCCGGAGATCGCTTCCCTCAAGAAGATATTTGAAGTCGTAAAAGATCTGGGCGAAGACGGCAGAATTTACTCCGCATATGTTCCGGGTCACGGCGGCATTGCCGAAGCAGTCATGAAGATGTGCTTCGGAAACATGGTGGGATTCCAGTTCGATGACGCCTTTGCTGATGCAGCCGGTCTGCAGGAACTCTTCGGATACAACTACGGTTCCTTCATTCTGGAAGTTGCCACGGATGTCTGCGGCTGCACCGGTCTGGAAGGCGTCAACTGCAGTCTGCTCGGTGAGACGACGGACGACGGCGCTATCACCCTCGGCAATGAGGCTGTGAAGCTCAGCGAGCTTCTGGGAATCTACGAAGATGTTCTGGAACCGATCTATCCGTGCAACATCGAAACGAAGCATCAGGATATCCCTGATCTGGATTACAATGGTCCGGCAGCCAGCGCAGAAGGCGCTGCAAAGGCACCGGCGATCCTGACAGGAAAACCGAAGGTTCTGATTCCGGCGTTCCCTGGCACGAACTGCGAGTATGATTCCGCAAGAGCCATGGCAGCAGCCGGCGCAGAGCCGCAGATCATGGTCATCCGGAACATGACAGCTGAGGCGATCAGCAAGTCTGTGGAAGATTTCGCGACAGCTTTAGCGGAGTCGCAGATGGTATTTATTCCAGGCGGATTCTCCGGCGGAGACGAACCAGACGGATCAGGTAAGTTCATCACAGCATTCTTCAGAAATCCTGCCGTCAAAGAAGCAGTCACCGACATACTGGATAACCGCGGCGGACTCATGTGCGGAATCTGCAATGGATTCCAGGCACTCATCAAACTGGGACTCGTTCCATACGGCAAGATTATGGATACAGACGAGAATTGCCCGACGCTGACGCTCAATGAAATCGGACGTCACCAGTCGCGCCTCGTCAGAATCAGAGTGGCATCCAACAAGTCACCTTGGCTGGCGGCAACGCAGGTCGGCGATGTCTACACAGTACCTGTATCACACGGAGAAGGAAGAATCCTGGCAGACGAAAAGCTCCTGAGAGAGCTGGCAGCCAATGGCCAGATCGCGACCCAGTATGTAGACTTTGACGATAAGCCATCCGATGACATCAGATTCAATCCGAACGGATCGGTTTATGCCGTAGAAGGGATGACATCTCCTGACGGACGCATCTTCGGTAAGATGGGACACGCAGAGAGAACAGGATACGGACTCTACAAAAACGTACCGGGAAGGTATGACATGAAGATGTTCGAATCTGCAGTGAAGTATTTCAAATAAAAAGTGGCTCAAATCAGTGGATTTGAACCAACAGATAAAACAGAACAGAATGCCCGGATTACTCCATCGGACTGATAAACGATCGGAAGTCCGGGCAATCGCTTTTTATGAACTCGAAGAGAACAGGATCCAGCAGTTCATACTGGCCTGTCATAACGAGATACTTACGGAGCGGACTTGAAGCGAGACCGATCTCCATTTCCACAATGTCAGGCTGATTGTAGGCGACGACGATCAGCTCTTTGTTTTTAGTCAGAAAATAGACGCCCTTGACGTCGTTGCTCAGCATGAATACGCGCTCGTTTACATGATCGTTCGTCGGTTTGTACGCCATGAGCAGCCGGCCGTTGGGCTGGAGTGTCATGACAGTGTTCGTGTTGAGGACGAACTCGCCTAAATTGTCCTGGATGTCCTCGTCATCCATGAGCACTTCATAGACCGTGGCAAATTCACTTTTGCGCAGCATGAGCGCCGCCTCTGTTTCTGTCACAGGAGTCGTAGAACAGTGTTCAAAATCAACCACCTGCAGATCTCTGACGGTGGTTTTTGTGATGATCGTTTCGTACTTTCCACCCATTTCGATCAGGGATTCGCTGAGGTATACGTGAGGCCCCACGCGGTCGATGATGTTTTTGCAGAAGGTTGCCTTGCGGTAGCTGTCGAAGGTATCGAGAGGGACATCTTCCTGTGCCAGATAGGCGGCACCGACATAATCGCGGCCGAAACATCTCATAAGGAAGTAGTTCACGACCTGGTAATCTGTCGTGATCTCACCGCAGATGCGGCGCATCAGGTCGGCTTTTTCTTCCCGTGTGAGCTTCACAGGCTTTTGGAAGACGAACTCATAATTGTCCTTGTTCGGCGGAAGCGGAATGTTGTGTTTGCGATTGAAATGTCTCCAGTAGCCCATGAGCCAGCGGAATGTCTTCGCTGTCAGAGGGAGTTTCTGTGCGCCAAGGCCTCCGACGAGGGCCTGTTCGGCCATCTGCATCTCCTGATTCCAGTCGCCCCGGTAGACGGTGCACGTTTCCAGTCCGGTCTCTTCACAGTCGATGTAGAAGAACTGGTGGATATCCCCGCCGTCTTTTACCGCCCAGTGGGCGTACACAGCAAGCACACCCATGAGACGGGTGTTGGTGACATAGGCGGAAACGAAGCGTTTGTGCGCCTGCGGTATGCTGCAGTTCAGGCCTCCTTCGATGAGGGTGAACGCCGGTTTTGATATGCTGGAATCTGTATTTGACATATTAGAAGTATAACACAATTACTGTTGCTTTTGTGCTATAATAATTGTGTATGCGTTTGAATAGAAAAAGGAGACAGAAATGAAGAGATTATTTACATCAGAATCTGTAACAGAAGGGCATCCGGATAAGATCTGCGATCAGATTTCCGATGCGATTGTAGACGCAATTCTGGAAGAGGATCCACAGGGAAGAGTTGCAGCAGAAACCACAGTCAACACAGGATATGCCATGATCATGGGGGAGATCACGACAGAGTGTTACGTAGATATACCTAAGATCGCCAGACAGGTGATCGTCGATATAGGATACGACAGAGCGAAGTACGGCTTTGATGGATACTCATGCGCGATCATGACATCGATCGATGAGCAGTCGCCGGACATCGCCCTCGGCGTCAATGAGAGCACGAATGCAGAACATGACATCGGTGCAGGAGACCAGGGCCTCATGTTTGGCTTTGCCTGCAACGAGACGCCGGAGCTCATGCCGATGCCGATTTCTCTGGCACATAAGCTGGCGAGAAGACTGACGGAAGTCAGAAAGAACGGTACGCTGGATTATCTGAGACCAGACGGTAAGACACAGGTTACCGTTGAATACGATGATGACAAAGTCAAGAGAGTCGACACTGTCCTCATCTCAACACAGCACAACCCGAACGCCACACAGGAACAGATCAAGGCGGATCTGATCAAGCACGTCATCAAGCCGATCATTCCGGCAGAGCTGCTGGACAGCGACACGAAGTACTTCGTCAATCCGACCGGCAAGTTCGTCATCGGCGGACCACAGGGTGACTCCGGACTGACCGGACGCAAAATCATCGTCGACACTTACGGCGGATACGCCCACCACGGCGGCGGCGCATTCAGCGGCAAAGACCCTACAAAGGTCGACAGAAGCGCCACATACGCAGCAAGATGGGTCGCCAAGAACATGGTCGCAGCAGGCCTTGCGACAAAGTGCGAAGTACAGGTTGCCTATGCCATCGGCATCGCGAAACCAGTATCCATCATGGTGGATTCCTTCGGAACAGGCATCTTCCCGGATGCAGATCTTGCAGACATCGTCGTTAAGCACTTCGATCTGAGACCGGCAGCCATCATCCGCGACCTGGATCTGAGAAGACCGATTTACAGACAGGTGGCCGCATACGGACACTTCGGCAGAACAGACATCGATGTTCCTTGGGAAAGACTGGATAAGGTCAACGAACTCAAGCAGGAGATCGCAGACAGAATGGTTGGAACAATCATCAAACACATGAAATAAAGGAGTAATTAAAAACACAATGGGAATTAAGGTTGCAAAGTTCGGCGGCTCATCTGTCGCCGACGCAATACAGATCAGAAAACTGAGAGATATCGTCAGCGCTGACGAGTCCATCAAATACGTTGTCGTGTCCGCGCCGGGCAAGAGATATGCCGATGACAGCAAAGTCACCGACCTGCTCTACCTGTGCAAGACGCACATTGAACACAAGATTCCGTATGAGCAGATCTTCCAGGTCATCTACGACAGATTCATGGCAGTGGAAGCGGATCTCGGCGTCGATGTGAACATCAAAGCGGAACTGGGAACAATCAAAAGAGATATTGAAGAAGGCGCGAGCGTGGACTACATCGCAAGCCGCGGTGAATACCTGAATGCAAAGATCATCGCAGCCTATCTGGGCTTCGACTTTGTGGACGCCAAGGAAATCATCAAGTTCAACGAGAAGGGAAAACTCATGGAGGATCTGACGAATGATCTGATCAGCAAAACCCTTCAGAACCATAAGAGCGCAGTTATCCCGGGCTTCTACGGTGAGAAGCTGGAGGACGGCGCAATCAAAACATTCTCACGCGGCGGCTCCGATATCACAGGTGCACTGGTTGCCAGAGGCGTCGGTGCAGAAGTCTATGAAAACTGGACCGACGTATCAGGATTCCTCATGGCGGATCCGCGCATCGTGAACAATCCGAAACCGATCGAGAAGATTTCTTATATGGAACTCAGAGAGCTGTCCTACATGGGTGCATCCGTACTTCATGAAGACGCCATCTTCCCGGCGAAGGTCGCAGGCATTCCGATCAACATCCGCAATACCAACAGACCGCAGGACCCGGGAACGATGATCACGGCTGATCTTGAGGTTCATGAGAACCAGATCATATCAGGTATCGCAGGCAGAAAGAACTTCACAGTCATCGCGATCTACAAGAACCACCTGGCCAATGAAAAGGGATTCATCAGAAGACTGGCCGGCATCATCGAAGACCACGACATGACCATCGAACATCTTCCGACAGGAATCGATACCATGTCTGTCGTCATCGACAACAAAGTTCTGAACGGCAAGCTGGATGAGATTGTCGAAGAGTGCAAGTACCAGCTGAAGCCGGACAGCATCGAAGTCGTGGAAGACATGGCTCTGATTGCGACAGTAGGTGCAGGCATGTCTGCCCGTAAGGGTACATCCGCAAGACTGTTCACTTCCCTCGCAGAAGCGGGCGTCAACATCAGAATGATCGACCAGGGATCTTCCGAAATGAACATCATCGTCGGCGTAGAAGAGAAGGATTTCGAAACAGCAATCAAGGCAATCTACAAAGCCTTTGTTGAATAAAAGATATGGCGGGACAGATAGTTGCAATCGTAATTTTAATATTGTTCTCGGCATACTTCTCTGCGACAGAGACCGCCTTCACGTCCATTAACAAGATCAAGCTTAAGACACAGGCGGGCGACGGCGATGACAAAGCGCAGAAAGTTCTCGATCTGGCGGAGAAGTATGACAAACTACTGACAACGATCCTCATTGGAAACAACGTTGTGAATATCACGATGACAGCCATTGCCACAGTGCTGTTCGTCGGACTGATGGCCCATAACGGCGCCGCGGTCTCAACCATCGTGATCACTGTTGTCGTGCTCATCTTCGGTGAGATCACGCCGAAGAACATCGCTAAGGAACGACCGGAAGCCTTTGCGAAATTCTCTGCGCCGCTGATCAGCTTTTTCATGCTGATTCTCACGCCGATCAACTTCATCTTCACAGGATGGAAGTCGTTCATCACCAAATTGTTCAGACTCAACGGTGATGAAGCGATTACCGATGATGAGATTCTGACCATGGTGGAAGAAGCAGAAACCGGCGGCGGTATCGATATGGAGAGAAGCGAGCTCATCCAGAATGCGATCGAATTCGATGAACTCACGGCGGAAGAAGTCATGACACCGAGACCGGAGATGGTCGCCATCGAGATCGACTGCAGTGAGGAAGAACTGGCGAAACTCTTCGAAGAGACAGGCTTTACCAGACTTCCTGTCTACGAGGAAGACATCGATAAAATCACCGGCGTCATCAATCAGAAGGACTTCCACTACCACGTTGTGGGAACAGATAAGCACATCTCAGATTATATTACCCCAGTCGTATTCGTTGCAGAGACCATGAAGATCTTCGACCTGCTCCGCAAGATGCAGCAGCTCAAGACCCACATGGCCATCGTCATCGATGAGTACGGCGGCACATCAGGACTGGTGACCATGGAAGATATCATCGAGGAACTGGTCGGCGAGATATATGACGAGTACGACGTCATCGTCAATAAGGAAATCATGCCTTTACAGAACGGAAGCTACCGGGTGCGCAGCAGTGCGAATCTGGCAAAGGTATTCGATTACTTTGATATCGATGAGGACATTCCGGAAGTCAACACTGTAAACGGGTGGGTTGCAATGATGCTGGATCACCTGCCGAAGAAGGACGATAAATTCGAAACAGAAATAGACAAAAAGAAACTGAAAGTCAGAGTCACAAAAGCTGACGCAAGGAAATCGATAGAGATCAATCTCGTCTGCGAAGACGTCATTGAAGAAGAGGATGATACAGAAAGGACAGAGGACAAGTAATGGGTTTTATGGAGAAAGTCTTTGGCGACCTGAATGAGAAGGAAGTCAAGAAGGTATCAAAAATTGCAGACAAGGTCATGGCGCATGAGGCGGAGATGGAAGCCCTCTCAGATGAAGAACTCAGAGCCAAGACCGCTGAATTCAAAGAGAGGATAGCAGGGGGAGAAAGCCTGGACGACATCCTGCCGGAAGCTTTTGCGGTCTGCCGTGAAGGCGCCTGGAGAAGTCTGGGTATGAAGCACTTCTACGTGCAGGTCATCGGCGGAATCGTCCTTCACCAGGGCAGAATTTCCGAAATGAAGACTGGTGAAGGTAAGACTTTGGTAGCGACCTTGCCGGCTTACCTGAACGCACTGGAAGGCAAAGGCGTTCACGTGGTCACAGTCAACGACTACCTGGCCAAGCGTGACATGGAGTGGATGGGCAAGCTCTACACCTTCCTCGGACTTACAGTAGGATGCGTCATCCACGGAATTACAGAAGAAGAGAGAAGAGCAGCCTATCAGGCTGATATCACATATGGAACAAACAACGAGTACGGCTTCGATTACCTCAGGGACAACATGGTCACCTACAAGGAACAGATGATGCAGCGTGAGCTCAACTACGCCATCGTCGACGAGGTCGACTCCATCCTGATCGACGAAGCCAGAACACCGCTGATCATTTCAGGACGCGGCGACAAGTCCACGGACATGTACCGCAGAGCCGACAGCTTCGTCAAGACCCTCGTCAAGGGAACCAGGGACAAAGACACCAAAGTCGAGACGGGAGACTTCGTCGTAGAAGAGAAGGACAATCAGATCTCCCTGACCGAAGAGGGCGTCCAGAAGTGTGAAGACTACTTCGGCATTGAGAACTTCTCCGATCCGGAGAACATGGAAATCAACCACCACGTCATGCAGGCGCTGAAAGCGCGCAACATGATGAAGCGTGATGTCGACTACGTTGTCCGCGACGGCGAGATCATCATCGTCGATGAATTCACAGGACGTATGATGTTCGGACGTCGCTACAGCGACGGACTCCACCAGGCCATCGAAGCCAAGGAAAATGTGCTCGTCAGATCCGAAAGCAAAACACTGGCGACGATCACTCTGCAGAACTACTTCAGAATGTATCAGAAGCTCGCAGGTATGACAGGTACTGCGAAGACAGAAGAAGCAGAGTTCACGGACATCTACAACATGGACGTCGTCGTGATCCCGACGAACAAACCAGTTGTCAGACAGGATCTGGCCGACGCAGTCTATGCCACGGAACAGGGCAAGTACAAAGCCATTATCGACAGAGTCATCGAGGCCCATGAGAAAGGCCAGCCGGTGCTCGTCGGTACAATATCCATAGAAAAATCCGAGATCATCGCAGACGCACTGAGAAAGCGCGGCGTGAAGGACTTCAATGTCCTGAACGCGAAGCATCATGAGAAGGAAGCGCAGATCGTTGCGGAAGCAGGTCGTGAAGGCGCGATCACAATTGCGACCAACATGGCCGGCCGTGGTACCGACATCATCCTGGGCGGCAACCCTGAGTTTCAGGCCCGCAAGAAGATGGAGGAACTGGAGTACGATGAGGAACAGATTGCCTTTGCAACAAGCTTCGTACAGAGCGATGACCCGGATCTTCTCGAAGCGAGAGAAACATTCCAGCAGCTGCTCGAGAAGTACAAAGCCGAGCGCGCGCCGGAACAGGAGAGAGTACGCGAGCTGGGAGGCCTTTGCATTATCGGTACAGAGCGTCATGAATCAAGGCGTATCGACAACCAGCTGAGAGGTCGTTCCGGTCGTCAGGGAGACCCTGGTGTGACCCAGTTCTGTGTCTCCATGGAAGACGAACTCATGAGACTCTTCGGCGGAGAGAGAATGCAGAACATCGTCAGGAAGCTGGGCGTCGAAGAGGACGAAGCAATCGAATCCGGTATGGTTTCGAAGCAGATCGAGAACGCCCAGAAGAAAGTCGAGGGCAGAAACTTCGGAATCAGAAAGTACGTCCTCCAGTACGACAATGTCATGAACAAGCAGCGTGAGATCATCTACGGAGAGCGTAAGAAGGTGCTCTTCGGCGAAGACCTGCGTGAAGACCTGGATATGATGGTGCGCAAGTTCATCGACGAAGCAGTCGATCCGATCGTCATCGCTTCCAAGTATCCGGAAGAGTGGGACTTCGATACGATGAATGAGTCACTGGCCAAGATCACAGGCAAGTTCGAGCCGCTCGAGTTCGACGCGGAAGACCTGGCTGACATGGATGAAGAATCCCTGAAGAATGGTCTCTACGGTGAATTCAGCGATATGTACGATGCCAAGGAAGAAGAGATCGGCGTCGACAGACTGCGTGAAGTTGAGCGTATGATCCTCCTCCGTGTCGTAGACAGTAAGTGGATGGATCATATCGACGCCATGGATCAGCTCAAGAGCGGAATCGGTCTGAGAGGACTGGGCGGCCAGGATCCGGCAGCGGCTTACGCGCATGAAGGATTTGCAATGTTCGAACTCATGGTTTCCGCCATTCAGGAAGAGTTCGTCAGATACTGTTACAACGTAACCGTCACCACATCCAGCGAACGTCGCGATGTCATCGGCAGCGGACAGGAACACAAGGATGAGTTCGACGACAGCGAGATGCGTGAAGCGGCAGCCCGTCAGAAGGCAGCCGGCGGCAATGTCGATATGGGCAGCGCGCCTGCACAGGCAGCTGTTCCGAAGAGAGAACACAAGCAGGAGACCGTGCGCCGTGAGACGCCGAAGGTCGGCCGTAACGATCCGTGCCCTTGCGGAAGCGGAAAGAAATACAAGCACTGTTGCGGCAGAAACGCGTAATTGCGGCAACAGGAGTGTGTAACGACTGCTGCGAATGCAGCACATGGGAGATATAGATGATTTTACTGGATGAGTTAAAGCAGGAAATACCGGAACTGGATCATATGCTCAGCGAGGCGGAGGAAGCGCTCCACCCGGAGGAGCTTCGTGCAAAAGCAGCTGAGCTTGAGAAGAAGACGACAGAGCAGGGATTCTGGGATGATCAGAACCGCGCCCAGAAGATCATGAAGGAGAAGAAGTCTCTGGAAGACCGCGTGTCTGAATACGAAGGCCTGAGCGGACGGCTGGAAGACCTCAAAATCATGATCGAGATGGCAGAAGAAGCAGACGACGCAGAGACGGCCGAGGAAGCAAAGGCAGAAAAGGCGGCTCTCGTGGAAGATCTCGAGAATCTGAAACTGAAGACGCTGCTCAACGAAAAGTACGACGAGAACAACGCCATCATTTCGATCCACGCAGGAAGCGGCGGAACGGAAGCGATGGACTGGGCCGAGATGCTTTTGCGTATGTATCTGAGATGGTGCGAGAAGCGCGGCTTCAAGGCGAAGATCATGGATATGAACGATGATACGGAAGCGGGCATCAAGAGCGCGACGGTTTTCGTGGAAGGAGACTACGCCTACGGTTACCTGAAGAATGAGAAGGGCGTGCACAGACTGGTGCGCATTTCCCCATTCGATTCTTCCGCGCGCAGACATACTTCCTTCGCGTCTCTGGACGTGACGCCGGAGATCGAATACGATACGACCGTTGAAATCAATCCGGAAGATCTGCGTATCGATACGTACCGGTCCAGCGGAGCGGGCGGACAGCACGTCAACATGACGGATTCCGCAGTCCGTATCACGCACCTGCCGACGCATATCGTCGTGACCTGCCAGAACGAGCGGTCCCAGATCCAGAACCGTGAGTTCGCCATGAAGATGCTCATGTCAAAGCTCATCGAACTCAAGGAAAAAGAAGAGAAGGAATCTCTTGATGAGCTGAAGGGCGATTACAACCAGATCACCTGGGGCAGCCAGATCCGTTCCTATGTATTCCAGCCGTACACCATGGTCAAAGACCACCGGACCGGTGCGGAAGTAGGCAACGTGCAGGCTGTCATGGACGGAGAGCTGGATTACTTTATCAACGAGAAACTGAAGGCGAAATAAACACTGAAAGCGAAGTACGAACGTGGAACTTGCTGGAAGAAGAAAAACAATCATCACGTATATTTTGACGGGGGTTTGCTGCGGAATCGTCTGCGGCGGAGCCGCCGTCTTTTTCAGTTGGCTGACCACCTTGTGCGACAACGTGTTCCACACCCATGAGAAGTTGATCTTCCTGCTGCCGCTTGCCGGCATCGCAGTGGTCTATTTGTACGATGACTTCAGGAAAGAAGACGACCTCACCATGAATGCCTTGTACCGGCATATGCAGGATGGCAAACCAGTGTCTTTCTGGCTGGCGCCATTGATCGCCATCAGCACATGCCTCGCCTATCTGACAGGGGGATCCGTCGGGCGAGTCGGCTCGGCGCTTCAGATCGGGGGATGCCTGGCAGTCCTGATCGGGAGGGCATTCGTCCTCGTCGGCAGGAAGTTTTCATCGCTGCGCAGGTTCGCGCCGGCACCGGAGCTTTTGCTCGCCTGCGGCATTGCGGCGGGATTCTGCGGGATTCTGAACGCGCCAATCGCGGGTGCAGTCTTTGGCGTTGAGGTGCTGGTCCTCAGCTATAAGAAATGGGTCTTAATTGTTCCGACCCTCATCTCCGCATTTATCACGTGGGGAATCGCACACGCGGTGGGCATCTATTATGTTGATTTCCACGACCTTATTACGGTGAGTATCAGTACGACAGTTCTTTTGAAAGCGCTCGTGGTTGCCTTTGCAGCAATGCTGATCGGAAGGATCTATTGTTTCGTGCGCAAAATCACCGTCAATGGTTTTGAGATGCTGAACAACAAGTATCTCCGTGTGATTACCGGGACGGTTCTCGTCATCGCGCTCACACAGATCTTGGGGCATACGAACTGCAACGGAATCGGATTTTCCTATGTCGATGCAGCACTGGACGGGCACAGTGCAACGCTGGCCTTTCTCTGGAAGCTGATGCTCACGGCGTTCACTCTCGGATGCGGCATCCGGGGCGGAGAAATCGCACCGACCATATTCATCGGAGCGACAGGCTGTTTCGCTGCGGGGTATCTGATCGGTCTGGATCCGGCACTGGCGGCTGCCCTTGGAATCGTCGGAGCGCTGGCATCGGTGACCAACTGCCCGGTCGCCATCTTCCTCTACGGACTGGAGGCCATCAGCCTGAGTCCTGAGATGGCGTTGTACTTTTTTATCACCGCCTGCATGGCGCACTTCCTGTCCGGCACAGGGGGGATCTACAGCGAACAACGCGCCGAAAAACAGATTCTCAAACCGCGTTTGTTCTGAGTCTGATCCTCAGTCCGTTCGGAGGTTGTTGTGAGTCTGTTCCTGTGGACGAGGAGTCGCGGCTGATGCACGATTTGTATACAGTATTTCACCGGCAAAGGGCAAAATACAACTTGTATCAAAATGGGCAGTGTGATAATATTTTATCGGTGATGCGGGAAGCATCGCTTTGTCGTGTTGCATTTGAAAGTGACACACATCATTAGCATGAACAAAGGAGAGCATTTTTATGGGCGCAATAGGCGAAACATTACTTAGGTTCTGGGAATACACAGGTATCGCAAACTTCGGTTACCAGAACGGTATCATGATCCTCGCGGCACTGTTCTTCCTGTATCTGGCAATCAGACACGGATTCGAACCGCTGCTGCTGGTACCGATCGCATTCGGTATGCTTTTGTCAAACCTGCCGATGACAGGAATCTTCATCAATGACGTAGTTCACCAAGGGGTGACCAACTCCAATGAGTTATCGGATGCAGGTATCTTCTCCATATTCTATATGCTGAAACCTGTATTGCCGTCGCTGATATTCCTCGGCGTAGGCGCGATGACAGACTTCGGTCCGCTCATTGCGAACCCTAAATCACTGCTTATGGGTGCAGCTGCTCAGCTGGGAATCTTCTTCGCATTCTTCTCAGCAATTGCTCTCGGATTTACAGCTCAGGAAGCCGGCTCCATCGGTATCATCGGCGGAGCAGACGGCCCTACAGCTATATACCTTACAACGAAACTGGCAGACCATCTGGTAGGGCCGATCGCGGTAGCTGCATACTCGTATATGGCTCTTGTTCCTATCATACAGCCGCCTATCATGAAGGTGCTTACGACAGAGCATGAACGGCAGCTCAAGATGGAACAGCTGCGTACCGTATCACAGCGTGAGAAGATCCTCTTCCCAATCGCTGTAACGATCGTAATCGCACTGCTGCTTCCTTCCGTAGCACCGCTGATCGGTATGCTGATGATGGGTAACCTGTTCAAGGAAAGTGGAAGAACAGCTCGTCTGTCCGACACTTCATCAAATGCCCTTTCGAACGTACTTGTTATCCTGCTCGGAACCTGCGTAGGCGCATCCGCAACAGGTGAGACCTTCATCACATGGGCAACGATCAAGATCGTTATCCTCGGTGTTCTGGCATTCTGCTTCGGTACTGCAGGCGGCGTACTGATCGCCAAGCTGATGAATGTGGTGTCCAAGACGCCGATCAATCCGCTCATTGGATCGGCAGGTGTATCAGCCGTACCAATGGCAGCCCGTGTATCACAGGTACAGGGACAGAAAGCGAACCCTACGAACTTCCTGCTGATGCATGCTATGGGACCTAACGTTGCAGGCGTAATCGGCTCCGGTGTAGCAGCCGGCGTCATGCTCTGCATGTACGGCGGATATTGATCCCCGGCGGATTTGATTCTGCACACGGCAGATATGATTTAGAAATCTTAAGAGAGAAAATCTCTAAAATCATTTTTATACACTAGAAAAACCCGGCGCGCACCCTTTATCGCCGGGTTTTTCGTTGCATTTATTTCGTGCTATAATGAGACACGGAGGAAACGAAATGATCGACACAGTAATATTTGATTTTGATGGAACCATCATGGATACGAACGATGTCATCATCGGTTCGTGGCAGCATGTATATAAAACCTTAAGAGGGGAAGAGGGCGACCTTGACTACATTCTCTCAACGTTCGGAGAGCCCCTCGAGTACAGCATGGAGACATCTTTCCCGGAGGTCAGCGTAGAGGAATCTGTCAAGATTTACCGCGACTGGCACAGAGAACGGTTTCTCGACATGATCAAGCTGTTCCCGGGCATCACTGAAATGCTGCAGGAAGTCAAAGCCCGCGGTTACAAGACCGCCATCGCATCATCCCGCCTGCGGTTCACTTTGAATCAGGGACTTGAAAAGTACGATCTGGGACAGTACTTCGATACGGTTGTCGCGGTGGAAGATGCCGAAAATGGAAAGCCGGCTCCGGATATCGTTCTGAATACGATGGCGAGATTAGATTCAAAACCTGAGACTTCCATTATGGTAGGTGACTCGCGCCTCGATATTCTCTGCGCTCATAACGCGGGCGTACCATGTGTGCTCGTAGGCTGGAGCGCAACCCTCGCCGGCAAAACAAAAGAGGACTTCGCACCTGGCGAAGCCCCTGATTTCATTATTCATAAGCCAGCGGATCTGCTGGAGATCATCTAATTACAGCACGTTTCCTTCGGCGTCGAACAGCGGCAGTTTGCCGAGCACTGTAATGTCGGTTCTGTCGTAAGCATCGCCTTCCGCCAGGACAGCCATCTTGCCGACGATGTTTCCGCCGGCGCCTTCCGCAATTTTCTCAAGAGCGGCGAGAGACTGGCCGGTACTGATGACATCGTCTACGATCAGCACGCGTTTGCCGCGCATTTTCTCGACATCATCCTCACCGATATATATCTTCTGACGCTGGAATGTCGTGATGGAATTCACGTCCGCGCTGAGCGGTTCGCCCATGTAAACTTTCTGGGATTTCAGCGCAACGATGTAATCGTTCATTCCCGCCTGACGCGCCATCTCATAGATGAGCGGAATGCTCTTTGATGCTGATGTCAGCATGATGTCAAATTCAGGAGCGCGCGCGAGCAGTTCTTTAGCAGCATGCTGCGTGACTGCCACGTCTCCGTAGAGAATAAAAGCTGCGATCTGCAGGTCGTCTGAGACCTTGAACAGTTTGAGCGATTTCTTGTATCCGGCGATATCTACTTCGTAATTCATCATTGACCTCCATATACAAAAGCATCAATACCTGCTTCATACAAAAGCATCAGCATCTGCTTCATGCAAAAGCATTAACACATGACTCATTTTACCCCTGCAGCGCGCAACTTGCAAGGATGCCGACAGGCATTTTCTGCATTTTACGGCGACTTTGACACCGATGTAAATTACCCCTATTTTGGAAATGATTTGCATGATTTGGAAAGTGTTGTAACGATTTGGAAACCATTGGCAATGTATTTAAAAATATGCACAAAATGACCTTTAAATGAGCCCTCCAGAGGGTAAAACTCATTGACACTGAACCCCTGAATTGGTACACTCAAACTGTGGTTAAGGGACTGCAAAACAGCTGAAATCACATCATGAGAAACAGCTCAAAAAGCACAATATGTTGTGTACAGGCAAACTGCATTCCACAAGCCATACTAATTCAATACATGCCAATATAAGCACGAAGAAATGGTGTAGTGCGTCTCTACCGTAACGCCTGAGTTACGACTATTGGGGAGTACGTAGAAATTGGCGGGCAGGTCTTGTACCTGTCTTTGTTGTTTCTCAAAGGTTTATTCATTTTACGAGGAGGAGAAAATGAAGAAAGTATTATCACTGGTTCTTGCCCTCACTATGGTTTTTGCATTCACCCTGACTTTCACAGGATGCGGCGGATCAGACAGTGAAGAAGGCTCAGGCGATGCAGCATTCAAGGCTGGATTCATCTGCCTGCATGATGAAAACTCAACTTATGACAAGAACTTCATCGACGCGGCTAACGCAGCATGTGAAGAGCTGGGAGTTGAAGCAATCATCAAGACAAACGTTCCGGAAGGACAGGAATGCTACGATGCAGCTGCTGAGCTGGTTGACTCCGGCTGCGGCATCATCTTTGCTGACTCATTCGGTCATGAAGACTACATGATTCAGGCAGCAAAGGAATTCCCTGAAGTGCAGTTCTGCCACTCAACAGGAACTAAGGCTCACACGGAAGGCCTTGACAACTATCACAATGCATTCGCATCCATCTATCAGGGTCGTTACCTCGCTGGTATCGCAGCAGGAATGAAGCTGAACGAGATGATCGAAAAGGGCGACATCACTGCTGACCAGGCTAAGATCGGTTATGTAGGCGCATTCACATACGCTGAAGTAGTTTCAGGCTACACTTCCTTCTTCCTGGGCGCACGTTCCGTTTGCGAATCCGCTACAATGGACGTAACATTCACAGGTTCATGGTATGACGAGACTCTCGAAAAAGAGGGTGCAACGAAGCTGATCGACGGCGGCTGCGTACTTCTTTCACAGCATGCTGACTCCATGGGAGCTCCAACTGCATGCGAAAACGCAGGTGTTCCTGACGTATCATACAACGGCAGCACAATCGAGTCCTGCCCTGAAACATTCATCGTTTCATCCAGAATCGACTGGGTACCTTACTATAAATATGCAATCCAGGCTGCTCAGAACGGCGAAGCAATCGAAGCTGACTGGACTGGTGACCTCGAGACAGGTTCCGTACAGCTCACTGAGATCAACGAAAACGTTGCTGCAGAAGGAACTGCAGAAGCAATCGAAGAAGCAAAGGCTAAGCTGATCGACGGATCACTGCAGGTATTCGACACTTCCACATTCACAGTTGATGGCAAGGAAGTTACAGAGTACGACGCTGACGTAGATACTGATCCTGAGTTCAAGGGCGACACGAACGTTATCGAAGACGGCGCATTCATGGAATCCAAGTTCCGTTCCGCTCCTTACTTCGATCTTCAGATCGACGGCATCGAGCTCCTCGATACAAAATTCTAAGCAATCAATATACTATGGGAAAGCCCCGGAACACCCGGGGTTTTCCTGATTTCTTATTTAGACACAACAGAAAGGAGGAGCGCCATTGAGCTCTCCTGAAAACAGAGAAGTAGCAATATCTCTGCGGAATGTCACCAAGACATTCGGTTCGATCAAAGCGAATAACAACGTAAGCATGGATATTTATAAAGGGGAAATCCTCTCACTTCTGGGCGAAAACGGAAGCGGTAAGACGACCCTTATGAATATGCTTGCAGGCATTTATGCTCCTGACGGCGGACAGATTTTTGTCGACGGCGAAGAAGCCGTGATCAGATCCCCTCAGGATGCTTTTGATTATCAGATCGGAATGATCCATCAGCACTTCAAGCTGGTTGATGTGTTCAGCGCGGCTGAGAACATCATCCTCGGCATGCAGGGCAAGATGAAGCTGGACAAGAAGGCCATCCTGAAGGACATTCAGGAAACGGTCGACAGATACGGCTTCGAAATCGATCTGAACAAGAAGATATATGAAATGTCTGTATCGGAGAAGCAGACAGTCGAGATCATCAAGGTGCTTTACAGAGGCGCGCAGATTCTCATTCTCGATGAGCCTACGGCAG
The DNA here is from genome assembly GCA_017431785.1 of Bacillota bacterium. GTDB lineage: Bacteria > Bacillota > Clostridia > Peptostreptococcales > Anaerovoracaceae > Lentihominibacter. The sequence goes on along the minus strand of JAFRKJ010000071.1, from coordinate 161,590 downwards.
TACTCACGCCGCAGGAAACCGAGAAGCTGTTCTTCGTCCTCAGAGCCATGAAGGATCACGGCAGGACCATCGTCATCATCACCCACAAGCTGCAGGAAGTACTGGAGCTGTCCGACAGAGTCGCCGTTCTGCGCAAAGGCGAGTACATCGGTGAAGTTGCAACGAAGGATGCAACAGAAAGCTCTCTCACAGAGATGATGGTGGGCAAAAAAGTCGAACTCAACATAGACAGAACAGATCCTGTAAACGTGAAAGACCTCGTCAGGATCGAGCATCTGACTTGCTTAAATAAATACGGAATCAAGGCCCTTGATGATGTTTCCTTCAACATCAGAGCAGGCGAGATCCTCGGCATCGCCGGGATCGCAGGCGCCGGGCAGAAGGAACTGCTCGAAGCCATCGCCGGTCTTCAGAAGGCGGAACCGGGAAGCAGCATCATGTACCGGGCCATCGACAACAACGATGAGATCCAGCTCCTGGGCAAGGATGTAAACGACATCAAGAACCTGGGAATCTCTCTTGCCTTTGTACCGGAAGACAGACTGGGCATGGGCCTCGTCGGAAACATGGGCATGGTAGGAAACATGCTTCTGCGTTCCTACAACGAAGGCAGAGGAATCTTCACAAGAGAGAAAGAACCTCGTGAACTGGCAGAGGAAATCAAAGACAGACTCGAGGTCTCCACACCGAACATCTATACACCGGTCAGAAAACTGTCCGGAGGAAATGTTCAGAAGGTGCTGGTCGGAAGAGAAATCTCCCTGGCACCGAGAGTCCTTATGACAGCTTACGCAGTCAGAGGATTGGATATCAATACCTCGTATACGATTTACAACATCCTCTCCGAGGAAAAACAAAAGGGCGTCGGCGTTGTATACGTAGGAGAAGACCTGGACGTTCTCGTTGAACTTTGCGACAGAATTCTCGTTCTGTGCGAAGGCAAAGTCAGCGGAATCGTCGATGCACGCACGACGACAAAAGAAGAGCTTGGCGTTATGATGACCAAGTACAGCGGCGATCACATTGCTAAGATCAATGTCGCGAAACTTCTTGAAAACGATGAAGATGAGGAGGCGGGAAATGAAAGAGAAGCATAAACATATCAAAGAGCCCCTCGTCAAGCTCTCCAGACGTGCGGATCTGGACAGAAAGCACAGCTGGACATACCGAGCACTTGCGATTATAGCGGCACTGGTTGTCGACGGAATCATCATCATGCTGGTAGTCCACATGAATCCGTTCGACATCTATTCCACCATGTTCATGGGCGCATTCGGAACGAGCAGGAAAATTTGGGTCACACTCAAAGAGCTTTCACTCCTGTTGCTGATTTCCATTGCCCTGACGCCAGCCTACAGAATGAAGTTCTGGAACCTGGGCGGTGAAGGACAGGTTCTCATGGGAGCGTGGGCGACAGCCTTTTGCATGATTTACCTGGGAGACAAGCTTCCGAGCGGACTGCTGCTCCTGGTAATGTTCTTCGCGGCGATCGTCGTCGGCGGAATCTGGGCGTTCATCCCGGCCGTCTTCAAGGCGAAGTGGGGAACCAACGAGACACTGTTCACCCTGATGATGAACTACGTAGCAATCCAGCTGGTCGCTTACTTCATCATCAAATGGGAGATGCCGAAGGGATCCGGTCACGTCGGTATCATCAATCAGGCGACGCAGGCAGGATGGCTGCCGTATCTCGGGTCCAACAGCTACGCGCTGGTCGTCGGCTTCGTTGTGATCGTCACCATAGGCATGCATGTTTATCTGAAATACAGTAAGCACGGCTATGAGATCTCAGTCGTAGGTGAGAGCCAGAGAACAGCCACTTACGTAGGTATCAGCGTCGATAAAGTTATTATCCGTACACTGATCCTCTCCGGCGGCATCTGCGGATTCGCAGGCTGGCTGATCGTATCCGGTTCCGACCACACCATTACAACGACCCTCGCCGGAGGCATGGGATTCACAGGCATCATGGTATCCTGGCTGGCACAGTTCAATGTTATCGTCATGATTCTGTGCAGCTTGCTCATCGTGTTCATGGGACAGGGCGCAAGTGAAATCGCCACGTCCTTCGGACTGAATGAAGCCTTCGGAGATATCCTGACAGGAATCATCATCTTCTTCATCATAGGAGTTGAGTTCTTCATAAACTACAAACTTCACTTCAGAAAGTCATCAGGAAAGGAGGAAGCATAATGTTCAGTCTAGTTGCTTTTATTCCTAGAGCCATACTGCAGGGAATGCCTCTCCTCTTCGGATGTACTGGCGAAACAATTTCAGAGAAGGCAGGAAGCCTCAACCTGGGTATTCCGGGCGTCATGTATGTCGGCGCGATCTGCGGCGTCATCGGCTCCTTCATTTACGAGCAGAGCTGCGGAGGTCATGTTGTTCCGATCATAGCGATCCTGATACCATTCCTGGCTTGCCTCGCGGGCTCACTGATCATGGGACTGCTCTTCGCATTCATGACCGTATCGCTGAGAGCAAATCAGAACGTAGTAGGTCTGGCGATGACCACCTTCGGAATCGGATTCGGAAACTTCTTCGGCGGATCACTGATGAAGCTGACTGGAGCCTCCGTTCCGTCCATCGCACTTTCTGCTACAAGCAAGTGCTTCAGAAAAGCACTGCCGTTTGCAAATGACTGCGGCGCCTTCGGAAAGATTTTCCTTTCCTATGGATTCATGACATACCTGGCAGTTGCCATTGCAATCGTCACAGCGTTCATCCTGACGAAGACCCGCATCGGACTGCAGCTTCGTGCAGTAGGTGAAAACCCTGCGACGGCGGACGCTGCCGGAATCGATGTTACGAAATATAAGTACTTCGCGATCTGCATCGGCTGCATGATCGCAGGACTCGGCGGACTGTTCTACGTTATGGACTACGCCAACGGTGTATGGTCAAACGACGCCTTCGGTGACAGAGGATGGCTGGCGATCGCCCTCGTTATCTTCACGCTGTGGAAGCCGAACATTGCGATCTTCGGATCCATACTCTTCGGCGGACTCTACATCCTGAACCTGTTCATTCCGGGTGCGGGAATGGCTACAAAGGAACTCTACAAGATGCTGCCGTACGTTGTAACGATCATCGTACTGATCATCACCAGCATGAGACGCAAGCGTGAGCATCAGCCGCCGGAAAGTCTCGGACTGCCATACTTCCGAGAAGACCGATGACGGTGCAAAGACAACAAAAACAATAATCAAAAAAGAAATCACCCGCAGGACGTGCTTGAGAGGGCACCTTCTGCGGGTTATAATTTACGTATGCTGAACATATACTATGCAGGTGAAGCCTGCGACAAGGAAAAGTTCATATTCAACCACATTGATCCGGACGAGCAGACGATCATCATTGTCCCGGACCAGGCGTCTCTCCAGATGGAACGTGACGCCCTGGATTACTTCCAAGGCAAGGATGGGCGCAGTGCGTTGCTCGATCTTATGGTGGCCGATTTTTCTTCTCTCGGGCACAAGGTCATCAGTGAAACCGGCAGCAGAGAACCGGAACTCATCGACAAATACGGACGTCAGATGCTGTTGTCCGTTCTGATCGACAGACTTGCGGACGACGGGGAGCTGAGTGTGTACAAAACCATGAAGGGCAAGAGCACCTTCGTTTCAAACACCAACCAGCTCATCTCCGAGATGAAGCGGTATGGCGTGTCTGCATCAGATATCGAACAGGCGGCAGGAGAGACGGACAGCTACCTGCAGCTGAAGCTCTCGGATATCAATACGATTTACAAAGCCTACGAAGATTCCATTCTGGACAGATTTACAGACTCAGAGGACTACATCAGATTCTACGGCAAACTGATGGAGGAGTCCGAGATGATCAGGAAATCTGTCATCTGGATCACAGGATTTGATACATTCACCCCGGTCAATATGGAAGTCATCCAGCGGCTTCTCGCAGCAGCGCGTGAGGTCAATGTTGTGATGACCTGGGAAGATGCCGCAGGCGCGACCGGTGCGGCCGCGGCAGGAGCTGCAGGTGCATCAGGTGCGGCGCCGCAGGACGCCAGAGTGCTGACGACAGGCGGCGGAGAAGGCCTCTTCAGCCTGACCGGTATGGTGATCAACAGCCTCACAAATACAGCGGACGCAGCAGGCGTACCGTGGAAGAAAGAACCGATTGCAGGGACGCCGGAATATGCCGCAGCGCTCCGCAGAGAAAGTATCTGGAACGATAATCCGGCAGAAAATATCACACTCGTCAAGGCGTCGAACATCTATGCGGAAGCAGACAGAGCGGCCGCATGCATCACGCAGCTCGTCCGGGATCAAGGCTACCGATACAAAGACATCGCCGTCATCTGCAACGATATGGATGTGCGCGGCGGCGTTTTGCTGCGGACCTTTGAACGGTGGGGTATTCCTGCCTTTGCAGATCGGAAGCGGAAGGTGCTGCATCAGCCGGTTGTCCGGTTTTTGCTGTCGTTCCTGGATGTGATTTCCGATGGTTTCAGCGGAAGCGCGGTCATGGAAATGGTCAGCGCAGGCCTCATGGGGTTCAGCCGCAGGGATGAAGAGCTGCTGAACAACTATGTGAATGAAGCGAAGATCCGCGGAAACAAGTGGAAGCAAGCGTTCACCTGGACGGGCAAAGGCAGCTTCGGCGGAGGCCGCTACGATGAGGATCTGGAACGGCTCAATGAGATGCGCAACTACATCGTCAGTGTCGTGGAAGAGGCGCGGAACGAGATCGGGCGCAGAAACACAGCGGAAGAAAAGATCCGCGGCGTCACCAGATTTCTGGAAGAAAAATTCAATATCCTGGAGCGGATCCAGGAGCTGATCACCAGACAGAAGGAACTCGGTCTGACAGAGGGCGCAGCGGAAGCGGCGCAGAGTTGGAATATGATCTGCGGAATTTTCACGCAGGTGATCAGAGTCATCGGTGAAGATACCATCAGCAATAAACAGCTGAAGGATATCCTGACAGAAGGCTTAAGGGAAATGGAAATCGGTCTTGTACCGACGAGCACAGACAGTGTACTGCTCGGCACGCTGCAGAGAACGAGAATCAGCAAGTGCCCTGTCCTCATTGTTACGGCAGCGAACGAAGGCGTACTGCCGATGAGCAGCGGCGACAGCGGCCTCCTGACAGAGCGCGAACTGGAACGGCTGGAGCAGCTCAAATACAGCATTGCCAAGAAGGACGATGTGCGCAGACAGGAGGAGCAGCTTGCCATTTACAGAATGTTCTCGCTGCCATCTGATATGCTGATCGTGATGTGCAGCATGGCAGATCAGGACGGCAGAAGCATCACGCCGTCAAGCGTCTTCTCGGTCCTCGCAGATATGGACGGCGTTCAGGTGCTCGGTGATCTGGGGAAGGAAGAAGTCACCGAGAAAATCGCTTCTCGCAAAGGCTCCCTCGCATATATGGCGGACGCCATGCAGGGATTCATCGAGAACGGACGCATCGACGAGGCGTGGCTCGCTGCCATGAACTGGTACCGCACGAAAGATTCCGACAGCGTGCGGAAGATCCAGCAGGGACTGGATTTCGACAACAGAGCGGAACGGCTTGAGGAAGACTTTGCGGACAGTCTCTACTTCGGCGATCGTGATTCCATCAACGTCAGCGCCAGCAGGCTGGAAGTGTACAGCAGCTGCCCGTTCCGGTACTTCATCGAGAAGGGCCTCAGAGCGGATGAGCCGGACAGCTATGAAACATCCGGAAAGTCCAGAGGCGACGTCTTCCACATGGCACTCCAGAAGCTTTCCTCAAAGCTTGCGGAGGAGGCGGCAGCAGGTCACTATGCGGTGACAGATCCGCAGTCCCCTTGGATGACGATCACAGAAGATGAATGCAGAAATCAGATCGATCAGATCATCAGAGAAGAGACGAATAGCTATAGAGAAGGCGTATACCTGAGCGATAACGAAGCCCGCCTGCAGCTGGAACAGATCATCAGCACCTGTTCCGATATCGCATGGGCTATGATCGGTCAGGTGCGCAAAAGCAACGTAACGCGGATGTATTTCGAAGAGCCGTTCGGCTATGGAGCCGCCAGACTTAAGCCGATCGAAATCGAGCTCGAGAGCGGCAGGAAAGCCGTGCTCTCCGGTATCATCGACCGACTGGATGTGATGGACGTACCGCCGGCAGACGGCAGCGACACTGACGATTCCGGCACCGACGGCACCGATGAATCTGCCGATACTGCCGAACCCGCCGAAGCGATCCGCGTCATCGACTATAAGACCGGAAGCGATGAGATCAACCTCGATCAAATCAGGGAAGGGTACAAGCTTCAGCTCATGGTTTACATGAACGCAGCAGGAACTGCAAACAGCAGCGCCGGCGAAGATCTGAAACCGGCAGGCGTATTCTACTTCAAGATCAAAGATCTGGATGACAATGCAGATTCGATCTCCGGAAACAAAGACCTGGGCGACAACATTGACGACAGGATCGCGAAGGCCTGTAGGCTGGAGGGTATCATGGTCGGCGATGAACAGATTCTGAAAGCCATGGATGGAACCATCGCGCCGAAGGAGACGAGCAGAGTACTGCCTTTGCAGCAGCTGGCGTCTGGTGAGCTGAAGACACCGAAGAGCGGAGCCCTCCTCGCACCGGATGAGTTTGATGAGCTTTGCAATATTACGATGGACAATGTCAGAAGCATCTGTCGGGATATCCAGTCCGGCCGTATCGATATTGCACCGAAAAAAGAGAAGTCCTCGTCGGGCGGATGGACGAAAACTTCATGTACGTACTGTTCCTACAAGAGTATCTGTCTTTTCGACACGAGCTTCCGGAATTGCAGGTATAAGCTGGTATAGAAGAAGGAAAGCGACTCACTGGGTGAGGAGGAACCACTGTGCAGCAGCGTATAGGCGGATCATATCATGGTTCACACGGAGATCCAGACCAGTCAGATCCCGGATGCGTTTGATTTTGTACTGAACCGTATTTTTATGAATAAAGAGCTTTCGCGCGATTTCGTTGATGGAACCGTTGCATTCGCAGTAGGAGAGAATGAACGGAACAATATCCATGATCGTATGACGATCCACATCATCGAAGACGAATGCAGTGAAAGCTTTTTTTGTATCCGCAGGAATCTGGTTCATGATGATATCCAGAATATGATCCTCATAGAGCTGAATACCGCTGTACTTAAGACCAAGGGATCTGCTGCGGGTCTTTACGAACTGCAGCAGGGAGAAGGCGTGGTTGTAAGATCTGTTGAGCAGGTTTTCGTCTTCCACAGTGTCGCCGACGGCGAAGAAATAGTCATCCCGGTCAGGCATATCCGCAAGCAGGTCCTCAAGAAAACGTTTGATTTCCTCGGACGAGCGGAACATTCCGATAATCGTTCCGTAGGAATTGTTCCACGTCGTGACCGTGCGGGCGTGCTTTACCTTCTCGCGCAGAAAAGAACGGACAACATCGTGGCCGTTGATATTGTCAATGACGACTACCTGGAATGTAGAAAAAGAGGCACATCCATACTGTTCCAGTTTTCTCTTTACACGGCTGCTGTCTGAGATGTCGCCGTTGAGCCAGCTGTTGAGAAAGGACATGCGCGCTTCGTCCAACCGCGTCTGCTCCGAAAGCGCCGCATAGTCTTTGAGCAAAATCTCCGCTGTCTTTTTGATAATATTCGCGTACTTTGATGTCTCGTTCACATCGCCGGTGATTCCGACAACGCCTATAATTTCATCATCAACGATGAGAGGGACGTTGGTGCCTTCCTTGCAGCCACTGTATTCATTGTCATAGTGAACCAGAAGGGAAGGAAGGTTCTCATTGATGATCAGGAGTGCAGCCTCATGAAACTGCCCAATTCTGCTGGGGTCTGTGCTGGAGATAATAATGCCCTCCTCATCCATGATGTTGAGATTGTATTCTATGACAGAATGCAGTTCGTTGATCAGAGCGCGGACCGTTTCGGTGCTCAGTTTCATTGTTTTGCCCTCCATTTATTACATGTACTAAAAAATACCCGTCAATTCAGTTAGAAGACACATATCTTTAAGTGCTCTATAACAGTATACTATATTCAAGCAAAGCAAAGAAGTGTAATTATGAAGAAATCTATTATTATTCCCGACTCCTTTAAGGGGACGATGACATCGGTAGAGGTCAGCGAAATCATGGCCGAAGCCGTCAAAAAGCACGATCCGGACTGCGAAATCATCACGATTCCAATCGCAGACGGCGGAGAAGGCACAGTCGATTGTTTCCTCAGAGCGGAGAAGGGCGAAAAAGTAAATATAAAGGTAAGCGATGCCTACGGAAAAACCATCGAAGGCTTTTATGGACGCTTCGGTGATACGGCTGTCATTGAGATGGCAGCAGTGGCCGGCATGATCAGCAACACACGCAGGGATACTCTCGAAGCATCCACTTACGGCGTCGGACAGCTCATCGCCCATGCCATCAATAACGGCACCAAAACCATCCTCATCGGGCTGGGCGGGAGCTGTACTTCGGACGCCGGCTGCGGTATGGCAGCGGCTCTGGGCATGAAATTCTACGATTATAACGGCACGCAATTCGTACCGACCGGCAGCACTTTGGATAAAGTTGCAAAGGCAACAAGAACGGAAATCGATAAGCGCCTGGAAGGTATCCGCATCTGCTGTATGTGCGACACCAACAAAGTCATGTACGGACCGGACGGGGCAGCTTACGTATACGCACCGCAGAAGGGCGCGAACGAGGAACAGGTGAAACTCCTCGATGACAATCTCAGAACCTTCGCAGCCCGTATTCAGGAAGATCTGGGCATCGATGTTTCCACGATCCCGGGCGGCGGCGCAGCTGGTGCCATGGGCGCAGGTGCAGTCGCGTTTATGGGCGCAGAACTGAAACCCGGCATCGAATACATCATGGATATGGTCAAGTTCGACGAACAGCTCGAAGATGCTGACTGCGTCTTCACGGGAGAAGGCAGCTTCGACATGCAGAGCATGAGCGGCAAAGCTGTCTACGGCGTCGCTTCCAGAGCGAAGAGACACAATGTTCCGGTCATCGTCATCACCGGCAGAAACAAGAACGGCACACATGACCTTTCGGAAGTCGGCATCACAGCCGTATACGAAACTGCAAGCTCCGAAAACTTTGAGGAGATCAAGCGGACCTGCAGAAACGACCTCGCTTCTACGATGGACAAAGTCCTTGAAGAAATAAATGTAACATTATCATTATTTGAACAACAGAAAGGAGGAGGGTGTTTTCACACCAATGATTAACAATGAGTGAAAATAATGGTTTGAAGAAAAACAAAATCGGCATTTTCGGTGTCATCGGAATGATCTACGCGATGACAGCAGCCGGAGCCTATGGTATCGAAGACATGGTATCATCATCCGGTCCGGGAATGACAATCATCATGCTGTTTGTACTCCCACTGTTCTGGGCATTCCCAATCGCACTTTCATCAAGTGAGCTGGGTTCTGCGATCCCGGAAGAATGCGGATACTACAAATGGGTTCAGAGAGGTCTCGGTGAGTACTGGGGCTTCCAGGTGGGCTGGCTTAAGAACGTTGGTATCTTCATCAACAATGCAGTATTCGTAGTACTTGCAGGAGATTACGTTGCCTCTTATCTGCACATGTCAGCAGTCACAGGCTATATGTTCAAGGTAGTCATCATCCTGATCTTCATGATTATCAACCTGGTCGGCGTCAAAGAGGTTGCTGTTGTCAGCACGATCATTTCCGCGTTCATTGTTGTTGCTTTCGCGGGAATCGCCGTCATCGGATTCACACACATGAACTACAGCCCGTTCGAGCCGGTCGTTGCAGAAGGACAGACTGTCGTAAGCAGCATCGGTGCTTCCATCGCCATCGGCATGTGGATGTACGCTGGTTATGAGACCATGTCATCCCTGGCAGGCGAGCTCGAGAATCCGCAGATCATCCCGAAAGGAATCATCCTGGCGCTGCCGCTCATCATCGGAACATATGTTATCCCGACGATCGCCGGTGTCGGCAGTGTTGGTCAGTGGGAATCATGGGGATCCGACGGTGTATCCTACATCAACGTTGCACTGCAGTATGCGCCTGCATTTGCAGTACTGTTCGTAACCGTTGCCTTTGCGTCAAATATCTCCATGTTTAACGTATACTTGGCAACAGGCGCCAGAAACTTCTGGATCGTTGCAGAAGACAACCTCTTCCCGAAGTTCCTGAGCAAGGTTGGCAAGAGATTCGGAACTCCATACGTTACAATCATCGGTCTTTCACTGGTATCCATCGTGCTCTGCGCTCTGAAGTTCGATGCGCTCGTAACTGCAGTTGCACTTCTGAACATGGGCTTCTACTCACTGATCCTGATCTCACAGATTGTGCTGAGAAAGAAAGAGCCGGATCTTCCTAGACCTTTCAAGATCAAGCTGGGCGGAGATACCGGAAATATGATCTTCTGCGCTATCCCTATCGCAGTTGCATTTATCGCACTTTACATCAACGGAACAGACTACTTCGTAGGCGGACTTCTGGCTATGTGCTCAGGTCCGGTTGCATACATGATCTTCAAGCCTATGTTCGGCGGTCTGTTCAAGAAGGATCCGGAAAAGAATCCAATCAACCTCAAAACAAAATTCGCTGTTGGCGATACGAGAAGAATCGCATTCTCATTCGCTCTTATCGGTGTGCTGTTCCTCATCGGCAGAGTATTCCTGCCTTGGTATGATGATCCTGCATACTACATCGATTTCTACGGAAGTGAGACTATCTTCGATACATTCATGAACGTAACACTCATTGGCGGTATCGTATGCCTGATCATCGGACTGGTATTCCTGCTGATCGGCAACAAGGTAGAAAAAGAAGAGAACTACTCAAGAGGTTAAGCTAACATGAAAAGAAACAATCACGCAAGATCCTGCGATTCCATGATCGCAGCAGCTCCTGCGTCAGCTACAGGCAACATCATCTATGCCAAGAACAGCGACAGGCCTCTGAATGAAGCCCAGCCTCTCGTATACTTCCCGCCGGCAGACCACGAGCCCGGCGAGATGGTACAGACCAGCTTCATCAAGGTTCCGCAGGTGGCACATACATATGGCGTCATCGGCTCCAAGCTGGACACGTTCTTTGGCTGCGAACACGGCATCAATGAGTGGGGTCTGGTCATCGGCAACGAGCAGGTTTCCGGCAAGGAGATCCCGGAACGCAGATGGGGTCTCATCGGCATGGACATCCTGAGACTGACTCTGGAGCGTACAAAGACAGCCCGCGAGGCGATCGACTGCGTTGTCGATCTCCTCGAGACATACGGAACAGGCGGCGACCCGACCGTCAGAATCCCATACTTCAATACGAATCTGATTATTGCTGACCCAAACGAGGCATACCAGTTTGAATCCCATCAGAGAGATTGGGTCTGCAAAAAAATCGAGAAGACCGGCGCCATCGGAAACTGCTATTCCATCCAGGAATATGACATGATCAGCAAAGACGCAGTCAAGAACGCAGTCGAAAACGGCTGGTGGGCGGAAGGCAAACCGTTCAACCCGGCACGCGCATGGTCACCTTCTGATCATATGTGGGACGAAGACGAAGGTTTCGTCAGATACGGACGTATCGTGGAACTCATGAACCGTCATGATAAGTACACAGTCCCTATGATGATGAACAACCTGAGAGACCACTATGAAGATGTGCCTGCGCTGCAGACCATCTTCAGTCCTGCGATTCCTAAGATCGGAACCGTATGCTGCCATCCGGGCGGACTGGACGGATGCATCACCTCGGCCAGCATGGTCGCTGAGCTGAGAAAGGACGCGCCGGAAGAACTGCGCTTCACCGCATGGACTTCCATGGCTCCTCCTTGCTGCTCCATCTTCAGACCGATCTTCAACACAGGCAAGCTGCCTCCTGCCATGAGCGGTGCAGGCAACATGTACGATCCGTCAGAGAACTGGTGGACCTTCATCGAGCTGGAGAGATATCTCTCCCTGTGCTTTGAGGATCAGGCTCCGCGCGTCAAGGCGGACTTCGCGGCAATGGAGAAAGCCTTCATCGAGGAAGAAGCACACATCGTCAAGACATACAACGGCGACGTTTCTGTACTCGACGAGTTCTCCGCAAGAGCCGTCAAGGAGAGCTACGACCTGGCAAGAGCCCAGATCGAAAGAATCAAAGCGGAACTCCGCACCGTCGACATCGACCGTCTGGCCCTGGACTACTTCACAGGTGTCTGCGACCAGTGCGGTATGCCGTACGATAAAAACATAATCAGATAATAGCAAATATGACGAAAGTAGCATGTAGTTGCATGCTGCTTTTGTCATAGAAGGAGAAACTATGAACAAAGTTGGATTTATAGGTCTCGGAATCATGGGACGTCCCATGGCGCTGAATCTTATCAAGGGCGGCGTTGATCTGTACGTCAACGATATCGATCCAGCCGCAGTCAGCGTTCTTACCGACGCAGGTGCAAAAGCAGCAGACCTTGCTGCGATCGGCCGTGAATGCGACATCATCATCACGATTCTTCCAAACGGTGAGATCGTGAAAGACGTGCTGTTCGGAGCGAACGGGCTGCAGCTCAAACCGGCAGCCACATGCGGCACTGCACAGCCGGCAGACAGCACACAGCCAACCGCCGCATGCCCGAATTCGGGCGCGCGCCGCGTTGTCTGCGACATGAGCTCCGTCACTCCAGTGGATTCCAGATTTTGTGAAGCGAAACTCGCAGAACTCGGCATCGGTTTTGTCGACGCCCCGGTCAGTGGAGGAGAGCCAAAAGCCATCGACGGAACCCTGGCAATCATGGCCGGCGGAAGCCAGTCAGACTTCGACGCACTCGTGCCGTTCTTTGAAATCATGGGCGATAGCTGGACCCTGGTCGGAGACTCCGGCTGCGGCAGCATCGCCAAACTTGCCAACCAGGCCATCGTCAACATGACCATCGCGACCGTCGGCGAAGCTTTTGTATTAGCCTCAAAAGCAGGCGCGGATCCGCGCAAAGTCTACGAAGCCATCAGAGGCGGACTGGCGGGCAGCGCCGTCCTTGATGCAAAAGCACCGATGATGATCGAGCGCAACTTCAAACCGGGCGGCAAGATTTCCATCAACCAGAAAGACATCAACAACGTCATGGCGACGGCGAAGGAACTGAAAGTGCCAATGCCTCTCGCCGCACAGCTGTCCCAGATCATGCAGTGGATGGATGTACACGGCAATCTGAATGACGACCACGCAGGACTCGTGAAGTACTTTGAAGCCCTGGCAGACTGCAAAGTCACCGCACCACAAGCCACGAAGGCAACCGCTGACTGTGATGCCATCGCGGCCTGCGGCGAAGCCGCGTCTGAAACCGCGGACATCGGCAAGACGATCGTCGTTCTCGACGATGACCCGACGGGAACCCAGACGGTCCACGACATCACCGTCTTTACCACATGGGAGACAGAGGAACTCGAAAAAGGACTGCAGGATGAAAAAGGTCTCTTTTATGTACTGACCAACTCACGCGCCATGTCGAAAGAGACGACCATCGCGGTCCATAAAGAAATCATGAAGAACCTGATCGAGGCGTCCAAGCGTACAGGCAGGGACTTCATGGTCATCAGCAGGAGCGACTCCACCCTGCGCGGCCACTATCCGATCGAAACGGAAGTCATCCGCGACTGCCTGGAAGAGGGAGCCGACGTCAAAGTCGACGGCGAATTCCTTTGCCCGTTCTTCCTGGAAGGCGGCAGGTTCACCATTGATGACATTCACTACGTTAAGGATGGCGACCAGCTGATTCCAGCAGCGGAAACAGAGTTTGCCCGCGACGAAGTGTTCGGATACACGAAATCCAACCTCAAAGAATACATCGAAGAAAAAACCGGCGGCGCCTACAAAGCCTCCGATGTGATCTCCATCGGGCTCGATGAGATCCGCAGCGGCGATGTTGCCGGCATTGAAGCGAAACTGATGCAGGTGCACGACTTCGGCAAGGTTATCGTCAACGCCGAGAACTACGCTGACCTGGCAGTCTTTGCAGAGGCCTTAAAGAAGGCAATCAGAAACGGCAAGGTCTTCATCGGCCGCACCGCTGCCTCCATCGTCAAAGTTCTGGGTGACGTGCCGGACCAGCCTCTGCTCACCAAAGCTGACATGTGCCCGGGCAAAGCCGAGACCAGAGGCGTCGTCATGGTCGGCTCCTACACGGAGAAGACCACCCGCCAGATCGAAGCCGCCAGAGCCATTCCGCAGGTAGAGTGCATCGAATTCAATTCGCACACCGTCGGCTGCGACGTATACTTCCCGCGCGAGATCAACAAGGCGGCGGCCAAGGCAGACGAAGCCATGCGTCAGGGAAAGACAGCTCTGATCTACACGAAGAGAGAACGCCTTTGCTTCGACGACGACTCGAAGGAAGAAATCCTCGCCCGATCCGTCAAGATTTCAGAAGGCGTCAAGACCATCGTCGAAAAACTCCAGGAGCGCCCGGACTTCATCATCGCCAAGGGCGGCATCACCTCCAGCGATATTGCGACGAAGGCCATGGGCATCAAGAGCGCAACCGTCGCCGGTCAGATCAAACCGGGCGTGCCAGTATGGAAGAGCAGGGAAGACAATCGCTTCAAAGATATCGCCTACATCATCTTCCCGGGCAATGTCGGAAACGACGACACACTGAAAGAGATCATAGAAGAGCTGCTGTAAGCAGCAAGAAATCATAGCAATAGAGATCAAAGCAATAGAAGGATCATAACAACAGAGGAATCATCATGAAAGCAGTTTATTACAATGGAAAAGTTCTAGTTAGCGCAGATAAGGGCTTCAAAGATTACGTCGTGATCAACGGCAACAAAATCGAGGAAGTCGGCGACGAGTTCGACCCGAGCCGTTTCACCGGCTACGACCTGGTCGACCTCGACGGTAAAATGCTCATGGCGGGGTTCACTGACGCTCATGCGCACCCATTCACCTCGGCATTCCAGATGTCACAGATCAACATCGACTTTGAATCCGATGCCGCCGGCGTGATCGAAACCGCCAGAGCATACATTGAAGCACATCCGGAAAAAGAAAAGTACTTCGGCATCGGTTATTCCGAAGCCTCGTTCGGCACGGAAGGTCCGAACCGGCACATGCTCGACGCGATCTGTCCGGACAAACCGGTCATCCTCGTTGGCGCATCCGGCCACGAAGCTTTTGTAAACACAGCAGCGCTCAAAGCCTGCGGCATTGACGAGAACACACCGGATCCAATCCCCGGAACCCAGTTCTTCAAGCGCGACGAGACGGGCTATCCGACCGGCCATCTGATCGAAAGTGGTCCGATCACTCAGGTCGTTCTCGGCCTGCAGCCTTTCGTTATCGAAGAAGCGAAGGAGACCCTCCTGAAGATCTTCGATGACTTTGCAAGCTACGGCATCACATCCATCGACGACTGCGGATTCATTCCTTATCTGAAAGAGCCGGCAGAAGAACTGCTCGATGAGATGATTGCCAGCGGCCAAATGAAGCAGCGCATCTTCGGCAGTAACCACATCAACTGCCTGGAAGAAGCCGACGTTTGGGAAGGGTATCTCAACCACATGCGTGACAAATACGACACCGACATGGTGCGTTACAACACCTTCAAAATCATCAACGACGGTATCGTCGAAGCCTGCAGCGCCAGCATGACGGAACCTTTCGAAGGCCACGACGAACTCGTCATGCCTTTGATCTACGGTGAAGACCTGCGCAACATCTGTGTGAAGGCTGCGTCAGAAGGTTTCGACGTACATCTCCATGGAATTGGTGACAACACCGTCCACGAGAATCTGCTTGCTGCAAAGGCAATCCGCGATGCTGGTTACGACGATACGATCATCACCATCGCCCACACCCAGTGCGTGCTTGAAGAGGATATCCCGAAGTTCGCCGAGTACGATGTCATCGCTAACACCACCGGCGTATGGCACTATGGAGACCCGACAGCTTATGAACTCATCGGCAAACGCGCAGACCGCATGTTCCCGATGTACAGCATTATCAAATGCGGCGCCAAGATGAGTCTGGGCAGCGACTTCCCTGGTGATGAGTACGGCCCGCAGCCGCTCAACTCCATCGAAACCGCAACCACCCGCCAGATGCTGGGCGATCCGAATTCCCCGATCCTCCAACCGGAATCAGAGCGCCTGCCGATGGACGAACTCATCAAAGGCTTCACCGAAACCGCCGTCTACCAAGTCCGCATGGACGACAAACTCGGCACCATCGAACCGGGCAAATACGCCGACTTCATCATCCTCGACCAGAACCTCTACGAAGTCGACCCATACGAACTCCGCAACGTCAAAGTCTGCATGACCGTGATGAATGGAGAAGTCACCTACCAGGCATAAGTCATCACCTCGACATTTCAAAGCGACACAATAAATAAGCGGCACGCATAGGCGTGCTGCTCTTTTATTTCCCATCTTCTATCCCTCTCTCTCACTCCAGCAGCAACCTCTCACACTCCAGCAGCAACCGCCGCTCACACCCCGCGCGGCAACCTTCGCTGTTCACACTCCGCACGGCAGCAACATCCGCCGGATCATCTGCCGCATCAACGACTTCTCCCGCAAGTCGGCCTCCAACGACCAGGTAAATTCCTCTGGCCGCACCGCCTGATTGGGCAGCTCATAAACCCTGAAATTCCTATAGTCATTCAGCCGTACCAAAGCATTATCCGAGTACTGATCAATTTGAAACGCCCCGAAATGTTCATGCACGGTAATCCCGCCAATCACATTCGGCACCTTAAAATCCGAGTAATAACTACTTCGATGCGGCATCTCTCCACCATGTCCGCCACGAATCATCACCAGATCATCATACCGGTAGGGCCAGCCAATTGCTTCCAGCGAGTTTCCTATTGTCGTCTCAGACTTCGATCGCATCAGCATCCCACCGTCTGTCGGATACTGCCGGTTTTCCGGATAATACGGGTTTGGTGAATAAGGCGCATCAATCCACTCGTTCTGCTCCTTTGTAAACAAAATCCGGCTGAGATCCAATCCCGCCTGCTGAAACCTGCCCAATCGTTTCTGTAGCATGCGCTCATGCACCAGACCCTCCGAACACTCCACCACCTTTAAAAGCCGACGCGCATTATCCTCCATCGCTCGTATCCGATTCTCCAGAAAAGCTCGCCTCGCCAGCTCGTACACCAGATCCAAATCACCTGTAATTCCAACGGCTTTTCCGCGTGACCTATCATAACTGTAGAAATTCCTGTTTTCCCCGCTGCAATGCAGATTCAGACTTGCCTCTCTGAGAAGGGCAAGCTCCTGCTTCATCAAATCGATTTGCGTCTGCTCTGCTACAACCAACTCCCGAATCGACCCCGAAAGCATCTTCAGAAAATTTAGCTGCGCCAACCCCGAGCAATTAATGACAGATTTCCGCGCCGTCCACACATTTTTCGAATCATCCATTCCCGTAACCCTCCTTTGCCCTATCATACAAAGGAAATAATTACCAGTCAAGGAATTTAATAGAAGTTCTTCATGCAAAAGCAACAAACATAGAAACAACAACTCGAATTGTTCTTACCGTTTTTAGACGCAATTTATAATTATCAGTAATCTGTTACCGATACAGAATCAAACCATGCAAAATCAGTAAGATTAATATGCTCTATTCTTTGTTTGTTGTTTCTTCTTACTGAATAAACTCAACAAATATTCTTTTCAGTAAAGAGTTGGGTGTTCCATACTGAACAATCAAGATAATGATCTATTTCAGTAAGTGCTTACTGATTTAGTTTCAATTCATTCATTATCAGTAAACCTGATTGTCATTAACCCGGCGCTTTTTTATTTCCACGTGGCTTGTGGGTAACTGCTGCAGGGCTGTGGGCAGCTTTGCTGTCCACAGCCCTGCAGCATGTTATCCATACGCCACGCACACCAGTCCAGCCATATTCTCCAGTCTGTTCCCGCGAGCTCGCCGCTGGCCGCCGGCGGTAACTGTCGGCCGTGCGGCCAGCTATCAGGCGAAAGCGAGCGGTGAAACAGACTCGGGTCGCCCAGGAGAGGGCGACCCGAAAAAACAGAGAGGCCAACAGCCTCTCTGTATAAAATATTAGTATTAATAGTTCTGCTAAAGTGCAACAAAGATCGGCTCATGGCCCATTGCCGGAATGACAATGTTCATAAAGTCCTGATTGGACATTCGAATGGTAACGGTGTTGACGCAAGGGTGCATGGCAAAGAGTTCTTCGTCCCGAAGGGACTCATCGATAATCAGTTGCACACGTCCCTCCGGATCATTCAACAATCCAAGGGGAGTTACAGCACCAGGCGTCAGACCGAGCACATCATCCAGATCATCTTCATGACAGAAAGTCAGCTTTTTAACACCAGTCAATTCACTGATCTGCTTCAGGTCGATTCTCTTCGTTCCGTTTACTAGAATGAGAAAGTAATTGCGGCGCTTTTTATCCCTGAGGAATACGTTCTTCGCGCCGACCACGCCGATGGCCTCATCCGCCTCAGCCGCATCACCCATTGAGAATTCCTCTTGGTGATCAAGGTACACATAGTCAATTCCCAGTTCGTCCAAAAACTCATAGATGCGCTGTTCTTTTTCCGGCCGCTTATCGAAATCCTCCGGCCTTCCTTGTTTAACGATCAGTTCCATGTTTCATTTCCTCGTTTGTATTTTTTACCCATTTTATCATGGCGTCTCAAACAGTCAAAGAAAAAACCCGTTGGTATTCCAACGGGTCCTTCTGGTGGAGCATAGGGGGCTCGAACCCCTGACCTCATGACTGCCAGTCATGCGCGCTCCCAGCTGCGCCAATGCCCCAGATGGAGCCACTGGCCGGGATCGAACCGGCCACCTGCGCGTTACGAATGCGCTGCTCTGCCGAATGAGCTACAGTGGCTCGCATAGGAGATCAACTCCTGCGCTTCACGACTATTCTTGCATCTCCTCTATGAGCTCATCGATGTCGTTATACTGGTATGTTTCATCAGTATTGATCGTCTGAGATGAGTCATTGGTAGTGCCAATCGTGAAGAAGTATATTATACCTGCAATTACGAATAATGCAATAATAATAGCGAAAATTGTAAGAGCTTTTTTCAGTCTGCTCTTCTTGAGGGCCGCTTCTTCTGCCTTCGCTGCATCCTCCGCTGTTTCAGCAGCAGGTTCCTCAGCCTTAGCGGCTTCTTCCGGCTTTTCCGCCTCAACAGCAGTCTCTGTCGGTTTTTCTGCCTCAGCAGTTTCTGCGGCTTCAGCTACTTCTGCCGGTGCTTCCTCTACAGTTGCCTCAGCAGTTTCTGCGACTTCAGCAACCTCTGCCGCAACTTCCGCTGCCGCTTCTTCCGCCTCAGGAAGTTCGAGCTTCGGTTCTGCTACTTCAGGAAGTTCCTCTTCAGGAACCTCAATCGTCGGTGCCTCAACTGTTGCAGGTTCTTCCGGAACCTCTACAGCAACAGGTTCAACCTTTGGCTCCTCTGCGACTGCTTCCGCCACTGCAGGCTCAGCAGGTTTCTCAACCTCTACAGGTTTCTCTGCTTCAGCCTCAGCCTTAGGCTCCTCAACCGGCTTCTCAGCAGGCTTTTTCTCTGCTTCCGCAGCCTTCTTTTTTCTGGACCAGAACTTCGGCTTTTTCTCCTTAGCCGGTTTCTTGGTAGGCTTCTCAGCCGGCTTTTCTTCCGCCTTCGCCTCAACCTCAGCTGGCTTCTCAGCAACAACCTCAGCTGGCTTCTCAACCTCAGCCTCAACCTTCGGCTCAACAGCCTCCGCCTCAGCCCTAGGCTCGACAGCCCCAACCGGCTTCTCAGCAACAGCCCCAATCGGCTTCTCAACAACAGCCTCCGCCTCAAGTGGCTTCTCAGACTCAACCACCTTCGCGACGTCAACCACCGGTTTCTTCTCCGCAGTCACATCCTCGCCAGCCAACGCTGCTGCGATAGCAGCTGTGTCGATGGACTGGGTTGCGCGAGCCTGCATCGCACGGCGGGCATTCATCGCATTGATTCTCTTAAAGAGTGCCGCGATGGTCTTGCCCTGCTGCGGATCCTCGTAGAACAGCTTTACCCATTCGCCCTTGTAGCGGAACAGGAAGGCCTTGTACGCCGAGGAGTGCTTGACCTGGCTGATTCCCGTATAAGAGTATACCTCGTGATCTATCGTCAGCGTCCGTTTGGAAAACTCGACGCTGTGTCCTTTCGCATTAAATTTGATCGACTCCATAAATCCTCCGCTTTGATTTGGTAGTCAGGAGCTTTATCTATAATAAGTCAGTAATTCTTCAAAAACTAAAAAATGCACCGAAGCTATGATAACAAAAGAAAACAAAAAATGCAAATTTTACAAGACAAATCCATATTGTAATGTTATAATAATGTATCAAAATGCGATTATTTGTAATTATACAGTTTATTTTGCAGTTTAAAGAGGAACAAACAATATGGATAAGAGTGCTTTAAAAGACAAAAGACGTGAGACCGTTATCGGACTTCTGAAGGGAATGAACATCAAGAAAGATTCTGATGGTGGATTTGACAAGGATGATGTCTACGGTTGCATTCAGGAACTTTGCAACCTTTACGAAGAGCACATTGATGAGCTCGAGAACAACTATGAGGCTGAGATATCAGAACTGACTAAGAGATATCAGAAATACGACGAGAACAATGAATTGTACGTCAGCCTGATCCTCGAAGCGAAGAAGAGCAGCAATGAGATTATCAATCAGGCCAAGACAGAAGTCGATGAAATTCTCAGAAACGGTAAGGAAAAGATCCAGGAGCAGGAAGAGCAGATGGAACAGTTCCGCATCGACAGCGAGAAGGAGAGAGACTCCGTCCTGGCTGATCTGAAGGCAAGCAAGGAAGTTGCAGACGCCGAGAAGGCTGCCATGAAGGTTGAGCTGGAAGCTGAGAAAGAGAAACTCGAAGCAACAAAGAACAAGTACAGACAGCAGGTTGCAGCGATGGAAGACGAATTCGCTGAGATCAGAACCGACATTCTCAGAACATCTGCAAGACTGGACAGCCTGAAGGCACAGACCGAAGAGATAGCACCTTCCGTAGACTGGGAAGTTGACGAAGACGAAACAGCCGTTGAAGTACCAACAGCAGACATCGAAGTAGAAGAGTTCGCTGAGATCGAACTTCCGGAAGAACCTGTTGAAGCAGCTCCTGTAGAAGAGCCGTTAGCATTTGAGGAGCCAGTCATTGAAGAGCTTCCTGAGGAACCGGTAGAAGCCCCTGCAGAAGAGCCAGTCGAAGCACCGGCAGAACCAGCAGCAGAAGCACCAGCGGAAGACCTCTTTGCAGATGCATTCTTCAAGGATGAACTTTTCGCAGACGCTCCGAAGGCAGAGAATGAAGTTGCAGCAATCGAAGAAGCGCTCTCCGATGCACCGGTAGAAGCACCAGCAGCAGAAGCAGCGCCTGCAGCAGAGCATGAGGCAACTGTGGAAGAACTGCTGGCAAGCATGGATGCTCTGGCAGATGATCTTCCAACTGAGGACCTCGGCGAGAAAGCAGCTGGAGCCGCTGAAGATGTAGACGCAATGCTCGATGAGATCTCATTCGATGACCTGATCGACGAAGGCGCAGAGAAAGTTGCAGAAGCTGCGCCGGCAGAGGAAATCTCATTCGACAGCCTCGAAGCACTTTTCAAAAATGAACAGTAAGACAGCAAAGACAGAGAAATAGATTCTGAGTACGCGGCGCAGTTGTGTCGCGTACTTTATTAATCCACTGGAGGCAGCAGCATGGAATCACTAAAAGAAAAAATCCTGACAGAAGGCGAAGCGATTGGGACTGAGATCGTGAAAGTTGATGGTTTTCTCAACCACCAGATCGACGTGAAATTCCTGGAGGAAATCGGCGAGGAGTTCAAGAGAAGATTCGACGATATCGAAGTGGACAAGATCCTCACCGTAGAAGCCAGCGGAATCGCCATTGCGTGTATGGCAGCGCCGCTGTTCGGATATCCGCCTGTTGTCTTTGCGAAGAAAGCAGCACCGAGCACCATGAACGAAGGCTTCTACGAAGCCGAAGCGAAGTCCTTCACCAAGGGTACGATCTCCAAGCTGAAGGTCGCCAAGAAGTTCCTCAAAGAAGGAGACAAGGTGCTCATCATCGACGATTTCATGGCCAGCGGTGAAGCGGCAGCAGCACTCGCGCAGATTGCAACAGAAGCGGGCGCGGAGGTCGTCGGAGTCGGCGCAGTCATCGAGAAGGGCTTCCAGGGAGGTTCCGAGAGACTGCGCAGCATGGGGTATAGAGTAGAATCCCTTGCAGTCATAGAGAAGATAGAAGATGGAGTTTTGACTTTTGAATGATTATAAAGTAGATTTCCATATCCATACAACAGCATCGGACGGGGAAGCGACGCCGACACAGATCATCAGACGCGCCGCCGAACTGGAGTACGACATCATAGCCATTACGGACCACGACAACACCAATGGAATCGCGGAGGCCAGAATCGCGGCAGAAGCGGTCGGCATCCGTTTTGTTCCCGGCATCGAGATCGCGGTAGTCACAGAGGAAGGGACAGGCCTTCACATGCTCGGCTACTACATCGACGAGGAGAACAAAGAACTGAAAGAGTTTCTCAGCGCCATGGTGGAGCGGCGCAAGGAGAGAAACGAGCAGCTCTTCAAAGCCCTGAGCGAAATGGGTTACGAGCTGACGAAGGATGACATTGAATACGGCAAGAACGAGTTCATCGGCAAACCGATCATAGCCCGGGCAATGGTAAGCAAAGGCTACATAGACGATCCGCGGCAGGCTTTTGGGAAGGACATCCTGGGCAGCAAGAAGTGCCGCGCCATCAGGAAAGTCAAGCCCCTTGCCCGTGAAGCCATAGATGTGATCAAGCAGGCCGGTGGCATGCCGGTGCTCGCCCATCCGATCCAGACCCGCGGCGTAGGCCGCCCGGGAAGCGAAGAGTTCTTCAAGAACATGGACATGATCATCGGAAGACTCAAGAAGCAGGGGCTCAAAGGACTCGAGTGTTTCCACCCTGATCAGAACTTCGAGCAGTCCATGCGCTTCGTCGAAATGGCGGAGAAGTATCACCTTCACATCACCAGAGGATCAGATTTCCACGGGAAAGATCTGGCGGAAGCAGACAAGACAGCAAACGAAAGATAAAGCAAGAAGATAGAGACTACAAACAATAAAAGCCAAAGCAACATGGCTTGGGAGGACAGAATGAGAATTTACAACACACTGACAAGAAGAAAAGAAGAGTTCGTACCGCAGGAGGAAGGCAAAGTCAAAATGTATGTCTGCGGTCCTACCGTATACAACTACTTCCACATCGGAAACGCCAGACCTTTCGTCGTATTCGATACCATGAGAAAGTATCTGGAGTACAGAGGTTACAAGGTGAAGTTCGTGCAGAACTTTACAGATGTGGACGACAAGATCATCAACCGTGCGAAGGAGGAAGGCGTCAGCGCCGGAGAGATTTCTGAGAAGTACATCGAAGAGTACTACAAGGATGCGGCTGCACTGAATGTCAGGAAGGCGACCGTTCATCCGAAAGTTACGGAGACCATGGACGACATCATCAAATTCGTGCAGGATCTCATCGACAAAGGCTACGCTTACGAAGTAGACGGCGACGTTTACTACAGAACGAGAATGTTCGATGGTTACGGCAAGCTGTCAGGCAAGAACGTCGATGAACTGCGTCTCGGTGCCAGCGAGAGAACCAGCTCCGCCGATGATGAGAAGAAGGAAGATCCGCTGGACTTCGCACTTTGGAAGGCCCGTAAGGAAGACTCTGAAATCGCCTGGGAATCCCCTTGGGGCATGGGCAGACCTGGCTGGCACATCGAGTGCTCCGCTATGTCCAAGAAGTACCTGGGAGACACCCTGGACATCCACGCAGGCGGCGAAGACCTTCAGTTCCCGCATCATGAAAATGAAATCGCCCAGTCAGAGGCGCACAACGGCAAGCAGTTCGCCAACTACTGGATGCACAATGGATACATCAATATTGACGGCGTGAAGATGAGCAAGTCTCTCGGCAACTTCAAGACCGTGCGCGATCTGCTCTCACAGTACGACGGAGAAGTCCTGCGTTTCCTGATCCTGAGCGGACAGTACAGAGGACCGATCGATTTCAACCCTGAGATCCTGCAGCAGTCCCAGAATGGTCTGAAGAGAATGCGCAACGCCAAGTCAAACCTCAAGCACCTGATGGCCAACGGCGCGGACGGCGACATGACAGCAGCAGAAGCAGAGGCAGTGGAAGGATTCGATCAGTACAGACAGAAGTTCATCGAGGCGATGGATGATGACCTCAACACAGCCGACGCCATTTCAGCAGTCTTCGAACTCGTAACGGCGATCAATACTGCAGCAGGTCCGAACGCCACGAAAGCTTTCGCAAAGGCAGCAATGGATGTGCTCATGGAACTGGCTACCGTCCTCGGACTGCTCCAGCAGGAAGTGGAAGAGAAAGTGGAAATCGAGCCTGAGATCCAGGCACTGATCGATGAACGCCAGGAGGCACGTAAGGCGAAGAACTACGCCCGCGCAGATGAGATCAGAGATCAGCTGGCAGCACAGGGCATTACACTGAAAGATACTCCGCAGGGAGTGCAGGTCATCAGAAAGTAACAGGTCGCTCATGGATCTAGCAGAAGTAAAACAGCTGAATACAGACGTGCTCGCCTATGTGGGCGATGCCGTGTATGAGCTTTTCGTTCGCGAACTGGTGCTGGAGAGCGGCAGGCACAAAGCCTCCGGTCTGCACAGGACCGTCACGGGATATGTGAACGCCCATGCACAGGCGGCAGCGATCCGGGGCATGTTCGAGAAACTCTCAGAAGATGAGAAGAGCCTCGTGAAGCGGGCGCGGAATCACAAATTCAGATCCAAGGCGAAGAACGCCGATCCGCTGACCTACAAATGGGCCACGGGATTTGAAGCGTTTATCGGGTATCTGTACCTGGCCGGGGAAGAAGACAGATTGACTTGGGCCATGTATAAGGCGGTGGAGATTACAGATGGCAAACAAGTATAAGAAAAAAAGAGAAGTGAGAAACAAGTCCAAGGACTGGCTCACAGATTACTATCAGACAGGACGCGAGTGGGAAAAAGACAACCGCAGGCGCCGTGAAGAAGCAGGGGAGAAAGAAGAGAAAGGTCTTCGCAATCTCAACTCCTTCGAACTGGGCTGCATCGTGATCATCGTCCTGGCTCTGATTGGTATGTTCATAAAGTACTTCCTGCTGGGCCACGGATTCTGGACCACAGGAATATAGCTGCAAAGGCAGCGCACTACGAAAGGCAGCAACATGAGTAAAGCAGATGTTTTATTTGTAAATATGTGCAGGGACATCCTGGATAACGGATTCTCCACGGAGGGACAGACAGTCCGCGCCAGATGGGAAGACGGAACGCCGGCCCACACCATCAAGCAGTTCGGCGTGGTCAACAGGTACAACCTGCAGGAAGAGTTTCCGGCCCTGACACTGCGCCCGACCTACATCAAGAGCGCAGTCGATGAGATGCTGTGGATCTGGCAGAAGAAGTCCAACAAAACAGCGGATCTGAAGAGCGGTATCTGGGATGAATGGGCCAACGAAGAAGGAACGATCGGCAAAGCCTACGGCTACCAGATGGCCCAGAAGTACAACTTCGCCCAGGGCGAGATGGACCAGGTGGACAACGTGCTCTGGCAGCTGAAGAACACGCCCTATTCCAGACGTATCATGACCAACATGTATAACTTCGCGGATCTCCGCGAGATGGGACTGGAGCCGTGCGCGTACAGCATGACCTTCAACGTCACCCGCGAAGAAGGCGGCGGCGCCGAGGGCAAAGGCGGCAGCGGCCGTTTCGTTCTGAACGGTATCCTGAACCAGCGCTCCCAGGACATCCTGGCGGCGAACAACTGGAATGTGGTGCAGTATGCGGTGCTGATCTACATGCTGGCGCAGGTCAACGATATGCTTCCGGGAGAACTGGTGCACGTGATATCCGACGCCCACATCTACGACAGGCATGTGGACATCATCCGCGAGATGATCGAGCGCCCGCAGTATCCGGCGCCGAAGTTCAGCCTGAATCCGGAGATCAAAGATTTCTACGATTTCACAACCGACGATATCATCATCAAAGACTACAAGAAGAATCCGCAGATCAAGAACATCCCGATCGCGGTATAGTCAGGGATGAACCCCTGACCTCATGACTGCCAGTCATGCGCTCTGTGGAATAGATAAGGAGACAAACGTGAACGCGATTGTAGCAACAGACAGAAACTGGGGCATCGGCAAAAACAACGACCTTCTGGTCCATCTGCCGGGCGACCTCAAATACTATAAGAAAAAAACACTGGGCAAGTGTGTCATCTTCGGACAGAGAACACTGGAATCTCTTCCGGGATCAAGGCCATTGCCGAAGAGAAACCACATCGTGCTCAGCGATGATCTAAGCTACAGTGTGGAACCAAGAGAAGGGTTCGCCTGTGACATCTGCCACACGAAGGACGAAGTCCTCGCGCTGGCGGCAGAGTATGAAGCGGCAGCCGCAGAACGAGGAGAGGATCCGTCAGAGGCAGTCTTCATTTGCGGCGGCGCATCCATTTACGAGCTCTTCTTTGAGGACTGTGACGCCTTCTATGTGACGAGAATCGACGAAGCTTTCGATGCCGACAGATTCTTCCCGAACCTGGAGGAGAAGGGTTTCGTGGTCACCTGGGAATCAGACGTGCAGACGGATGAAACAACCGGCATCAAGTATACCTTCAGAAAATACGAGCGCGGCGAATAAGGTAAGCAGCAGACGGAGATCAACATGTCCGAAATCATAGCAGGAAGAAACGCGGTGCTGGAAGCTCTCAAGTCCGGCCGCGAAATCGAAAAAATCAATATTCAGAAACTGGAAGCCGGAGCCCATCAATCGGGCTCCGTTAAACAGATTATCGCAAAGGCAAAGGAAGCGAAGATTCCTGTCTACCACAGCGACAAAGCCTTTATGGACAAACTGCTGGATGGAGCGAAAGTCAACTGCCAGGGCGTCATTGCCACGGCATCAGACTATTCCTATTGTGAGGTGGATGACATCCTACAGCTCGCTGCGCAGCGCGACGAGAAACCGTTCATCATCATCCTGGATGGACTGGAGGATCCGCACAATCTGGGTGCCATTATGCGTACAGCGGAATGCGCCGGAGCCCATGGAATCATCATTCCGAAGCGCCGCAGCGTGTCGGTCAACGAAACCGTGCTCAAGACGAGCGCAGGTGCGGCGGAACATATGCTCTGCGCCAGAGTGACCAACATCGGCAGGACCATCGATGAACTGAAGAACCAGGGCGTCTGGATCTACGCCTGCGACATGGGCGACACTCTCCTGTACGATCAGGATATGACCGGGCCGTGCGCCATCGTCATCGGCAGTGAAGGGTTCGGCATCAACCGTCTGGTTCGAGAGAAGTGCGACTTCGTCATCAGCATTCCGATGAAGGGACATGTGAACTCCCTCAACGCATCCAATGCAGCGGCCATCGCCATGTACGAAGTGGTCAAGCAGCGCCTCTGACGCAGCACCAACCCGAGCACACCACCCAAACGCACCAACACAAAACATGCTGAAAAAAGAACTCATCAACTCAATCGAAAACCCGGAGATACAGCTTGCGGCGGAAGCCCAGGCTGGGGACGCGCTTGCCGAGGAGACCCTGATCAGAAATTACTCAGGGATCGTCTACAAAAAGGCAAGGGTCTATTTCATGGCGGGCGCAGACGCGGAGGATGTGGTCCAGGAAGGAATGATTGGACTGCTCAAAGCCGTGCGCAGTTATGATGCCGATAAGAACGCCAGCTTCGGGACCTACGCAGAGAGATGCGTCACCAACCAGATCATCAGCGCCATCCGTTCCGCGGACCGGATCAAGCATAAACCTTTGAACACGTCCGTATCTTTGAACAAACCCGTCAGTGCCGATGCGTCTTCCGGCGCGGATCAGCAGGAGATCACACTTGGTGATACCCTGAGCACCAATCCAGCGGACAGCCCTGACGAGATGCTCATCATCAAAGACGTCGCCTACTACATTCTCAACAACGGCGATAATGTATTCAGCGATCTTGAGATGAAGGTCTTAAGCGAGTACATCAAGGGATTCACCTCCAGCCAAATCGCCGAGCGACTGGGCAAAAGCAGCAAATCCGTCGATAATGCGCTCCAGCGCACGAGAAAAAAAGTCAACACCTATCTGTGGAAGTAGCCAAAGGCTGCTTCTTTTTTATGGCTTCTCTTTAGTTATCTTTAAATTCCTTAAGCTAGCCATATTTGACGCATCCCCATGATAAAATCATATTCGGGAAAGAATCATCATTAATCATTAGGGGTAGCACGTCATGAAATGCATTCATTGTGGCAGCGAAATTGATAACGATCTGAATTATTGCGGCTATTGCGGCACCAAGGCGATACACGTACCGCCTGTTTTCACCATGTCCAAAATCGGGACCGACGTCGCCACCGAAGCAATCCGCTCCTACTCGGAGTGGGGATTCTACAACAATCCTGACGCGGAACTGGACCCGGAGACAGGCAAGAAGCCGGAGTATGGTTTTGATGCCCTCGATGCGCTGCCGGATGAAAACCACCTCAAGTGGGCTCGCGACTTCATGAAGGCAGATGAAATCGCTTCCGAGTATACATTCTACTCCAACGATGAGGATGCCGACGAAGAGGACGACGAGGAAACAGAGCAGTACGACGCGTCCGATGACTTCGACGACTACGATGATTATGATGAAGAGGACGACGATGCAAAGGCAACGGCAGCAGCGCCGAAGAAGCGCATCCCGAGCGCAGTGATCGTCGTTGCATTGGTATTGCTTGCCGCTGCCATCGCAGTCGCAGCATATTTCCTTTTTGGTGGCGACAAAACCTATGAAGCGGATCTGAATTCACTCATGAATGAACCGAATGTCATCGGCTATGATGGATATGGCGAGATGGCCCTCATGCCGCAGATTGACGCCGCCAAGGAAGATGCCTGGCTGGACACGGTCGAATTCGATGTCGACAAGGAAGCTTTCTCCAAGGTCCTCGATACCGTCAAATACACACCGGACAAAACAGATAAATTGTCTAATGGCGATGTTGTAAATATCACGATCACATACGATGAGAATCTGGCAGAGGAAGCGGAGTTGAAACTAACAGCGAAACCGACGACCTATGAAGTCAAGGGTCTGGAGATCGGAAAGGATCTGGCTTACGATCCGCACGCCTACCACGCGTATTACGATGACTTCATCCTGCCGCAGAGCGACAGCGAGGAATTGAGCAGAGCAGACGTCGTTTACAGCACCAACGGGAATCCGGATACCGTCCAGCAGGCGATCAATGAAATCTACGCCCGCCACGGATGGATCTTCGGTAATGAGTATTACGACAAACTCTTCCGAGAATTCGAATGGTATACACCGATGTATGAGCCGGACAAGTTCGACAACGCATGGCTTAACGACTACGAGAAGGAGAACCTTGCTCTGCTGACAGGATACCGGGATGAACTCCGTGCCGCTGAGAAGAAGGCGGCAGAAGAAAAAGCAGCCAAAGAAGCTGCTGAGAAGGCTGCCCAGAGCAGCAAACCGTCAAAGCCGTCAGATGACGACGATGACTGACAGATATAGAAATGAGAAGATGCGGCGCGCAGCCGCATCTTTTTTATTGGTTCTTTTTTCTTAGCTGTTCCACAAGCATGTGTACAGCGAGGATGTCTTCTTCACTTAATCCGTCCGTATTGATGGACGAGGTTGCTTCCAAACCCAACAGATAGTCAGTGGACACATGAAAAATCTTAGCTAGGTCAACCAGATACTTTGTCGATGGTGTAGAAATACCCATCTCCCAGGCATTCACACTAGAACGGGTGATGCCGATCATTCTAGCCAAAGTGGATTGTGTCAGACCCTTGCGCTCCCGTAATGTTTTGATTCTTTCTGAAGTCATTTCTCTCTTATTGGGGGGGTGATAGGACCGCCCAATATACTCCCCATACATCCCTAAACATTCGCACATTCATACTGTGCAGTTCTAATTGATTATAATTATTCTACACCAGGGTTCCCTTACTTGCATTATCAAAAGGATATTTTAAGTTGACGTTTTAAAAGGCGGAATTGTACAAATAATGTGCGAATTATTACAAATATGTTTGTACGAATTGACACATGTCAGTTTTAAAGATACAATCTTGTATACAAAACACACCTATATATGTAAGAAATCGCATCAAAGGAAGGCTCGAACGAACCTCATGTAAATGGGGGGGTATCGTGCCATTTTATACGTGCGCCATTTTAAGGTACCAATAATCCAGAGGAGAAGCAATTCGACACTGACAGAATGAGAAGAAACCGCAGGGGAAAAAGAAAAATCATCATAGCGCTCATCATTGCAGCCGCGCTGCTGGCCCTGTTCATCGCAGGACTTCAGTTCGCAGAGAAGCTGGGAATTAAGGACGTCCAGTTCGGCGACACCGGCGAGTGGGGCGACGGCAAGATCGAGACCACAGAGTTCGGTCTGAATGACAAACTGTACGTTACCAAGGATAACCTGGACACGTACCTGATCATCGGTACTGATTCCGGCGGCATCGATGAGGGCGAGATGTACAGCGGAGAGCTGGCAGACTTCATAACCCTCCTCCTGGTGGACAACACGACGAAGAAGTTCGCCTTCCTGCAGATGGACCGGAACAGCATGGTTGAAATGGCAGTGCCCGATGAAACAGGCAACGCCGAAGACCTCCAGAAGATGCAGCTCTGCATCTCCCACTGGTACGGCAGAGATGCGGACGAGCGAAATGAATATACAGCAGAAGCAGTGACGACCCTCCTGGGAGACTTGTACATCGAGAACATCTACTCTTTGGAGATGACGGAGATCGGAGCCGTTAACCATGCCATCGGCGGTGTAGAAGTCGACATCGAAACGGATATGACCAACATAGACCCGGCCTTCGTCAAGGGAGCCCATGTTCTGCTGGATGACGAACAGGCCGAGAAGTTCGTCAGAGCCCGCATGAACGTCGGCAAAGGCACCAACGCCGAGCGTATGGCCCGCCAAACCCAGTACATGCAGAAAGCCTACAACCTGGTCATGAACCAGCTGCGGGAGAACCCGAACTACATCAACGACCTGTACAGTGAACTGGATGGCAAGATCCACACCACTGGATCCGGGAAGGACTTCTCCAGACTGACCAACCAGCTCCTGGAGTACGAGGCACTCGGCATCATGCACTTCACCGGCACGACCAAGATGGGCGACACCTTGGAAGAAGGCCTGAAGAAAGAAGACTACCACGAGGAATTCTATGTGGACGATGAGTCCATCCTCGCTTGCTATAAGAAGATTATGAATATCAAGGAACAGCAATAACCATGAATCAGAATACGGATATCGAACTGAAAGACACAAGAAACGAAGAGATGGAAATCGACTTGCTCGAACTCTTCGGATACTTCATGAGCAAAATCTGGTGGATCGTGTGCGCCTTCATCATCGGCGCATTGATTGCCGGGCTCATTACCGCTTTCATCATCACACCGAAATACACGGCTACCGCCAAGATGTACATGGTCAACTCTTCTTCTCAGTCCGTCGTCGACCTGACAGACCTGAACATCGGTCAGTCCCTGTCCGGCGACTACGTGGAACTGCTGAAGACCAGACCGATCGTCGAAGGCGTCATCCAGGAGCAGAACCTCCAATACAGCTACAATCAGCTCGTTAGTATGATGGGCCTCTCCGTTGTGAATGAGACCAGAATCATCCAGATCGATATCACAAGTCCGGATCCAAAAGAGGCCATGGTGATTGCCAACTCACTGGCGGATAAAGGTGTCAGCGAGCTGCCGAAGCTCATGGAAACACCAGCGCCGCATATTGCAGAATACGCCATCGTGCCGGTTAACAAGAGCTCCCCGAGCCTGACGAAGAACACCGTGATTGGCGCGCTGCTCGCGACCCTCTTGATGCTGGCCATCTTCACCGTCCAGTTCCTGAGAGATGACACCTTCAGATCGGCGGAGGATATAGAGAGAGAGTTCGGCGTCATGCCGCTCACCACAATACCGGAGGGCAAGATCGAAGGCCTCGCATCCGATAGCGACAAAGTCAAACGCAAAGGCAGGAGGAAACGCCGTGGATAACTACTATTACAAAGATAACAATATGCAATTCGGTCTGACCCCACAGCTGCCGTATTCAATAGAAGAAGCCATCAACAGATTGAGGATCAACATCTCATTTCTGGGCAGCGATGTGCGCAGGATCATGATCATCAGTTCCGAGCCGAACGAAGGCAAGTCCTTCCTGACCCTGAACCTCTGGAATCAGATGGCTCAGGCCGGAGAGAAGGCGATCCTCGTAGATGCGGATATGCGCAACTCCAACATGGTCACCAAGTACGACATGAAGCGGGAAGACGGCAAGGAGATGAAGGGTACTTCTCATTATCTGGCAGGCAATGCAGAACTGAACGAAGTGCTCATGCACACCAAGTATGGTTTCGGCGATATCATGCCGAATGTGGAGAATGTCATCAACCCGTCCATGCTGCTGGAGACGAACAAGTTCGAAGAGCTCCTCGATGCGCTGGCTAAGAGATACAGATATGTCTTCGTCGATGCGCCGCCGCTGGGCATCGTATCTGACGGCGAGAGAATCGGCAACATGTGTGATGGAGCGATTCTCTGTGTGCGCAGCGCAGCCACCCCGAAGGGTGTCGTCAGAGAATCAGTACACCAGCTGGAGAGAGCCGGCTGTCCGCTTCTGGGCATCGTCCTCAACAGAGTCGATGAGAGCAAGGGCGGCTACGGCAAGTATGGTAAATACGGGAGATATGGCAAGTACGGCCATTATGGCAAGTACTATTCCGATTATTACTACGGAGGCGGAGAAAAGAAAAAGCACCGCAAGTAACGTTAGATAGTTCCGCGGCTCCCGGGAGCCGCTGGCTATAAACATCTTTAGAGGAAAGGAGGAACGGACCAATGGGCAAGAAAATCTTAAAGAAGATGGTAGTATTCGTAGTTGCTGCAGCGCTTATCATCTCTTCAGGAGCGTGTGTTTTCGCTGGAACAAGCAGCCAGGTAGGAGTAACCAAGAGTGTTACTTCAAGTCAGGTATTTTCTAAGAGATCCTGCACCGTCAAGTGGGCTAAGGTTACCAACGCCATTAAGTACAACGTTTACGTAAACGGTGTGCTGAAAAAGAAAGGCGTGAAGGGCACTAGCTGCACCATTACAGGTATTAAGGCTGGTACATGTTACAAGATCACAGTCAAGGCCCTTGCTAAGAATGGCAAGACCTTAGGCAAGGCATCCACCACGAAGGCTAGCACCACGAACATGAGATGGATGAAGTACACATACATCCGTTCGGTGAAGAGAGGCTCAAAGAAAGCTACCGTCACATGGGCGAGAGCCAAGAAGGCTACAGGATACCAGATTCTGTATTCAAAGGACGGCAAGACCTGGAAGACTAAATATGTCAAGGGTGGAACCAAGAATAAGGTAACCATCTACAAGCTGACCAAAGGCAAATGGTATTTCAAGATTCGTCCTGTCAGAAACGGCTATCTTGGATGCCGCAGTGGAGCAAAGACGGCTACCGTGAAGTAAGCCATGCTCTTAAGCTCAATGATGAGCAGTTGTACAACTGATATCGCGGAGACAGCGATAGTTGTCTCCGCGATACGTGTCAGTAAAAGAAAAAGGAACGTTTATTTTGATAGATTTTCACACACACATTTTGCCGGGAATTGATGATGGCAGCAGAGACATGGATATGACGATCAGGATGCTCGAAGCAGAGCGTGATCAGGGCGTGTCCCATATCTGTGCTACCCCGCATTTCTATGCCCATAGGAGATCGGTGGATTTCTTCTTGGAGCGGAGAAACCGCGCACTGAAAGAAGTCAGGAAGGTTCTGACAGATAGATCAGATCTGCCGCAGATCACACCAGGAGCAGAAGTCCTCTACTTCAGAGGCATGGAACAGGCGGAACTCCTACCGGAGCTATGCCTGGAAGGCACGGACATCCTGCTGCTGGAGATGCCCTTCGACCAGTGGACCGGGGAAATGGCAAAGGCAATCGGGACCATCCTTACAAAACGCGGATTGAAAGTTGTCTTGGCTCATGTAGAACGTTACTTGCGGTTCCAGAAGGATAAGACAGTATGGGATCAGATTCTGAACATGCCGCTCACACTGCAGATGAATGCGGAGTCATTCATCCATGCAGGATCATTCCTGAGGCAGAACAAAGAGCATAAACTGTGTCTGCAGCTGTTAGAAGAGCGCGGCAACTGCATCCTCGGGACAGACTGTCATAACATGGATGAGCGAAAGCCGAATCTGGAAGAGGCTAGAGCGGTGATCGAGAAGAAGATAGGTGCTAAGAGATTAGAAGAAATAGATAAGTATACAGCAATACTGTTTAGGGTTAACGAATAATAAAAGAAATGAAAACGATTAAGGGAATTACCCCTTTTAAAAATAAAATATGGCTGTCTTCTCCAACAATGCATGGAGAGGAACTCAAATATATGCAAGAAGCATATGAAACAAACTGGATGTCAACAGTGGGGGCAAACATCAATGAAGTAGAGAGAATTACGTGCAAAACCGTTGGTGTTGATTATGCTGTTGGGTTGAGCTCAGGTACAGCTGCATTACACCTTGCTGTGAGATTGGCTGGAGAAAGGCTATATGGTCAACCAAAGGTGGGTCACGGGACATTGGAAGGAAAGAAGGTGTTCTGTTCTGATATGACTTTTGATGCAACTGTTAATCCGGTTGTCTATGAGGGTGGAGAAGCGGTCTTTATTGACAGCGAATACGAAACTTGGAATATGGATCCAGAGACTCTCGAAAAGGCGTTTGAATCATATCCGGATGTGAAACTTATTGTGTTAGCGCATCTCTATGGTACTCCTGCCAAGATAGATAAGATCAGAGAAATAGCGGACAAGTATGGTGCATTAATTATCGAAGATGCCGCAGAATCATTGGGAGCTACTTATAAAGGCAAGCAAACTGGTTCTTTTGGAGACTATGCAATCATTTCATTCAACGGTAATAAGATTATCACAGGGTCTTCTGGTGGAGCATTTTTAACAAACGACCCTAATGATGCGGAAAAGGTTAAGAAGTGGTCAACGCAGTCCCGCGAAGCAGCCGCTTGGTATCAGCATGAAGAACTTGGATATAACTATAGAATGAGCAATGTTATTGCAGGCGTAATTCGTGGACAGTATGAACATTTGCAGGAACATATTGAACAGAAACGGACGATTTGGGACAAATATAGAGGCGGATTAAAGGATTTACCTGTTTCTATGAACCCGATTCCGGATGATTGCGAAGCCAACTATTGGCTGAGCTGCATGATTATTGATAAGAATGCAATGGCATATCAAGTTCGTAGAGAAAAGGATGTTTCTTATGAATCTGAAGTTGGAAAGACATGTCCATCAGAAATCTTAGAAGCTATAGCATCCATTAATGCAGAGGGACGCCCAATCTGGAAGCCAATGCATATGCAGCCAATGTATAGATCAAATATTTTTATTAAGAAAGATAAAGAAGATATTGGAGCAGACATCTTCGATAGAGGATTATGCCTACCAAGTGATAATAAGATGACCATGGAACAAGTAGATACGGTCATTGGAGTTATCAGACAGTGTTTTGAATAGAGATGACAGATAAAATCAGTTCAAAACTTCATATGAGGAACTCACAACTAATTGTGGGTTACTTGATTATCTACGACTTGATTGCAGTGTCTGGAGCGTTCTTTATAGCATTGCTCTTACGGTTTGATTTCAGATTTTCAGTAATCCCTGAGTTGTATTTGGAACCATGGATAAAAATCGCACCTTTCTATGCGTTTTTTTGTGTTGTTGTTTTTTGGGCACTTAGATTATATAAAAGCCTCTGGCGTTTTGCGTCATTCACTGAACTGGAGAGAATATCTGTTGCAACAGTAATTACCTGTGCGATTCACATTATTGTAATTACAATCTTTCTTCAGAGAATGCCAATTTCTTATTATATGATGGGGACATTCCTCCAATTCGTTTTTACGGTTGCAATAAGATTTGCGTATCGTTTTATATTGCTTCTTCGTGCGGAGAAGAAAGGCGATGAGTTGAATCATGTCATGCTGATTGGCATGCATAGTATAATTGGGACAACTTGAGAAACCGTTGAAATTTCAAGCTGTTCACGAGTTGCCTAAAAAACTCTAAACTCGAAATGTACTTAAAAAGGCCGTATCAGTGTGAAGCGCGAAAGGTCGAAACGGTTTTCTCAAAACTCAGTTTTGACCCAACAATAATTGAGTACAAACCGTATAAGGAGGTAAAGAGGCAACCTGTGGGGAGCAAACCCGATGGGTTGTTTTCATATTACATTTCGGGCGGTAGGGAATAGAGATAACAGGATTAGAACCAGTCATATAGTCATTCGAAAGGAAAGGCCTTTCGAGAGGTAGAAATTTGAGTAAGGACGAAAGAATACAACTTAACAATTTAGTGAAAAAGGTCCAGCATTGGCAGATGGTATCGTTCTATCTGGTTGCCTATGATGTGGTAGCAGTCACATTGTCCTACTTTCTGGCACTTCTTATCAGATTTGATTTTCAATTCTCCAGGATCCCAACTGTTTATTTTCAGCCATGGGCCTATTTCGCGCCTGTTTACGCTGCTATTGCCATCGTAGTATTCTGGAGACTGCGTCTATATAACAGTATCTGGAGATTTGCCAGCTTTAAGGAACTGGAAAGGGTCACGCTGGCAACAGTCATTACAACAATTATTCACATTGTCGGTGTAACGATTGTGCTCAATGTTATAGTACATGACTCAGGCTATACTCTCGGTAGAATGCCAATTTCGTATTATGTAATGGGAGCAATGATCCAGTTCATGCTTACTACAGGTGTTCGTTTCTCCTATCGCTATATACTGTTGCTTAGATCGTCTAAGCAGAAAGAAAACTTAAACAGAATAGCTTTGGTTGGCGCTGGCGCAGCCGGCAGGGAACTTTTGGCGGATTTAAGGAGATCGCCACAAATTGAAGAGCAAGTAGTTTGTTTTATTGATGA
This sequence comes from Bacillota bacterium, assembly GCA_017431785.1. Classification (GTDB taxonomy): domain Bacteria; phylum Bacillota; class Clostridia; order Peptostreptococcales; family Anaerovoracaceae; genus Lentihominibacter. The sequence continues at coordinate 124,505 of JAFRKJ010000071.1, read as the reverse complement.
TAACAAGAACAAGTGGGGAAGGGATATTGATGGCATTCCAGTTGTCGGAGGAAGAGATTCTATCATCGAGACTGTAAGGGATATGTCTATCAATAAGATATATATCGCACTGCCAAGCGTATCCGCAAGAGAGCGCAAGAGGATTATTGATATCTGTAGACAAACTGATTGTGAAATCATGAATCTGCCTGGTATGTATCAACTTGCACTAGGCGATGTTACAGTAAGCTCTCTCAGGAAAGTTGACGTTGAAGATCTTCTTGGACGTGAGCCGGTCAAGATGAACTCTAGGGAAGTCCGAGAATCTTTAGAGGGAAAGGTAGTATTGATCACTGGAGGTGGCGGCAGCATTGGTTCAGAACTCTGCAGGCAGGTAGCTAAGGCACCGGGGCTCAAACAACTTATCATATTCGATATTTATGAGAATAACGCACATGCTATTAAATTGGAGTTAATGGACAAATATCCTGATTTGGATTTGGTCACACTGATAGGATCTGTCCGTAACAGCAGGAAGCTGAAGCAAGTCTTTCATGACTACAAGCCAGATATAGTTTTTCATGCAGCGGCTCATAAGCACGTTCCGCTTATGGAAGATAGTCCATGTGAGGCCATTAAAAACAATGTCATGGGAACATACTACACAGCCTTTGCTGCTATGGCATATGACTGTGAGAAGTTTGTTCTTATTTCAACAGACAAGGCTGTCAACCCTGTAAATATCATGGGTGCAAGCAAGAGGCTATGTGAAATGATTATACAGTCATTTGCAAAGAAGATAGCTGAGGACCATGCAAGAGACATTCCGGATATGCATACTGACAGTAATACGTTCCTAACAGGTGAGGATGAGGGGCAAATCAGAAAAAAATACACACTTATACCTCCAGAACATCCAAGAACAGAATTTGTTGCTGTGCGGTTTGGCAATGTTCTTGGTTCAAACGGATCTGTAATACCGAGATTTCGTGAGCAGATCGCTGCCGGAGGACCAGTAACAGTTACACATCCTGACATAATAAGATACTTTATGACGATTCCTGAGGCAGCGTCACTCGTTTTACAAGCGAGTACCTTTACACAGCCAGGAAGAATCTTTGTGTTAGATATGGGAACTCCTGTCAAAATAGATGATTTGGCAAGGAACATGATAAAACTGTCTGGACTTAAACCTGACGAAGATATTCAGGTAGTATATACAGGCCTTAGACCTGGGGAGAAGCTATTTGAAGAGAGACTGATGGATGAAGAAGGACTCTCGAAAACTTCAAATCAACTAATCAGTATAGGAAAGCCAATACCGTTTGATGAGGATAAGTTCATTGATGAATTGCCGAGTCTTTTCGATGCAGCTTATGAAGATCGTGAGGACATCAGAGAAATCGTGGAGCAATTTGTTTCAACTTATCATCCAGCAGGAAAACATGGAACGGAAGATAAGGGCGAAGCATATGAGCATCAGATGATGGAAATGCTAGCAAAGAAGACTCCTAAGCTTTAGATTATGCAGGTCAACAAGGTTAACATTTTCTTTATTACTTCTCCCACAAATATACTATTACATGCTATAATAAACAAGAATTAACAGAGCAGAATAACTGAGGTACAATATGGGATTCAAGAGACCGGATACAATTAAACCATTTGATAACAAAATATGGCTAGCTTCCCCGACCATGCATGGTGATGAACTAAAGTATATGCAGGAAGCGTATGAAACCAACTGGATGTCTACTGTAGGCGCAAATATCAATGAGGTTGAACGCATTACTTGCGAAAAAATAGGATGCAAGTATGCTGTTGCTCTCTCCGCTGGTACGGCAGCCCTCCACATGGCCATGAAGCTCGCCGGACAGGAGCTTTACGGCCAGCCTAATGTTGGACATGGTGCCCTAGAAGGGAAAAAAGTGTTCTCTAGTGATATGACCTTCGATGCGACAGTGAACCCTATCGTGTACGAAGGAGGTATTCCTGTTTTCATTGATACGGAGATGGATACCTGGAATATGGATCCGATTGCGTTGGAGAAAGCATTTGAAACATATCCAGATGTGAAGCTGGTTGTAATGGCACATCTGTATGGAACCCCTGGTAAGATAGATGAATTAAAAGCTGTTTGTGAAAAACACGGAGCAATAATAATTGAAGATGCAGCAGAATCTCTTGGGGCGACCTATAAGGGAGCGCAGACAGGCATATTTGGTAAGTATAACTGTATCAGCTTCAACGGGAATAAGATCATTACAGGAAGCGCTGGAGGAATGCTTCTTACCGACAGCAAGGAGGCTGCAGACAAGGTCCGCAAGTGGTCAACACAGGCCAGAGAAAATGCGCCTTGGTATCAGCATGAAGAGCTTGGATATAACTACAGGATGTCCAATGTTATCGCTGGTGTTGTAAGAGGGCAGTATCCGTATCTGGACACACATATCGCTCAGAAGAAAGCGATTTATGAGAGATACAAGGAAGGACTTAAGGATCTGCCTGTGTCCATGAATCCTTTTGATGCAGAGAACAGCGAACCGAACTACTGGCTCAGCTGCATGATCATAGACAGAGACGCTATGTGCAAGCAAGTACGAGGCGAAAGAGATGTCTGCTATGTGAAGGAAGCAGGGAAATCCTGCCCGACAGAGATTCTTGAAGCAATTGCTTCCATTAATGCTGAGGGAAGACCGATCTGGAAACCGATGCACATGCAGCCGATTTATAGGTTGAACGGATTTATCACACGCAAGGGAAGCGGCAGGGCAATGACAAATGCCTACATTGATGGAGAAGCTGTGGATGTGAGCATGGATATCTTCGAGAGAGGGCTTTGCCTGCCAAGTGATAATAAGATGAAGGTTGAACAGCAAAATGTAATCATTGCTGCTATAAGAAAATGCTTTGAATAATAGGATTAAAAAACCATGAAGAGTCTTGTAAAAGTAGGAATGTCAGTTTTAGGTGCTATATCATCAGCTGCGGCAGGGGTTGCAGTGTTAAATGCAGTTAGAGCAAAAACTGACGAGGAAGTAGGACATGAACAGAGTTTCTATGAAAAGTATGCAAAGAGGCCTTTCGATTTTTTTTGTGCATCAGCTGCTGCTGTAACGTTAAGCCCTATTCTAATTTCTACAGCATTATGTATTCGTTATAAACTAGGAAGCCCAGTTTTATTTACGCAGGAAAGGCCAGGCATTAATGGAGAGAATTTTAAGATATATAAATTTAGGACAATGCTGGATCCTCAAACTCGTGATGGGCGAAAACTTACAGATAGTGAACGCCTAGAATGTGTTGAAAAGGGAATTGATATCTTATCTGATGACGAAAGATTAACGAGTTTTGGTCGCGTCTTAAGGGCAACAAGTATTGATGAATTACCCGAGTTATTCAACATCATAAAAGGTGATATGAGTATTGTTGGACCGAGACCTTTGGCCACAATATATATTCCATACTATACGAAAAAGGAAATGCGTCGTCATGAGGTTAGACCAGGCCTCACGGGAATTGCCCAAGTGCATGGAAGAAATTCTAGTTCATGGGAAGAAAAGTTCGAGTATGATGTTAGTTATGTTGATAATTGCTCCCTCTTGATAGATATAAAAACTATTCTTCAAACTATTTTTGTTGTACTTAAACGCGAAGGCATTGGACAAGGTGATGAAAAGCCAGAGGCGTTCAACGTAATTAGACAACGACAAATAGATGAGGGTGTAATAAAAGAATCAGATTTGAATCATCAATTATAGTGACAGCGTGATCGAATAAAGGAGTTTTGAAATGAAAAAAGTTGTTATTTTTGGCGCAACCGGCAATGTGGGTTCATATGTAACTAAATATGCTTCTGAATTTCTGCCTGAAAAGGGCTATGATGTGATTGCGTCAGGTCGCCGAAATACTGATGTTTTTGATCAATTTGGTGTTGAGTTTATTCAAGTTGATATGTTGAATAAGAATGATTTTGATAAGCTACCACAAACAGATGTATATGCTGTGATATTGCTTGCGGCAACTATTCCTTCATATATGGATGAGTACAGTGGTGAAAAGTACTTAAAAACGAATGTCATGGGCACATACAATGTACTGGAGTATTGCAGAAAAGTTAATGCTAATAGAATACTATTCAGCCAAACAGTATTCGATATTAGTCTATATGCATTAGAGGATCCAACAAGAGTATTAGATCCACATCTAACCCCTTATTTTGATTATAGTGGGGATCACGCAATGTATGTAATCTCTAAAAATGCAGCTATCGAAATGATGAAGCACTATTTGAAGGAATATGGATTAAAGTATTTTATTTTCCGTTTTCCGACTATATACGAGTACAGTACTTTTCAGTATTATTATCCGAATGGTGTAAAGACGATGCGCCCATTGTATAAACAAATTAACAGAGCAAAAAAAAGTGAACCTCTCGAGCTGTGGGGTGATCCAAATTACGCCAAGGATATGGTTCATGTTTACGACTGTGCACAAATGCTCTGTAAATGTGTTCTATTCGACGGTAAAGATCATGAAACTTACAATGTAGGCACTGGTATTCCTGTGACGCTTCAAGAGCAGTGCCAGGCAATAATTGACGTGTTTTCTCCAAAAGATAACCCATCCACAATTGAATATCATCCTGGAAAGAGCGGCGGCGGCTTCCTAATGGACATTTCCAATGCAAAAGATGACCTAGGGTATGAGCCAGTAATGGATGTGCACAAGCTATTTGAAGACTATAAATACGAAGCGCAGTTTGATCGTTTTAAGAGTTTAAGAGGGGTATAACGTAGTATGAGACGGGAGATAGGAAGTGAATTCTGGAGAAGCCCACTTATTGAATCAGATAACGATTTATTCCCCACTTGTACACAGTGGTATCTCTCTGGCAGAAGTGCGCTGAAAGCGATAATTGCTGAATTGGTTGGGGTAAAGACTATTTCCCTACCGTCCTGGTGCTGTGACAGCATGATTAAGCCCTTTGCGGATGTTGGAATTGAAGTACGCTTTTACCCGGTTTACTGGCAGAAGGGCTTGTTTAAGGAAATAGAACTGGGTAGCGATGCGCTCCTTATCATGGATTATTTCGGGTATACTACGCCGATTCCAGGCCTATGCAATTACGACGGAATCGTAATTCGAGATGTTACACATTCAATTATTTCGGCTACATATTCCGATGCGGATTACTACTTCGGCTCCCTCCGCAAATGGTGTGGAGTATGGACTGGTGGATATGCTTGGACGAAGGATGAGCACACACTTGAAATGGGAGAGGCTGACAAAAGTGCGTATGTCTCGCTTCGATCGCAAGCCATGAAGATGAAGCGACAGTATATAGAAGAGGGCTTGGGAGACAAAGAATATCTGAAAACCTTTGATGATGCAGAAGACTGCCTTGAGTCTGTGGATATTGCTCCGGCTGCCGACAGGGATGTGGAGCTGATGAAGCGTTTAGACGTTGAGATGATTAAAAGCAACAGGAGGAAAAACGCAGAAGTGTTGCGGGTAGCTTTTTCTGACTGGCTGATCTTTCCAACACTCTCATCCACTGATACGCCTATGTACGTGCCAGTCCTGGTTCCGGACGGAAAGCGTGACGCACTCAGAAGTCATCTTATTAATAATGAAATTTACTGTCCAGTTCACTGGCCAACAAGTGATTATCACAAACTGACTGAACAGGAAAAGTACATTTATGATAACGAGCTTAGCCTCGTCTGTGACCAACGTTACACCGAAGAAGACATGATGCGCATAGTTGAAACCATAAAGAGTTTTATAGAGGAAAAATGATGGTGCTCACAGTTTTCACAATTGAACAATCTGAACAATGGGACAACATTGTTCGGTCTTTCAAAAATCATGATACATATTGGTTTAGCGGCTATGTAAAGGCATTCCAGATACATGGCGATGGTGAGCCACTATTGTTTTACTACGAAAAAAACAGCACACGTGGGATCAATGTGGTAATGAAGCGTGATGTGGCCAAAGACGATCATTTTAAAGGGAAGATTCCGGAAGACCTTTATTATGACTTTGCGACTCCATACGGCTATGGAGGATGGATAATAGAAGGCGATGAAGTAGAAAGCCTGTTCAAAGCGTATGAAGCATGGTTAGAACGTAATGGAATAATATCTGAGTTTGTTCGGTTTCATCCTATTGTCAAGAACCATGAGCAGTGTGATAGCTTCTACGATGTTGTTCAATTAGGAGAAGTCGTGCACATGGATTTGTCCTCGCCTGAAATGATTTGGGATAATATAACAAGCAAGAATCGTAATATGATTCGGAAGGCCGTCAAAAACGATATACGAATATACAATGGTCGGTTTCCCGAGATTTTTGAGAAGTTCCGTGTGATATATAACACAACGATGGATAAAGACAATGCGGAAGATTATTACTACTTTGGACCTGAATTCTATGAATCAGTCCTCTATGATCTGCCTCAAAATGCACAGGTCTTTTGGGCTGAGAAAGAAGAGAAAGTAATAGCGGCATCTATAATGCTGACCGCAAATGGCAGGATGAATTATCACTTGTCTGGTTCGATGCGAGAATTCAGCACTTTTGCGCCGGGTAACCTGATTTTGTATTCAGCAGCTCTGTGGGGTTGTGCAAATGGTTACAAGACGTTCTATCTTGGCGGAGGTGTAGGCTCTGGTGAGGACAGCTTGTTTAAGTTTAAGAGAGCTTTCTATAAGGGGGATCTCAACAGATTTTACATTGGTAAAAAGATATTCAATCAAGAAAAGTATGATGAATTAGTTGGACTGAGATCTGAAATAGGAAATGCAGGTTTCTTTCCAAAATATAGAGGTTAAGCGTAATGGGTAAAGTCGTTTGGATTGTAAATGAATATAACGGCCCGGAAGGCATACGTACCAGGCAGACAGTCCTAAGTCAACATCTTGAAGAACAAGGATATGAAGTGTATTTGATCTGTGGAAGTTCTGATAATAAAGGCGGGAAGAATGCCATTGAAGATGATGAAGCTTTCAAATACGTTGAATCCGATGGTGCCAAATACTATGTCATTAAAACCTCAAACTATAAAAGAACATATGAAAGAGTTCTCGTTGCAATCCAGTTTCAAAAAAGAATATGGAAGTTGCGCAGCAAGCTTCCTAAACCAGATGTGATAGTATCCGATTTCGCGGGACTTTTCGGAAATGTATTTCTTAAGTGGAAAAAGAAATATGGAACAAAAGTAATATACGACGTTCTCGATTTGTGGCCGGAAGGCTTCGTGGAAATGGGATATATTAAGAAAAAATCTCTTATAGCAAGTGTTCTTTATAATATGGAACACAAGTCATATAGAGAAGCGGATGGTATCATATTTTCCATGCAGGGAGGACGAGACTATATTATAGACAAAGGCTGGAGCAAGGAGATCGGTGGTGACGTTGATACTTTAGATATTGGCTACCTTAATAATGGCGTTGATCTTGAAACGGTAGATAAACAAAAGACTCAATATGTTCTGAATGATCCAGACCTGGATACAAACAAGTTTAAGGTTGTCTATTTAGGCTCAATCAGCGCGATGAATGGGCTTGAAATACTTGTCGAAGCAGCGAAAGAATTAAGTGATCGTAAGGATGAAACGATAGTTATTCTGGTATATGGGTTCGGCAATCAGGAGGAACGTCTCAAAAAGATGGCAGAAGATTACGGACTCAGTAATATTAAGTTTAAGGGTAAGCTTGATAAGAAGTATGCTATGAGTCTGTTGTCTCGGAGTGATCTAAATGTGTTTACATTCAGAGATTCTCCATTATGGAAATATGGCGTGAGCCCTAACAAGCTATTTATGTACTTCGCAAGCGGAAAACCAGTGCTATCTATGATTAAACCCAATTATGATCTGGTAGAGTCAAAGAAAGCAGGAATTTCAGTAGAAAACGACCCTGTTGTAATAGCAAATGCTATTCAAGATTTTAGCAGAATGGATCAGATCGAGTACGAAGAGTATTGCAAGAATGCACGGACAACAGCTATGGAATATGACTATAAGAATTTGGTTCAGGTACTGATAGATAAAATCGAGGAATGATGTTGTGAATATACTGGTTATCACACAAATGTACTCACAACCAGATGATGTGGGAGATAATAAGCCAACAAAGACGGTCAATTATTTTGTAAAAGAATGGGTTGCTATGGGACACCGCGTTATCGTCATGCACTGTCCAAGTAAGTTCCCTTTGATCCTTTATAAGTTGCCCCAAATTGTCAAGGAAAGGTTTGCAGGCAGGATTTCTACAATGGTCCCTCCCATTGAATCAAGAAGGAATCTGGTTAGGGAGGAAAATGGCGCCAAAGTTTATCGATTACCTATGCTTAAGATGATGCCGGGGCAAGGATACTCGAAGACGTCAATGCAAAAGCAAACGAAAAAGATTATTAAACTGCTTGAAGAGGATAGTTTCAAACCAGACCTTGTGATTGGTCATTTTGCAAATCCGAGTTTGGAACTCGCCGCAAATACTGCTGATCACTATAAGGCTATGAGTTCTATCGTATTCCATCATGATTGCAATGATGCGAATATCCAGAAGTATAGGATCAGGGATAACATTGGCAGGATTGGAGCAATTGGAGCAAGATCCATTGTAGAAGCAAATGATATAAAAGAGCGGCTTGAAATGGAGAAAACACCTTTCGTATGCTGTTCAGGCGCACCGAATGATGCTGTTCGGGCGGCTCAAAAGATTTGTCAGAAGCAGGATTACACAAACGGAATTCAATATATATACGTTGGCAGTCTCATTAAAAGAAAGCATCTTGATGTAGTGATCCGAGCATTTAATAATGTCTGTCAGGAGGCTGATGCATTGACAGTTATAGGAGGCGGGCCGGAGGAAGAATCTCTAAAAAAACTGGTTGAGGAGCTGAATATAGGTAATAAAGTTATATTTACTGGAAGAATCAGTAGAGAGGATGTCCTCCATAAGATGGCGGGTTCGCATATATTCACGCTTATTAGTGACAGCGAAGCCTATGGCATGGTGTATATTGAAGCCATGTTGCAGGGGTGTCTGACAATTGCTTCGAAGGGCGGCGGATTTGATGGAATCATCCGGGATGGGATAAATGGTTTTATCTGCAAACCTGGTGATCAGGAGGAATTGGAGAAAGTGTATAAGAGAATATCAGCTATGACCGAAGAAGAGCGAAATAAGATTGGTCAGGCTGCAATCGATACAGCGATTCATTATTCTGAAAGAGAAGTAGCAGAGCGGTATTTGAAAGATGTTAAGACTTTCAACCGAGAAGGATAAGCGAATGCACGAAACTGATGCAAATCAACAACTGTATAAAGGCAATCTAAAATTATCCAGGCCTATAGTATGGTACTTTCTGTTGACGGCTATTTGTGTGTTTGGAAGACAGTCAATATTTGCAGCTTTGCCAATTCCGGAAATAGTTTATGACGCGGCACGATACGGGATACCTTTGTTACTGTTTTTGTTAGCAATGCCTTATGTAAAAAGGCGGTTCCATATATGGCTATTTGGACTCGAGGTTTTCTTTGCAACATCATACGCCTTTTCATATTTAAGAGGCTATATGATTCAAGAGAATATTTTAGCATACTGTGTAATTACATTACTGCTTTGCATACCTGCCCTTATAGCCACCGCTTCTATGGACGACTACGAAGTATTATATAAGGGACTGAAAATAGCTTCTTTTCCTATAGCGGTAATTGTGATCATACATTTATTTTCACCTGAAAATGCTAGCCTTTATTCCATGGCGGGAGCATATCAATTAGTTTTTACTGGTTCCATCCACTATAACGAAGTATTCAGGTCGAAAAAAAATAAATGGTTTTATGCAGTATTTGTTGTAGTCGAATTAGTATCAATTTTTGTGCGGGGTGCAAGGGGCCCATTGCTGTGTTTAATAGCGTTTATTGCAGTAAAAACAATTCTGGAATTAAGGAATAACAGGAAGGCATTAGTCTTATCTTTCATCGGTATTTTGGGTTTGTTCGTTGCAGCTCAGAATATTTCTGGAATTATGAGCTGGATTGGAGTCAGATTAAACACTGCGGGCTTATATAGCAGAAATTTCCAGTACCTTTTAAGTAATGCAATATTAAATGATAGCGGACGAAGCGTCTTTAGGGATAAAGCTATTGAGTTAATATGGCAAAACCCACTTATAGGATATAGCGCTTCAAGTGATGTTAAACTTCTTGGAGGACAATATACGCATAGCCTTCCCATAGAGCTGATGTTTGATTTTGGGATTCTTGTGGGTGGGGTGATTTTTGCTTTTATAACGATTCATGTAATTCATTCGTTTTTTATCCCGCAGGGAACAGAAAAAGATCTTCGCTTCATTATGCTGACACATGGGTATCTGATGCTGTTTTTCTCCGGGACATATTTGCAAAGTGTTTATCTTTTTATATTTATTGGAATGGCTATATCCTCTAAATACAGGTTTAGGATAAGAGCTAATCGTTTAGCTAACAATAGAAAGGTGGCCGTTTAGTATGAAAATACCTTTTGTATCATTTCTTCCGATGGAGAAAGAATTAGAGACAGGGCTTAAGAGTGCATTTGGCAGGGTTCTTGATAGAAGCTGGTATATTGGTGGCGAAGAAGTCGCAAGCTTCGAAAAAGCATTTGCAGAATATTGCAATGTCGAATATTGTGTAGGAACTGGGAACGGCCTCGATGCATTAATCCTGATATTAAAGGCTTTGGATATAGGAGCAGGAGACGAGGTCATCGTACCATCTAACACTTATATTGCTACAGCACTAGCAGTTACTTATGTCGGCGCATCTCCTGTTTTTGTTGAACCGGATATCAGAACATTTAATATTGAGCCGGAGCTGATAGAGAAGGCAATCACCGATAGAACAAAGGCAATCATGCCGGTTCATTTATATGGACAGGCATGTAATATGGATCCTATACTAGACATTGCTCATAAACACAATTTGTACATAGTAGAGGATTGCGCACAGGCGCACGGAGCAACATATAAAGGGAAGAAGGTTGGAACTTTTGGCGTAGCTGCAGGATTCAGCTTCTATCCCGGGAAAAATCTGGGTGCATTAGGGGACGCAGGAGCTGTAGTAACGAATAACAAAGAAATCGCTGATAAAGTTCGTGCCCTTGGAAATTATGGATCGGATTTTAAATATCATCATATTTACAAAGGAAATAATAGCCGACTGGATGAATTACAGGCAGCATTTCTTTCAGTGAAACTTCCACATCTCGAGAGGATGAATAAAGAGCGTAGAAGAATCGCGCAAATGTATTCCGAGGGGATTACCAACTCCAGGATTATCGTGCCCTATGTAATGACAGAATGCATACCTGTCTGGCATATATACGGAATCAGATGTGAATGCCGTGATGCTCTGGAAAATTACTTAAATGAGCACAATATCGGTACAAATAAGCACTATCCGATACCTATGCATTTACAGGACTGTTATAAGGATTTGAAGCTTACCAGAGGTTCATACCCTATAGCAGAGGAGATAAGCAGCACAGAATTGAGCATTCCTATGTATTATGGGATGACTGATGATCAGATACAGTACGTTATAGAGACGATCAATTATTTCGAAGGGTGATAAATAATGTATCTTAGAAAGCTCGAATTAAAGGATGCACCTTTAATGTTGGAATGGATGCATGACAAAAGCGTTACACAGAATCTTAGAAGTGATTTCTCATCAAAATCGATGGAGGATGCTGAAAGTTTTATCCTGTGGAGCCTTGAGGATAAGAACAATCTTAATCTCGCAATTGCTTCCGATGAAGACGAGTACATGGGCACAGTTAGTCTGAAGAATATCGAGGATGGCAGTGCAGAATTTGCAATTACCGTTCGTGCAGGAGCCATGGGAAGAGGGTATTCCTGGTTCGGTATGGAGAGCATCATAGAAAAGGCTTTTGATGAAATGGGCTTGGAAAGTGTCTATTGGTGTGTTTCCAGAAATAATGAGAGAGCTGTAAGATTCTATGATAAACACAACTTTCATGAGGCACTGGATATTCCTGATCAAGTTCTGGCACGATATAAAGGTGTTGAAAAACTGAAATGGTACTCGGTGTTAAAGGGAGACGAATTCAATGTAAGAGAGTCTGTTTCGGGTTGCAAGGTGCTTCACATCAAAACGATTCCTACGGTAAATGCAGGAGAGCTGTCTTTCTTTGAGGGAAAACGTGAAATACCATTTGATATAAAACGTATATATTACATCTCGAAGGTTCCAGAAGGAGTAAGAAGAGGATTTCATGCTCATAAAAAACTAAAACAACTGCTGTTTTGTCCGTATGGCAGAATTCAGCTGATTCTTGAGAACGGGCATGGTAGAGAAGAAATAGAATTATCAGATCCATCGATTGCAGTGGTGATTGAAGAGTGCACGTGGCGGGAGATGCTCTGGCTCCAAAAGGATTCTGTTCTTTGTGTCGCTGCGTCAGATTATTATACGCCAGAAGATTATATACGTGATTATGAAGAGTTTCATAGATACATTAGCAAGTCATGAGTGGTGAACTAAATGAGTAAAGGAGAAACAAGCATTGTAAAAAAAAGCGCCTCACTTAGTTTGCTTGTTATAGTCGGTAAAGTATTAGGATTCATAAAGCAGGCGGTCATAGCCTGGGCATTCGGCTCTAATGCAGTTACGGATATATATTTTGCTGCCGATGGTTATGCATCGATGTTTGGTCAGATAATGGGTCAGACTGTAGGTCCTACAGTACTGACTCAATACATTCATCTGAACGAAAACGGTGATGAAAGCAGATCTCGAAAACTTATTCGCGATAGCTATGTGTTCTTTGCAGGGCTAAGCGTTGCTGTGATTCTTATAAACTTCTGCTTTGCGGATAACATTTGCCATATTATAGGGATTTCATATACTGATGAACAACTATCTGAGTTAAAATACTTCCTTGTCGCTATGCTTCCGGTGGTGTTGTTCACATCAATGATCGGAGTATCATCAGGTTATCTTGATTCGCATAATCGTTTTTTACCGGGAAGATTAACATCACTTTTTTTTAGTGTTTCGATAATCATCTTTGTTTTACTGTTACGGAATCAATTAGGTCTGAGATCGCTGTTATACGGGTTCTTACTGGGATATATACTTCACATGGTTCTCATGCTTTTCCTTGTAGTACCTAAAGTGGGGTTTGGCATAAGTAATCCGTTCAAGAACTCAGACTTCAGAATAATGATCAAGAGGTTTGTGCCGCTTGTAATTGGTTTTTCTGTAGTAGATCTGGGACATCTGGTTGATAAAATAGTTGCGTCCTCACTGGAGGCAGGGAGCGTTTCAGCTCTTTATTATGGACAGGTTGTTAGCAGTGACATTGTAAGCGCAGTAATAGTTACTTCGGTAGGTTCAGTTTTATTAACGTCAATCACGAAAGATGTTGCATCTAATCTTGATCCGGAACTACTAATAAACAGACTTAGAAAAATCATGTCGGTTATGACATTTATTATAGTTGGAATAACAGCACTTTATTTTGTGGAAGGCGTTGATTTAATACGATTGTTCTTCCAGAGAGGAAGCTTCAATGAATCTAATACAGCCATCGTTAATGTAGTCGCTATATGTTATTCTATGGGATTTGTATTTACCGCAAACAGGGATATCCTTGTCAAAACGCACTATGCTTATAAGGATACAACATCGCCTATGGCGAATAGTATTGCCGGAGTATGCCTGAATATTGTTTTAAGCATAACCCTTTCCCGATTCCTTGGAATAGCAGGAATCGCCGTTGCAACAAGCATTTCGATGCTGTTCGTATTTGTATTATCTGCGATAACTCTTAGGAAACATATGGAAGGCTTTATTATTAACAAACCATTTATAGTTGACTTCTTCAAATCCTTGGCAGCGTTTGTGATAACCTTAGTGATTGGTAAGTTTGGATTTGGGATTATGTCAACAGCAAACTTTTTTATAAGGATGCTTGTAATAGGGCTGACTATGTGTGTTATATATTTTGCCGCTGGAGCGCTGCTTCGTGAGAATGCTGCAGTAGAAGTTATTAACATTGGAAAATCTAAACTCGGCAGAGCATAGACGCTGAGTGAAATGGGAGATGCACAATGAAAGGTATAATCCTTGCCGGGGGCGCAGGTACTCGTCTCTATCCATTAACAATGGTGACGAGCAAACAGCTCCTTCCTGTATATGACAAACCGATGATCTATTATCCTTTATCAACCCTGATGTTAGCGGGGATCAAAGAGATACTTATAATTTCGACACCGATTGATTTGCCAAATTTTGAAAGGTTGCTGGGTGATGGCCATCAATTTGGGATTGAACTTTCATATGCAATACAACCATCTCCAGATGGTCTTGCTCAAGCATTTATTATTGGGGAAGAGTTTATCGGCGATGAGTGCTGTGCTATGGTTCTGGGCGATAATATCTTCTATGGTGGAGGTCTTTCTGGCTTTCTAAAAACAGCAGTCGAGAATGCTGAAGCGGACACTGCTACAATATTTGGATATTATGTAAATGATCCGGAAAGATTCGGAATTATGGAATTCGATGATAGTTTTAATATTCTGTCTGTTGAGGAAAAACCAAGACATCCTAAAAGCAACTACTGCATAACGGGACTGTACTTCTATCCGCAGGGAGTGGCTCAGAAAGCCAAGGAAGTTCAGCCATCGGCACGTGGCGAGTTGGAGATCACTTCTCTAAATGATATGTATCTGAAGGAGAAGAAACTTAGGGCTCAAATACTTGGACGCGGGTTTGCCTGGTTAGATACAGGAACAATGGACAGTCTTGTAGATGCAACCAATTTCGTCCAGATCACCGAAAAACGGCAAGGCGTTAAAATATCTGCACCGGAGGAGATTGCTTTTCGAAAGGGTTGGATCACAAAGAGAGAACTGCTTGAATCTGCGAAGCAATATGGGAAATCCCCTTATGGAGAGCACTTAACCAATGTTGCAAACGGAACCATGAAATACTAAGGAGACAATATTGTGACAATAATTATTACAGGCGGAGCGGGCTTTATCGGATCAAACTTCATATTTTACATGTTGAAGGCATATCCTGACTATAGGATCATTTGCGTTGATAATCTTACCTACGCCGGCAATCTTTCTACTCTTCGTAGTGTATTGAGTGAGCCGAATTTCCGATTCGTCAAACTCGATATATGCGACAGAGAAGGCGTGTATAAACTATTTGAGGAAGAGCGTCCGGGTATTGTAGTAAACTTTGCAGCGGAGAGCCATGTTGATAGAAGTATCGAGGATCCGTCAATATTTCTGCAAACAAATATCATTGGCACCAGTGTATTAATGGACGCTTGCAGAAAATACGGAATCAACAGATACCATCAGGTAAGTACAGACGAAGTCTATGGGGATTTGCCTCTTGATAGACCAGATCTATTTTTCACTGAAAGCACCCCGATAAAAACATCCTCACCATATAGCAGTTCAAAAGCTAGTGCTGATTTGTTAACAATGGCATATCATCGAACTTTTGGACTTCCGGTAACCATCAGTAGGTGTTCTAATAATTATGGGCCATACCAGTTTCCGGAAAAGCTTATTCCGTTGATGATAGCTAATTGTCTGGCTAATAAGGAATTACCGGTATACGGAGAAGGTATCAATGTCAGAGATTGGTTATATGTGGAGGATCATTGTAAAGCGATTGATTTGATTGTTCACAAAGGTCGGGTAGGTGAAGTCTACAACGTAGGCGGACACAACGAAATGCGCAATATTGACATAGTGAAAATGATCTGTAAAGAACTGGGCAAACCAGAGTCTTTAATAACTTATGTGACGGATCGCAAAGGTCATGATATGCGCTATGCAATAGACCCATCAAAGATTCACGATGAGTTAGGCTGGTTTCCAGAAACAAACTTTGAAAATGGCATCATAAAGACGATTAAATGGTATCTGGACAACCGCGGCTGGTGGGAGGAAATAATCAGCGGTGAATACCAGAACTATTATCAGAAAATGTATGTGAATAGATAGAGGAGATGTTAACAATGGATGATAGGATGACAATACTCGTGGTCAGTTGCGATAAGTATAAGGATATTTCTGACATGTATTTTCACTATCTTCGGATAAATTGGCCAGATTGCAATTTTCCAATAGTATTAGCTACAGAAGAGGCTGATTGTGCTGACAAAGATGTTAAAGTCATTAAGTGTGGTGAAGGGGTATCGTGGACCAAAGAAGTACTTATGGCGCTTGATGAAATAGAAAGCGAAATAGTGCTTATGACGGTTGATGATTTGTTTATCAGTCATAAAGTTGACAACAAGGCTATTAAAACAGCATTGGATTTTATGTATAAGCATAATCTAAAGTATTATCGTATACCCAAGGGAAAGAGAAAAGCAAAAAAAGAAGATTTATATCCCGGAGAAAAATACATATCAAAAATACGAAGAGACATTGTATATAGTATAACTATAGGTTCCTCAATGTGGAGAAAAGATGAATTAATTCATGTTTTAGGCGATGGAACTAAGAGCGCATGGGAACTAGAAGATCATTTTTCTGAGGCGGCAACAAAGGGTGATAAAGGATATTATGATGGATATGTTACGGATGTTAGACCACTCCTTCAATGTGCTCATATGGTGACTGCCGGAAAATGGATACCTAAAGGCGTAAAAGACATGAAAAAAAACGGGTTTTACATTGATACTTCAAAACGAGGAATGCTTACGCCTAGAGAAGCTAGAAAAATGACAATATATGGAATTGCAACAAAAATAATGCCGAAACAATTACGTAAACCGTTGAAAACCATCTTAACAAAAGTGGGAATGAAATTTGCAACAAAGTATTGAATAACAATATATGCAGTTTGAATTCATATATCATTGAAAATGGAAATATTTTGGAGACATTAGTATGAATAGAGGGAATGTAAAAAAGACGGCTTTAATTACTGGTATCACAGGTCAAGATGGTTCATATCTTGCAGAATTATTAATAGAAAAAGGGTATGAAGTTCATGGAATACACAGAAGAAGTAGTATTTCCAATATAGGAAGAATCGAACATATTATTGATCAGATCGTTCTCCACGACGGAGATCTTACAGATAGTTCATCCCTCATAAGGATTATCGGGCTTGTTCAACCTGATGAAATATACAATCTTGCTGCGCAGTCTCATGTTCAGGTTTCATTTGATGTTCCTGAGTATAGTGGGGATGTAGATGCCCTTGGTACACTACGCATTCTTGAGGCAGTCAGGATACTTGGGCTTACTAAGAAGACCAAGGTGTATCAGGCATCCACTTCTGAGCTTTTTGGCAAGGTAGAAGAAGTTCCACAAAGAGAAACGACTCCATTCCATCCTTACAGTCCGTATGCTGTAGCAAAACAATATGCTTTTTGGATGACAAAGGAGTACAGAGAAGCATATGGCATGTTCGCGTGCAATGGAATCCTGTTCAATCATGAATCTGAAAGACGAGGGGAGAATTTTGTAACTCGCAAAATAACTCTCGCATGCGGCCGGATATCAGAAGGCCTTCAGGATCATCTTGAGCTGGGGAATATGGACAGCTTGCGAGATTGGGGATATGCAAGAGACTACGTAGAATGCATGTGGCTTATCTTACAACAGGAAGAACCGGATGATTTTGTGATCGCAACAGGCGAGCAGCATACGGTGAGAGACTTTACTGAAAAAGCTTTCGCAGCCAATGGTATCACTATCAGGTGGGAAGGAACTGGCCTTGATGAGAAGGGATACGATGTATATACGGGCAAGATGCTGGTATGTGTCAATCCACAGTGGTTCAGACCGACCGATGTAGATAATCTCTGGGGAGACCCCACTAAGGCTAAAACCGTACTAGGCTGGAATCCTCAGAAAACTTCATATGAAGAGCTTATAAGGATCATGGCAGAGCATGACCGCAAGCTCGCAAAAAGAGAAAAAGCTATCAAGGAGGCAGAAGAGAACTAAGATGATGGAGAAAGATGCCAAGATATATGTAGCCGGACACAGAGGCATGGTTGGCTCTGCTATCGTCAGAGAACTTGAACGTCAAGGCTATCATAATATAGTCAAGAGAACTCACAAGGAACTAGATCTTACCAGACAGAATCAGGTGGAGAAATTCTTCGAGGAGGAAAAGCCAGAGTATGTATTCCTTGCAGCCGCTAAGGTAGGCGGCATAATGGGTAACGCTACCGCTAAGGCCGACTTCATGTATGACAATATGATCCTTGAGATGAACGTCATCCATTCAGCATGGAAGAATGGATGCAAGAAACTTGAATTTCTCGGATCATCTTGCATCTATCCGCGTATGGCACCCCAGCCAATGCCTGAGTCATGCCTGCTGACAGGCTCTCTTGAACAGACCAACGAGGCATATGCACTTGCAAAGATCAGCGGACTCAAGTACTGTGAGTATTTGAACGGCCAGTATGGAACAGACTATATCTCGGTTATGCCTACGAACCTATATGGTCCGAATGACAACTATCATCCGGAACACAGTCATGTACTACCTGCACTAATCAGGAGATTCCACGAGGCTAAAGAGTCTGGTAAGGATATAGTCACCTGCTGGGGCGACGGATCACCTCTAAGAGAATTCCTCTATGTGGATGATCTGGCCAATCTCTGTGTATTCCTCATGAACAATTACAGCGGTAATGAGACTGTTAATGCTGGAACAGGTAAAGAATTGACAATAAAAGAGCTGACTGAGCTTATTGCCAAGGTAGTTGGATATACCGGTAAGATCGAGTGGGACAAAACCAAGCCAAATGGAACACCGAGAAAGCTGCTTGATGTATCTAAGGCAACCAAGCTCGGCTGGACTTATAAGACAGAACTTGAAGACGGAATAAAACTTGCGTACGAAGACTTCCAGAACAACCCGATGAGAGCAGAAAGGTAACCAGATGAACATAGTTATGTTGTCAGGCGGATCGGGCAAGAGGCTCTGGCCTCTCAGTAACGATATCCGCTCAAAGCAGTTCATTAAGATATTCAAGAAAGAAGACGGCTCTTATGAGTCAATGGTGCAGAGGGTTTACAGACAGCTTAAGAGTGTAGACCCTGATGCTACTGTTACAATAGCGACATCGAGAACACAGGTATCTGCAATAACCAATCAGCTTGGCGAAGGAGTTTGGATATCTATAGAACCATGTAGGAGAGATACTTTCCCGGCTATTGCCCTTGCGACAGCATATCTTGTCGATGTGAAAGGAGTAGCCCCTGAAGAGTCAGTTGTGGTATGTCCGGTAGACCCCTTTGTCGAAGAGGACTATTTTGTAGCGTTAAAAGGACTGTCTGAACAGGCTGATAAGGGTGAAGCAAACCTTGTGCTTATGGGGATAGAACCTACATATCCGTCAGAAAAGTACGGATACATCATACCTGACAGCCAAGATCATACTGCGACAGTGTCTACATTTAAGGAGAAGCCTACCACAGAAGTTGCAGAAGAGTATATCAAACAAGGCGCCCTTTGGAATGGAGGGGTGTTTGCTTACAACCTTGGCTACATGATAGATAAGGCTCATGAGATGATCGATTTCACCGATTATTATGACCTGTTCGACAAGTACGATACACTGACAAAGATTTCTTTTGACTATGCAGTTGCAGAAAAAGAGTCAAAGATCCAGGTACAGCGTTTTGCAGGACAATGGAAAGATCTTGGCACTTGGAATACTCTGACAGAAGCAATGGGAGAGACCGTTGTCGGCAAAGGTGTAATGAATGATAAATGCTCTGGTGTCCACATTATTAACGAAATGGATGTTCCGGTACTTGCGATGGGATTACAAGATGTTGTAATATCTGCATCTCCTGAAGGCATATTAGTATCTGACAAAGAACAGAGCTCATATATCAAGCCGTTTGTTGATGAATTTGAGCATCAAGTGATGTTTGCTGAGAAATCATGGGGTAGTTACAAGGTAATGGATGTTGAGCCGGAATCAATGACTATCAAGGTAACACTTAACCCTGGCCATTCCATGAACTATCATAGTCACGACAGACGAGATGAAGTTTGGGTGGTACTTAGTGGCGCAGGCAGAACGATAGTTGATGGCATGGAGCAGATCATCAAGGCCGGCGATGTAATAACTATGGATGCTGGTTGCAGACATACGGTATTTGCGGATACAGAATTAAAATTGATAGAAGTTCAGCTTGGAAAAGAGATATCTGTGGATGATAAACAGAAGTACGAGCTCGAATATTAGATTTAGAAGGGTCGACTGAACATGAGCGACAATAATCGCGAGCTCAGGAAGCCTTTTTTGCTCAGACCTGCAGGTAAGGATTATCTGTGGGGAGGTAAAAGGCTTAATGACGAATTTGCAAAAAATATGGATATTTTTCCACTGGCCGAGACCTGGGAATGCAGTACACATCCGGACGGGCTGTCTTATGTTTCATCCGGAGAAATGACAGGAAGGACTCTGGCAGATGTATTGGAAGAGCATCCGGAATATTTGGGAACACACCCTTTATCTGGGGCTAATGGCAGTCTGCCGGTGATGATCAAATTCATTGATGCAAACAGAGATCTTTCTGTGCAAGTGCATCCAAGTGATGAATATGCTTATCTCAATGAAAATGGACAGCCAGGCAAAACCGAAATGTGGTATGTACTAGATGCGGTCAAAGGGGCAAATATAATATATGGTCTCGCTGCAGATGTAACAGCGGATGAGCTCAAAAAAAGCATTGATAAGGGTACTGTTGGAAAGTATCTGCAGAAAGTACCAGTAAAAAAGAATGATGTGTTTTTTATGGAGCCTGGGATGATACACGCGATTGGGGCGGGCGTGCTTGTAGCAGAAATACAACAGAACAGCAACCTCACTTACCGTCTCTATGATTATGATAGAATCGATAAAGATGGAAGGAAGCGTGAACTTCATATTGACAAAGCATTAGAAGTTGCAAGGTTGACTGGGTCAAAAAGACCCAAACAGCCGCTTCGTGTGCTTAAGTATCAGCCTGGTGTCGCAAGCGAAATGATTGGAAGATGTAAATACTTCGAGGTGCATCGTAGGATAATTAACACAGAACGCAGACAGGAGGTATGGTTTCACTCTGACGAGCTTAGCTTCAGAGTGCTATTGTGCGTTAATGGATGTGGAACCCTGTCTTTTGACGGAGATGTGCTGAATGTATATAAGGGCGATTGCATCTTCATCCCCGCAGAATCAGCAGAAATTCGAGTACATGGTAAGATGCAGATGTTGGATGTGAGAGGATAACTGTATGAGAAATATAAATGAAATAGTAGACGAATACAAACGCTGGGAAGAGAAGTCTGCTGATATCGTGGATATTCACGAAGAATTATTATCAATGGATAGTAATGAAATAGAGGATGCTTTTTATCGCGACCTCGCTTTTGGAACTGGCGGTTTGCGCGGTGTAATTGGCGCTGGATCTAATCGTATGAATGTTTACACGGTTGCCAAGGCTAGTCAGGGATTGGCTAACTATGTGAACAAGCACTTCCTCGAGTCTCCTTCTATTGCCATTGCTTACGATAGCAGAATCAAATCAGATTTATTCAGTAGAACGGCAGCAGAGGTGTTTGTGGCAAACGGTATCAAAACATACATGTATTCCGAGTTGATGCCTACCCCTTGCCTATCATATGCGGTTCGTGCGTTAGACTGTTCTGCAGGAATCGTGATCACCGCTTCCCATAATCCATCAAAATACAACGGATATAAAGTATACGGAGACGATGGTTGCCAGATTACGACAGAAACAGCTGACGCCATACTTACCGAAATCAATAAGATTGATGTATTCGACGACGTAAAGTCGATTGCTTTCAATGAAGCTCTTCAAAAGGGATTTGTCGAATATATTAGTGATGATGTATATACGGCCTTCATTGAAGAAATAAAAGGACAGTCAGTTCTATTTAGTGACGAGATAAATCGTGATGTTGCAATAGTATACAGCCCTTTAAACGGGACAGGGCTTAAGCCTGTTACAAGAGCATTGCAAGAGTCCGGTTTTTCAAACATCACTGTCGTTGCTGAGCAGGAAAAGCCTGATGGGAATTTCCCGACATGTCCATACCCGAATCCTGAGATTCGTGAAGCGATGGAACTTGGCCTTAAATACTGCGAAAAGATAGGGGCAGATCTTCTACTTGCAACTGACCCCGATGCAGATAGATGCGGCATCGCAGTCAAAGATGGTTTGGATTATCGGCTCATTACTGGAAATGAAGTGGGCATTTTGCTGCTAGACTATATCTGCAACCAGAGACAAAAGCATGGCAAGATGCCTGAGAACCCAGTATTTGTCAAGACTATAGTTACAACGGATTTGGCAGAAAAAATTGCAGCTAATTATGATGTGAAGACTATCAACGTACTGACTGGATTCAAGTTTATCGGAGAGGTTATTGGAAAACTAGAGGAAGATGGGAGAGAGAAGGATTATATTTGCGGCTTTGAAGAGTCATATGGTTATCTCACAGGGACATATGTACGTGATAAAGATGCAGTTAATGCTGCGTTTATGATATGTGAGATGTTTGCATATTATAAGGCAAAAGGGATTAGCCTTCTAGATAAGTTGGAGGAAATATATGACACCTACGGATACTGTATGAACACCCTACATAGCTATCAATTTGAAGGCTCAAGTGGAATGCTAAAAATGCAGGGAATTATGGAAATTTTCCGCGAGAGTATCGAAACGATAGGGGGACTTAGAGTAGAGCATACGATAGACTACAAGAGCGGCATCAACGGACTACCCAAATCAGATGTAATTAAGTTTAAGCTTGAGGGAGGCTCGTCAGTTGTAATTAGGCCGAGCGGAACAGAACCAAAGTTAAAAATATATATTAGTGTGTCCGGCACAGAGCAAAAAGAAACTATAGAAATAGAAAAGAATATAAAAAGAGAAATTGATCTAAAAATGAAATAAGGTTCAATGAGCTGCCTCACGGCAGCTCACATTGAACCTATCAATCTCGTTGAAATAAATCTCGTGTATATACCTTTTCCTTTACATCCTCTAAAACAGGATCGTATCTGTTTGCAATTATACAATTGCATATCTTCTTAAACTTTTTCAAATCATTTTCGATTTTACTTCCAAAAAAGGTGCTCCCGTTCTCAAGTGTAGGCTCATATATTATGACAGAAGCGCCTTTTGCTTTGATTCTTTTCATAACTCCTTGTATTGAAGATTGTCTAAAATTATCTGAGTTAGACTTCATTGTAAGTCTGTATACACCAACAGTAACTGGATGCTCACGACTACTGTCGTACCCATTATCGGTGTAGCTATAATAGCCTGCCATCTGAAGTACTCTGTCCGCTATGAAATCCTTTCTAGTGCGATTGCTTTCAACGATTGCGGTCATCATATTCTGCGGGACGCTGCTATAGTTGGCCAGGAGCTGCTTTGTATCCTTAGGCAGACAGTACCCACCATAACCAAAGGAAGGGTTGTTATAGTAATCACCGACTCTCGGATCTAAACAGACGCCTTTGATGATTGGTGCTGTCTGGAGACCTTTGACTTCGGCATAGGTATCCAGCTCGTTAAAGTATGAGACCCGGAGAGCCAGATATGTGTTTACAAAAAGCTTTGTTGCTTCGGCTTCTGTAAATCCCATGAACAGTGTTTCAATATTCTGTTTGATTGCTCCTTGCTGCAGAAGGGTAGCAAAAGTATGAGCTGCGTCTTCGGTAGCCTCATCACAGCCTACGATGATCCTACTCGGATAGAGATTGTCATACAGGGCCTTTGACTCACGTAAGAATTCCGGGCTGAATATGATGTTATTGGCGTTATATTTGCGACGAATTTCCTCTGTGTATCCGACAGGAATCGTTGACTTGATGACGATTGTTGGCTTGGTAGTTCTTGCTTCTGTTGATGCAAGAATGAGTTCGATTACCGACTCGACAGCAGAGCAGTCGAAATAGTTACTTTTCGGATCATAATTGGTTGGAGCAGCAATGATGATATAATCGGTATCTGCATAAGCGGCAGCACCATCCGTTGTGGCTGTAAGATCCAACTCGCGCTCTCCAGATTTTGCCTGAGATAAATACTTCTCGATATATTCGTCCTGAATAGGGGAGATATATGCGTTTAGTTTTTCGACCTTCTCCGGTATGATATCGACCGCGGTCACATGATTGTGCTGAGCAAGGAGAACTGAAAGAGAAAGACCAACGTAACCGGTGCCTGCCACAGCGATATTGTATTTCTTGTCTACCATAGGGGCAGCCACTTCAGATGGGATGAACAGGTCTGCAGGATTGAAATCCAGCACTTCAGAAAGCGCCTGTAACTGATCTACAGAAGGCATGTAATCTTCTGATTCAAGCCTGGATAGGATGGATCGATTGATACCAGTCATCTGGGATAACTGGACTTGTGTGATCTTCCTAGCCTTGCGCTGGGAGACAACCGTCTCGGCAAGGAGATTGAGGGATAGTTTCTTCAAAATAGATCCTTTCTGTACCGCTGTTAAATGTTGCTAATAGCAACACTGCATGCTCGATTTGAAGAGCCAATAAAACATTAACATAATAACAGACAACATGGATGCATGTCAATAGACAGAACGGGTTTTTCGTGATATAATTATTATCGATTTCATTAAGAATTATAGCCAATGTTGCTGATTGCGACATTTATTAATGCCGCTGTGCAATCCATAGAATTGATGTCATGAAGAACGAAGTGGAATTGAATTTCACGTAGACTATTAACGAAGGGAGATGAAATAATACTATGAAGGACTATACGTACATTGCCGCAGACTTTGACCATGATAAGGGAGCTGTTGACTGCCTTTATTGGATGAGAAGAAATGGCTATATTTATTTTAAAGATGCGCATGATATCCAACAATCTAATGATGACAGCCTTGCGTGTTCCATAAAAAAATCTCTTAGAAATCGGCTCGATCAATCCTATAAATTCATCCTCATTGTGGGTGATCATACCGATACAGTTACCAAAGGCGGATGCCAGCTATGTGGAAGCTACAATAGCCATACGTATTCTTGCGGCCGAGGATATACTGTTGATTACCGTTCCTTCATCAAATTCGAATGTGATAAAGCCGTTGCAGACAATTTGAAGATTGTGGTTCTTTATAACAGTGGCTCTGTAGATCGCAGTCTCTGTCCGGAGGCAGTGCGATGGAAGGGAACACATCAGAAAATGTGGTATCGGGGTACAGACGGGAAGAATTACTGGGACTACAATGGAATTGCGAATGCAATTGATGGTTAATGATAATGAAAAATATTTGGAAATGGTTCAACGGGCTATCCGCAAGAAGTAGAGACAGCGCAATAATATCCGGGTCATTAATTGGGCTAGTTTCCACCGTATTATCAATCATAGGTGTTTCTTTGGAAGGAGTAACAAACAGCTGGAAACTCAGTCTAGTTGTTGTTCTTGTGGTATTTGCTATTGCCTATTTCCTTACATATATAGCCATTGGGCGCATATTTAAGGATTCAATTGAGCTTACAATTGGCGCTACAGCGGTTGAAATATCTACTGGTAATATATTTGACTATGCTGGATATAAAGTCATAGGCTGTGATTCTCATTTCGATACGAGGGTAGATGATGTAATCATTTCAAAAAAATCTCTTCATGGTCAGCTCATATTAGAGCACGGAAAAAAAGATGAGATAGAGAAAGTTGTTGAAGAAAAGGCGAAGATACTTGGGATTGATAAGGACGAAGATGGCCTGTATGATTTTCCGCTTGGCACAGTGATTAGATATGACAGCTCTGTTGATGAAAGTACTTATCTAATGGTAGCACTCACAAAACAGAAGAAGGTAAACGGCACAGTTAAGGCTTATACATCAATGCCTGAATATGAAAGAACCCTGCGAGAAATGTGGGATCAGATTAACGGTATGTATGTTTACAATGATGTAGTATTGCCCTTGCTAGGATCGGGAATTGCCCGATTTGAAGGGGCGAGTCAAAGCAACGATTCCCTTCTTCGATGCATGTTGTGTACGTTAAACAGCAGCGATCTAGAGTTTAAGTCAACACTAAAAGTTGTTATTAATGATAATGCGAAAGAACTTCAGCTCTATGAATACAAGGATAGCTTCAAATCAATTCCCGGGAGGTGATGGCCATGGGGTTGCCAGCATTATCACAACCACAAATTGAGCAGATTGCGAAAGTGCTTGGGGATACGGGTAATGGTTTTACAGGTTCTGAAATTGGGCACCATCTCGCTCAATGCAGAATACCAGATCCAGATCCGGGATTAACCAAGTGGAAACGGTTACACAATGCTTTTTGTGCAAGTGCCAATAATGATAAGTCGACCAATGCAGTATATGCATTCTTGCAACATTGTTTCGAGCCTGCACAAGGATTGCAAAATCATGATCGATATGAGAGGATGCGGCTTGAAGTCAACAGAGTGCTCATGTTTGTTGGAGTTGAAATTCGTGATGATGGAAAGTTCTATCGGATAACAGAGGCTGAAAGACTTTCGGAAGTTCGAAGAAGAACGAAACAATTGCGAGATCAACTGGCAGGATATCATGCGCATCAATATGTTTTGAACTGTTGTAAAGAAGAACTGCTCGCGGAGGATTATTTCCATGCTGTCCATGAAGCAGCAAAGAGCCTTTGCGATCGTGTGAGAGAAATGTCTGGCTTAGAAGCTGATGGTACAGAATTATTTCAGACTGCATTTTCGATACGAGATCCACACATTGCATTCAACAGTTTGAGAACAGAATCAGAAAAGAATCAGCAGAATGGACTGAAAGAAATGTTATGCGGAGTGATTCACCTAGTAAGAAACGTTACAGCTCACGAATTGCGGATTAGGTGGGATATAAACGTGAATGATGCTGTTGATATTTTGACACAAATCTCATATCTGCATAAGATGCTGGATGTCTGTGTTGTTGTTCCGAGGAATCCCGTAACATAAACATGAAAAAGAAGATACTGATTACAATAATAATTACAGCCACAATGGTTCTTATCTGTCTTAGCGTGTGGACAATTTTAAGACTATGCCAGCCTGCAGATCCAAACACTGATTTCACAGCAGAATCATTGCGCTGGACGAAGATCGGTGCTATCGGTAGCTGGGCAGGCTCAGTATTCGGAGCAGTTGCCCTGGTGATGTCTATCTTTGCATTTTGGTTGCCACAGAAGGTTAAGATTGACGCAAACATAACCTCTGGATATGGCTTGAGTCACATTCCGGAGGTGAATAGTATTGCAGTGTGGATTATAACAGTGAAGAATGCCGGTATAAGACCAATAACGGTTGATAATATATATTTGAACTTCGGTGAGAAAGAGGGTGATGTGTTTGTGGGAATGATATCTGAAGGAACCCCGTTTGATTCTTATATGCCAAAGTTCCCAAGGCGATTGAATCAGGGGGAAGCCTTCAACTTCTACATGCCAGTTGAAGAACTGCGTGAAGGATTAAAATCTATTTCAGCTAATAAATCCCTTGATGCAAATATGCGCATAGTAGTAGATGAAGTTATAACTGGAAAGCATTACTTTAAGACTGAGTGTACGCTGAGAACATTTGTGACGGAATAGGATTTGTATGAATAATTCACCAATAACAGCTAGGGAAAAGTTTGCGCTTAATGCATATCTGAACCGTACTCAAAAAGAGTATATGGAATTCATGGGATTGGATTCATTCCCAGCTGTTGAAAGAAAACCTGTAGTTCTTACAATGGAAGAAGCAAATGCTAAGGGATATGGTGTTTGGGCACAGGTGCTTTATAACGTTGAAACAGACAAGTACTCGCTGTTAGCATGGAAAGATCTCTATATTCCCGAGTTGCATGCGGATTATATCTTATTTCATGAATATACACATGTGGCTGACATTGAAAAATTAGCGAAGAAGGACAAATCAAAGTACACAAAAATCAGAGGGTATATGGAATACCATGCTTCACAGGTCGAATTGATGAAGCAGCTTGGGGCGACCCATTTCTCAGACAAGATATCATTTTCAATGAATGATGTTGTTTATGGTGTAGCAAATGATAGACCTGTGATTGATGTCCTTCGTAATGGAAAGAAAACTGCTACAGACTTGATACAGCGAGTCGACTTTCCAACGAATGTCGAGATGCTTGCAACAACGATATCTCTTATCTTTAACCATCTTGGAAGGATATCGATCTGCAAATTATACGCAACTGATTATTTTTTGTATCAAAATGAACTTGAAGAATTTGGAGTGGAAGAGGTCTTCTTTGGGAAAGATGCATGGCTTTTGATAAGAGCTATCATGCAAGGAATTATGAGTGAGTCGGCCATTGAAATGGAGGCAGGAATTCATGTTGGAATACTATGCAGGTTGTTTGAGCGATATGGGCTATAAGCGTAGCGTAGGCAACGGTGCTCATTTTTACTTAATAAGTGTTAATTGACATGTGTTAAAAGACACAATACAATTAATATACGCATCTTTTACATGAGGAACACGAAAATGGGAAAAGAAAAGAATCCATCATGGGAGTATATCGAATATATATGTGATCTTTACGGTGATGTTTATGATGACCGTATTGAGGACTGCCGGCCGCCGGCCGCAGGTGACGAGTTTAGAGAGCCTGGGGAGGATTGGATTCCGGGACAAGAAGCAAATCACAAGAGTTTAAATGCGTTTGCAAAAGAATTGGAAGGCCTTGGGATCAAACTATCAACATCAAAGATCAGGAAAATCCTGATTACCGGCGGCTGCTGGAGTACAGAACGTAGTCGTCAGATAGCGGAATTGTTTTACGGTTATACGAAACCTGTGTCTGAGGGAGGCGGGGGATTGGATGCCTCAGATGCAATAAAAAAGATTGCGAAGGATCTTGATGTGAGCACGGTGACTGTTTCAGTAAATCTGCCATATCAGGATGTTGTATATAATCTGAAAGATCGCAGCAGTAATGCAATACGCTGCGCCAGATATAAGGAACGAAAAAAGCAAAAACAAAGTAACAGGTGATTCATATAAGGAGATAACAGATAGTGAGAAAAAGAAAGAAAGGAACAATAGTATTTCATATCAGCCTTATCAAAGGCTCGGGAGATCCCAAAAAGGCTTGGCATCTGCATGCAAACCGTTACTGTACGATATGAGATTGGAAAATAATAAATACTGATAGGTCTGGGGAATATGCTTTAGCATATTTTTTATTCTGACAAAACTATAGAATGCGACGTAAGCCCTTTATTTTTGGCTATCCCGTTTGGAGTTAGTAGAGCAGTTTATCCTGGTCCGACACTTATGACGGCGATTTCAAAAATATAGGTCATACCGGCCTGAATAATCTGCTTTCACCATAGCGGATGTGTTCAGAAAGAAGTATAGGGTGTCGGTGCGCTTTTGTTCCATCCGTTTGCTATTAAGCGGAAAGGAGCGAGAGTGATGAAGACGCTCAGAACGTTACAGCAAATGGTTGAGGAAGCACCTCCGACAGGCAAGGTCAAGCTGCCAACACCGGCGGCGCTGCGTGAATCAGGCGCAGCGATCGTAGAAGTCAAGATCACGGAGGACAAAAGCTTCCTGTTGGTCTACGAGAACGGCTATGTCGTTTATGACAATGGATCGAGAAGTACAGTCCTCAGGCTGCATGATGTAGATGGTTGTTATCGCTATCATCCGTACAGCGGAATCATACAGCCGGGTATGTGCATCTATGATGAGGATATCATGGCGATGCCATGGTTTCTTGGAACGCTGATGTTCGCGGAGGACAGGATCGTTCACAGTCAGAACAACAGCTCCGGTAATCAGAACGTTTTCCCGGCGGGCTTTGTGTCTGAGACTGTATTTGGACTTGTGGATCCTGACCCGGATCCGCTTGAGCAGGTCATAAAACATCAGGATCTGCTTGAGACGATCAGAATCGTGAACTTCGCACTCAGTCAGATCACTGAGGATCAGCGCAGAGTAGTTGTCGAGTATTTCAGCAGTGATGAAAAGAAAAAGGAAATCGCAAAGCGACTGGATATGTCTCCGCAGCTGCTGAACTACTTTGTGCAGAGCGGGTTGCGCGGAATGCGTAAGGCCCTCGGAGTGAAAGAGAAAAAGGAATAATATAAACAAGTTAATAGAGGAGATGCAAGGGATGCATCGGTATTTCTGGAAACAGATCTATCGGTGCATCCCTTTTATTTTTGACTATAAGCCCCTTTATATTTCCGCCTCCCATTTGGAATTAGTAGAAGGCTATTTCAGTTACAGTCTAAATAATCGAAGGAGGTCTAGAAGTTTATGAAAAGTAGTGCAGAGAAAGAAGCAGTAAGCGTTTTCGATGAGAACGGTGATCTTGTCTGGCTGTCAGATGTTCCAGCAGGCAGGCTGTGCCTAATACTGACGGGAATTATGGTGCTTGCTATATCACCGGTGTTCGTAGCGATGCTGCTTATGTAAGGGGGAATGTTTTATGAGAGGAAAACTTATTAATACCAGAGCAAGTCGCATGCTAACAATGGGGCTTGCGTTTTTAATGGTATTTACGGCGATGATTCCGCTTGTAACGCAGGATGTATCAGCATTCAGCGGTAAGAAGGGAAGCAAGTACACCGTCTGGGACGGTGGACAGATCACCTATGGATCCGGAAGTGGCGGATACAGCAATTCCCGTAAGTGCGATCTAAATGATGATCTGGGCACCAGATATTCCTACTGCGTGCAGCCGGCAAAGGCATCGCCTGGGACAGGTACAGTGACGGTAGATAAGGTGGTCACAGATGATAACGATACAGGAAAGTGGAATGCTCTCCGAAACATCATCTACTATTCACCGTCATATCCGGGATATGAACAGAACGTAAAGAATGTCAAAGACAACTATTACACCGGCAACTTCAGTAAAGACTGGGGTATCGCACATTTGGCTCTGTCATATGTGTATGCCGGTAGGCCATCAGATATGGCAACCTGGGGCGGTACACATGCATCCGATCTCGGAGATGTCTGGACCAAGGCAAAGAAGCTGGGCGATGCTCTTTGGAAGCCGGATTCTTCTAAAGATGATGCCGTACCGGACAGTTTCAAGGTTTTCATTTGTTTTATGTCAGGAGTACAGGACATGGTCGTCGGATATCTGGAAGCGCCGGGCTATCTGACCATGAAGAAGGTCAGCAACCGCAAGTCTATCACTGAAGATAATGGTTGCTACAGCTATGAAGGAGCAGTCTATACAGTCTATGACTCCGACGGCAAAACAGCAGGCAAGCTGACACTTAAGGCAGACGGCACAAGCAACACACTGGAGTTGATGGAAGGCAAGTACACAGTCAAGGAGACAACCGCCCCTCCAGGATACGCCAAAGATACAGAAACCTATTCCGTGAAGGTCGAATCAGAGGAGACTACCACTTTCACGGCAAAAGAAGAGCCAATCACAGATCTGATTGAACTGCTCCTGACTAAGAAACCGGAAGGGTATCCGCATGATCACGGTGAAGGCGATGCAACGCTGAAAGGCGCGATCTATGAGATCAGATACTACGACAGATACACCCTGAATCAGGAAGCTGTCCTGAAAGCAGCCGGCAATCCGAATGTCCCTAATGACTATAAAGCAGTCTGGTACTGCGTAACAGATGGGCATGGCAAGATCGACGGTCAGAAGCCGACTTTTGCAGAAGGCTATACAAGTTCGGCGCTGTATAAGGACAAGGATGGAAAGACAGCCTATCCATTGGGACTGTATGTGATCCAGGAGATCGAAGCACCTACCGGATATCTTGTCAACGATGAGGTCATTCAGGTCAAGATCACAGAGGACGGTACAGATAATCTTCATGTCAAAACGTATAACGAATCAGTGAGTAATGATGACACGATCATCCGCGGCGGCGTGAAGCTGGCCAAGATCGATAACGATCTGGATGAAGCATATGCGCAGGGAGATGCAACGCTGGAAGGCGCTGAGTTCACCGTTTACAACAAGTCCAAGGAATCCGTCATGGTTAAAGGCAAAGAATATGCCGTGGGTGAGGGATGCCTGGTTATCACAACTGATAAAAATGGTGTCGCAACATCCGGGGATTATGACCTGCCGTATGGAACATACCTTGTGAAAGAGGCCAAACCATCCGAGGGATATCTGCTCAACGAAAAGTGGTCACGTGCATTTGAAATCCGTGAGGACGGAGTCATTATCGATCTGACAGAGGATAAGGTTCGCGAAGCCGTAGAGCGTGGCGGAGTGCAGATCATCAAGAGAGATAAAGAACTTGCCAAGCCAGAGGCTCTTGGTGGAGCGCATCTTGACGGCATTGTCATGACCATCAAGAACGTATCCGGAAGAGACGTGGTCGTTCGCAAGGACCTGGATAACAAGACCGATACCGTGGACTGGAAGAAGCTTGAATCGAAGAAAGAACTGTTTGAAGCAGGAACGATCAAGCGCGTCCCAACCGGTCAGGATGTAGGTAAGATCACAGTTCATTGGAACGAAGATAAGAAGGCATATACCGCTGAGACGTTGGTGGATGACCTGCCATACGGAACATATACGATCCGCGAGTCCAAGACCAACGACACATATCAGAGGACGGATAAGACTGAGCATCTGTTCAAAGTCCGTAAGGACGGAACGATCTACGCCTATGACGACGGAGAAAACGAAGCTGCCCTGACATTCGATGATTATGTGTATCGCTCTGATCTGCAGGGCACTAAGATCGGCGATGGTGATTCCAAGAGATTCTCATACGTGCCATTCAAGATCACCAGTGTCACCAATGATGAGACACATGTAGTCGTGGCAGATATGAACGGCTATTTCTCCACCAAGGATAACCGTACCAAAGACAAGCTGGAAGAGGATGAGGACGCAGATACTGCCCGTAAGCAGAATCCGTTTGATGATCTTCTGACAGCAGAGTCAATCTCTACTGCAGATATCCAGGAAAGAAAAGAGGATATCAAACAGGGCGTTTGGTTCGGAACCGGTGAATTCGGAAGCACAGCTGCCATGAATTCTAATTTCGGAGCGTTGCCATACGACTCATATATCATCGAGGAGCTTCCTTGTGAAAAGAACGAAGGATATACCCTGCAGAAGTTCTTCTTCACTGTGGATGAGAAATCACAGAACGGATCTGTGGATCTGGAGACGATCACGGATGACATCCCGGAGATCGGTACAGAAGCATCAGTCGATGGCAAGAATGCAGATATTACTCCGCAGAAGGAGATTACACTGATCGATATCATCGAATATACTGGCCTGAAGAAAGGCGAAGACTACACTGCTAAGGGCAGACTGATCGATAAAGCGACTGGCGAGGTCATGAAAGACGCTACTGGCAACGAGATCACTGCAGAGCAGGAGTTTACAGCCAGAGGATCCAACGGCAAGGTCAAAGTCACCTTCACTTTCGATGGCAGCAATATGTACAGCAAGGACACCGTCGTGTACGAGCAGGTATTCGGAAGTGACGGACATATCGTTGCCAAGCACGAAGACATCGAGGACGAAGGCCAGACTGTAACCTGGGAAAAGCCGGATCCGAAATATGAAATGTATAAGATCAGAACCACCAAGGCACCGTCCAAAGGTGATAAGTTCGGATTCTTTGCACAGGATGAAGTCGAATACGAAGTCCATGTGGAGAATACCGGAAATATCGTCCTGACAATGGACGTGTCAGATCAGTTCACCCAGAATGCGGAATACTTCACAGAGCCACAGCTTAAGGATGTGAAGTTCAGCGGTGAAGGGAATTGGAATAATAAGGCCGACTATATAAGCGAAACTGATGAGAATGCGGAGGCTGCAGATAATGAAAATACGGATACCGAGGCGGTTCAGGATCAAGAGAAAACAGCTGATGATAGCGACAGCGCTTCTGATCGCACTGACGCTGACAGCGATTCTGATCAGGAAAGAGCTTCCGACGCTGGATCGGACGGATCTACTGATGTGGCTCAGGCTTCTGATAATGAGACCACGGATGATGTAGATAAGGCTGGCACAGATGATCAGGTAGCAGATGATGGGGCCACTGAAGATACAGAAGAGGCCGAAGAGTCAAAGCAGATCGCTAATATTACGCTGAATCCTGGCGAGACAGCTGTTGTGACATATACAGCTGTTATCAAAGATGAGGCGAAGGAATATCTGGCTGCAGCAGCTGCCGACTCTGACTCTCTTGATGATCAGGGCAAGGATACCAATCAGGTATATCAGAAGAATAAGACTGACGATAAGGATGGTTACTGGAACACAGCCTACTGTGAAAATGTGACTTATCCGAATCCTGAGAACCCTGATGAGCCGGGCACATTAGAGCCTAAGGAAGACGTAGCCCAGACACCTGTACAGAAGCCAGAGATAGGGACAACACTTGCTGACGATAAAGGCAATAAGAGTGTTGTTGCATCAGACAAGACTGTTCTGATTGACACCATCGCATATAAGGCGCTGGATCCGTCCAAGTGGTACAGGTTCACCGGAACACTCATGGTGAAGGATACCAAGGATCCACTGGTAGAGAACGGCAAGCCTGTTGAAGTGACTAGCGAACCATTCCAACCAAAGGAGCCGGATGGGACAGTTAAAGTCACCTTTGTAGTGGATACCAGCAATCTTGAAGGCAAGGAACTGGTAGCTTTTGAGACCGCATACAGGCTGGAGGATTACAAGGAAGATGCTGATCAGGAAAAGATAACGTCAACTGTAGTAGCTGAGCATAAGGATATCAACGATAAAGGCCAGACGGTGAAGATCACCAAGAAGCCGAAAGATACACCGAAGGAAACTCCGAAGAAGACACCTACACCTGGTACTTCTACAGGTACTCCGAAGACTGGCGATGACCGAAATCCATGGATTTGGCTCGGGCTTATGGCTGCAGGAGTACTGCTGACCGGAGGCAGTGTGCTTCTACTACGCAGGTGTGAATAATACGTTCCCCCTCAGCATCTGCAGAAATGCAGATAGTGATTAAAATAGCGAAACCGCGAAGGCCCAGGGATCCGGATCATTCAGATCCCGGAGGTCTGGTTTCGTGCATCCCAAAATGGAGGTAAGACATGCCTACTGAACGAGGACGTCCTGCTTTCCCATATCACTATGGCTATGAAGCTGAGAGCTACACCTTTTACCGTGTGCCGAAGGTACTGTTTTCCGAGCCGGAATTCAAGACGCTGTCCACGGATGCAAGGTTGCTCTATGGGCTGCTTCTGGATCGCATGCAGCTGTCAGTACGTAATGACTGGATGGATGAGGAAGGCCGTGTATATATCTTCTTCACTGTCGGAAGCATCATGGAAGCTCTGGCCTGCGGCAATAAGAAAGCGGGGCAGCTTCTGGCAGAGTTGGATGACAGGAAAGGCATCGGTTTGATCAGTCGCGTGAGGCAGGGCATGGGAAGACCGGACCGGATCTATGTCCACAAATGTATTACGGAAGACATGTCGAAACGACACGTCTTGAAGTGTCAAAAGGACATCTCTGGAGATGTCGAAAGCACATGTCATGACATGTCGAAAGGACACACGAATAAGACTGATATCAATAAAACTGAAAAGAATGAGACTGATCTTATCGAATCTTATCCACCGGACTATCCGGATACAGGATCAGCGATAAGCCGGGATCAGAATCCGGGATTGGATGAGATGGATAGAGAGGGATATCTTGAATATTTTGAGAAAGCTCTATCAATGGACGCGCTGAAGATCGACTTTCCGCTGAAGACGGATCAGCTGGAAGAAATAAAAGATCTTCTGGCTGAAGTCTGCAGCACGAAGCGAGACACAGTCCGAATCTCGGGTGACGAGAGGACAACTGCTGAAGTCAGAGCACGGCTGATGAGTCTTAATGACGGGCATATCCGCTATGTACTGGAGAGTTTGGATGAAACGACAACCAGAGTGCGTAATATCCGGCAATATTTGCTGACGGCACTGTACAATGCGCCGCTGACAATCAACAGCTATTACGATGCCCTGGTTAGGCACGATCTGCACGGATAGTAACGACAGAAAGAAAAGGAGATCGAAATGCAGGAGGAAGTGAATGATAAGACAATCGCGCTGTGTGTCAGAACAACAAGGATGACAGCAGGCGTGCTCCGATCGGCTCTCATGATGCTCCTGCGGGAGAGATACTACCGGAGCCGGTACGGAGTCAATAGAAAGCAGGAGCCGGAGATAACGGTTCACGGCAAAAAAAGTATGAAACAGCTGATGGATGAAGGCTGCGAACTGACCAATATCGAGATCACGGATAACAACATCAAATCATTCGAAAAGGTGGCGCGTAAGTACAGCGTCGATTACAGCCTGAAGAAAGATAGCTCCATGGATCCGCCCAGGTACATCGTGTTTTTCCGGGCCAGGGACGTGGATGTGATGACAGCAGCCTTCCGGGAATATACCGGTATTTCCATGAGCAAAGAAGAAAAAAAGTCCGTGAGACAGAGGCTGCAGAAGGCACTCGACCGAACGAGGATCATTGGTCATCGCGAACGCGACAGAGATAAAGAGAAGAACCGGGGGTTCGAGCGATGACCAGACTTAAAGAAGATCTGCAGAACTGGCTGGCGATGCAGCACCGGAAGAAGCTGATCATCGGAAGCATTCCATACATCATTATCTTCTATCTCGCGGACAAACTGCACTGGCTCTATCGATTCTGCAGCGGAAGAGACCTGATTGCAAGGCTGGTTTTGCTCATATCCAACTGGCAGATGGCTTTTGATCCTCTATGGATGAGCTTGTATCCACAGGATCTGATGTGTGGAGCGTGCTCCGCATTGGCTTTTGGAGGCATCGTCTGGTACCGAAGGCAAAATGCCAAGCACTACCGTCACGGGGTCGAATATGGATCTGCCCGGTGGGGAACGGCAAAGGATATAGCACCGTTTGTCGATCCGGTCTATGAGAACAACATACTCCTGACCGCGACAGAGCGGCTGACTCTGAACGGAAGACCCAAGAAGCCGATTTATGCACGGAACAAAAACGTGATCATCATCGGCGGATCCGGAAGTGGCAAGACTAGGTTCTATGTCAAACCGCAGTTGATGCAGATGCCGGAGAAGGTGTCTTTCGTGGTCACTGATCCGAAGGCAAGTCTTGTGATCGAATGCGGAAGGATGCTGGCGAACGGCGGGTATCGGGTGAAAGTGTTCAACACTATCAATTTCAGAAAGTCGATGCACTATAACCCGTTCCATTACATCCATTCCGAGAAGGACATCCTGAAGCTGGTGAATACCATCATCGCCAATACAAAAGGGGAGGGTGAAAAGGCGACAGAGGATTTCTGGGTGAAGGCAGAGAGGTTGCTGTTCTGTGCACTCATCGGATTCATCTGGTATGAGGCACCGGAGGAAGAACAGAATTTCTCAACACTCCTGGAACTGCTGAATGCATCCGAGACCAGAGAGGACGATGAGACCTTCAAAAATGCAGTGGACCTTCTTTTTGAAGACCTGGAGGCAGAGCAGCCGGAGCACTTCGCTGTGCGCCAGTACAAGAAATACAAGCTGGCCGCCGGCAAGACCGCTAAGTCGATATTGATCAGCTGCGGAGCGAGACTCGCACCGTTCGATATCGCAGAGCTTAGAGAGATCATGAGCTACGACGAACTGGAGCTGGATATGATCGGGGACCAGAGAACAGCGCTGTTCATCATCATCTCCGATACGGACGACACGTTCAACTTTGTCGCTGCCATCATGTACAGCCAGCTTTTCAATATGCTGTGCGAGCGTGCGGATGATGTATATAACGGCAGACTGCCGTATCACGTGAGGTTCCTGCTGGATGAGTTCAGCAACATCGGGCAGATCCCGAAGTTCGATAAGCTCATTGCCACGATCCGTTCCCGTGAGATCTCGGCCAACATCATACTGCAGTCAAAGTCGCAACTGAAGACTTTGTACAAGGACGCAGCCGAGACAATCACCGGGAACTGTGACACCCAGTTGTTCCTGGGCGGCAAGGAAGAAACGACGCTGAAAGACATATCGGAAATGCTGGGCAAGGAGACCATCGATCTGTTCAATACATCGGATACCAGAGGGCAGAACAGATCTTACGGACTCAACTACCAGAAGACCGGCAGAGAGCTCATGAGCAAAGACGAGCTTGCGGTCATGGAGGGCGGTAAGTGCATATTGCAGCTTCGAGGTGTCAGGCCGTTTTACTCAGACAAATTCGATATCACCAAACATAAGCGATACAAAGAACTCTCCGACTACGATGAGAGAAATGCCTTCGATGTGGAGAAATACCTGAGCAAAAATCTGAAGCTCGGAATGGATGAGAGTTTTGAGATGTATGAGGCGAGAGGAGATACGGAGCAGTGAAGTACAGACCCCCTATCCGGGCACAGCCTTTGTTACGAAATCATAACAATAATCAGTTATTACACATGAGGTAACTCAAGAGAAAGGAGAAGCGAATGGGCTTTTTTACGAGCGCTGTAGGTAACCTCAAGACCATGGTTATCGCCATTGGTGCAGGCCTTGGTGTATGGGGAGGGATAAACCTGGCAGAGGGCTATGGAAATGATAACCCAGGTGCCAAGTCGCAGGGAATCAAACAGCTGATGGCCGGCGGTGGAGTCATCCTGATCGGCACACAGCTCATTCCTCAGCTTGCCAGCCTGTTCTGACGGGAGAAAGGAGGAATGATCCGTGTTCGATTCCTTATTTGATGCAATCGAAGAATGGATGAGAACTCTTCTGAAGGACATGATCGACTCCAATCTCTCCACCATGTTCACGGATGTGAACGAAAAGACCGGAGAGATCGCCACGCAGATCGGACAGACTCCGCAGGGATGGAACAGCAGCGTGTTCAGCATGATACAGAACCTGTCGAACACGGTGATCCTGCCTATCGCGGGAATGATCATCACCTTCGTTCTGTGCTACGAACTCATATCCATGCTGACAGAGAAGAACAATATGCATGATATCGATACATGGATGTTCTTCAAATACTTTTTCAAGATGATGATCGCTGTCTATCTGGTGAGCCACACATTTCAGATCACCATGGCGGTGTTCGATGTGGGACAACACGTTGTGAATGCCGCCTCAGGTGTAATCGGGCATGATACATCGATCGACATCACTTCAATGATCAGCGTGATGGATTCGCAGATCGAGGACATGGAGATAGGTGAGCTTGTGGCACTGGCACTGGAGACGCTGCTGGTCAGCTTCGGTATGAAGATCATGTCTATCGTGATCACGATCATCTGCTACGGAAGGATGATCGAAATATATTTATACACTTCGGTTGCGCCGATCCCGTTCGCTACCTTCGGGAACCGCGAATGGGGACAGATCGGAAACAACTATTTCAGAGGGTTGTTTGCACTGGCGTTCCAGGCGTTCCTGATGATGGTATGCGTAGGCATCTACAGTGTGCTGATCTCTACGATACATCTCTCGGACAACATGCATATCGCGCTGTTCAGCGTTTCGGCATACACAGTGCTGCTGTGTTACACCCTGCTGAAGACATTCAGTCTGAGCAAGCAGATTTTCAATGCGCACTAAGGAGGTGTGAAGTACAATATGGCATTTTACGTGAACGTACCAAAAGATCTGTCAAAAGTGAAAAACAAGGTCGCGTTCAACCTGACCAAAAGGCAGCTCATCTGCTTTGGTATAGCAGCGGTGATAGGCTTTCCGGCATATTTCCTGACGCGAGGCCTGATCGGGAACAGCAATGCTGCGACGATCATGGTCATGCTGATGGTGCCGGCCTTTGTCTTCGCTATGTATGAGAGAGACGGGCTGCCGCTGGAAAAGGTGTTGGGCAACTTCATACGGGTGCGCTATCTGAAGCCGCAGATCAGACGGTACGAAACTACAAATACAACAAGAGCAAGACCTGTGAACAGGGCCAGGCCGCCGGAGAAAGGAGGGACTGCCAATGGCAGAAGCAGACAGGGATAGAAAGCTTACAAGAGCAGAACGCAAGGCGGAGAAGAAGGCCTTAAAGCAGGAAATCAAAGAAGAAAAGAAGGCGGCAAAGCTCCGAAGGAAGGAGGACAAGCTCCGGCGAAAAGAGGAAAAGCGCCGGAAGAAAGAAGAGAAACGCCTTCAAAAGAAATCAAAGAAAAACAAAGCAGAAGGGAAGCCATCTCGCGATGCTACCAGATCGAGTCAGGAGAGGTATGTCAGTGAAGGGGTCAAGGCCAAGTACGGCAAGGACAAGGGAAAGACCTTGAGCTGCCAGCAGTCCATTCCGTATATCGAGATGGGTAAGGACGGGATCTGTAAGGTGGCCAAGGGCGTCTACTCCAAGACGATCCGATTCCTGGATGTGAACTATCAGCTAGCACAGAAAGAGGACCAGCGGGCGATCTTCGACAGCTGGTGCGATTTTCTGAACTACTTTGACAGCTCCATCCATTTCCAGCTGACCTTTGTGAATCATAAAGGCGGTATGGCGGAGTTCGAGGAGAGCATCGACATCAAGCCAAGAAATGATAAGTACGACGATGTCCGGCGTGAATATGCCACGTTCCTGAAGAACCAGCTAGCCAAGGGAAACAACGGCCTGACTAAGACCAAATACATCACCTATACCGTGCAGGCAAAAAACATCAATGTGGCAAGGCCAAAGCTGGAGCGGATCGAGGCGGATATTTTGAATAACTTCAAGGTGGTGGGCGCTATAGCTTATCCGTTGACCGGAGAAGAGCGGCTGAAGCTCATGTACGAGACTTTGAATCCACTGGATCAGACGAAGTTCACGTTCTCCTATGACGAGATGAGGAAGGCAGGACTCTCTACCAAGGACTATATTGCACCGACCAGTATGCGTTTCGAAAACGGCAAATACTTCGAGATGGGAAAGGCCATAGGGGCAGTGTCATATCTTCACATCCTGGCACCGGAGTTATCAGATCAGGTGCTGAAGAACTTCCTCGATACCGAGGAGAATATGCTGATCAACATGCATATTCAGCCCTTAGATCAGACGAACGCCATCAAAATGGTGAAGTCCAAGATGACAGACATCAACCGTATGAAGATCGAGGAGCAGAAGAAGGCTATCCGTTCCGGCTATGACATGGACATCATTCCGGCGGACCTTCAGACCTACAGTGATGAGGCGAAGCACATGCTGGATGATCTGCAATCGCGTAACGAGAGGATGTTCTACATCACCATGATCTTCATGCATGTTGCGGAGAGCCGGGAGAAGCTGGAGAACATCATGATGCCGACGGCGGGCGTCGCAACGCAGGCAAATTGCCCACTGAGACGTCTCGACTACATGCAGGAAGAGGGCCTGATGAGCAGCTTGCCGCTGGGAGTCAATCTTGTACCGATAAGACGGAACATGACGACATCAGCGCTTGCGATCTTCGTTCCGTTCACGACGCAGGAGCTGTTCATGAGCGGAGAGGCACTGTACTACGGGCTCAACGCACTATCCAGCAACATGATCCTGGTGGATCGGAAGAAGTTGAAGAACCCGAACGGACTGATCCTCGGTACACCGGGATCCGGTAAATCATTTGCTGCAAAGCGCGAGATACTGAATGTCTTCCTGGTCACGAATGATGATGTCATCATATGCGATCCAGAGGCTGAATATTATGCACTCGTGCTGGCGCTTGGCGGTCAGGTGATCCACATATCATCCACCAGCAAGGACTACATCAATCCTATGGATATCAATCTGGATTACTCCGATGACGATAACCCGCTAGGATTCAAGTCTGACTTCATCCTGTCGCTGTGTGAACTGATCATGGGAAGCCGGAACGGTATCGAGGCAGAAGAAAAGTCTGTCATCGACAGATGCCTGCCGATCGTGTATCGGAAGTACTTTGAGGATCCAAAGCCGGAGAACATGCCGATCCTTGGTGACCTGTACGACATCCTTCGTCAGCAGCCGGAGCCGCAGGCGCAGCGTATCGCGACCGCCCTTGAGATCTATGTCAACGGTTCCCTGAACGTGTTCAACCATAGGACGAACGTGCAGCTAGATAACAGGATCGTCTGCTTTGACATCAAGGATCTTGGCAAGCAGCTGAAAAAACTGGGGATGCTGATCGTACAGGATCAGGTATGGAACCGCGTGACGAGAAACCGCTATGAGCATAAATCCACCAGGTACTACGTAGATGAATTTCATCTCCTTCTTAAGGAGGAACAGACCGCTGCGTATTCCGTTGAGATATGGAAGCGTTTCCGTAAGTGGGGCGGCATTCCGACTGGTATCACACAGAACGTAAAGGATCTCCTGTCATCACGGGAGATCGAGAACATATTTGAGGATAGCGACTTCATTCTGATGCTGAATCAGGCTGCCGGCGACCGGCAGATCCTGGCGAAGCAGCTGAATATATCCAAAGAACAGCTGTCTCACGTGACTAGCAGCAACGAAGGTGAAGGCCTACTGTTCTACGGAAACATCATTATCCCGTTCCGCGATCGCTTCGATAAGAGCCTGAAGATCTACTCCTATCTGACGACCAAGCCGG
This sequence comes from Bacillota bacterium, assembly GCA_017431785.1. Lineage (GTDB taxonomy): Bacteria > Bacillota > Clostridia > Peptostreptococcales > Anaerovoracaceae > Lentihominibacter. The sequence goes on along the minus strand of JAFRKJ010000071.1, from coordinate 81,963 downwards.
AGGAAGTAGAACGTAGGAAAAAGGCTGAAGAAGCCATGCAGAAACAGCAGATCGCAGAGAGCAGGGGACGGTCGGTGAGCGTGGCTGATCGTGCAGGCAGAAACACAGCGCAGTCCATGGCGGACGACGCCCTAGATGAATATATCGAAAAGCATCTGCTTAGAAGTGAAGATAAAACGCAGTCCGGAGCGAGTCTCACTGTTGATGAGATCCGGCAGTTGATCGAAGAAGCAAACGAAGAATTGAAGCGACAAGGAGGCATGTGATGGGGAAGAAAACTGTAATCGCTGTGATAATGACGATCATTGGTATGGCAGCTGTTGGAATAGGGGCATATCAGCTGTGGAACATACACTGGCAGGACCTGAAAGCAGAGACGAAGTTCGAGGAAATGTCCGTGACATATGGCGAGGGAACAAGTTCAGAAGGGGTAAACCAAAAACTTGCTGCGCTCAACGCAAAGAATCCGGATTGTATCTACTGGCTTAAGATCCCGGACACCGAGATCGATTACCCAGTCATGTACCATCCACAGGAAGAAGAGTACTACCTGTACCGGGATTTTGACGAGGAATACTCACCGTCTGGATCCCTGTATCTTGCTGAGAACTGTGATCCGGTGTTTGGCGATAATCTGATCGTTTATGGACACCACATGAGATCCGGGGCAATGTTCGCGCATCTGGAAGATTACAAGGACGAGGCTTTCTACAAAAAGCATAAATACATCGAGCTGGAGACGCTGCAGGGACACGAGGACTATGAGATCATCGCGGTCTTCACCACACCGGTCTACACGGGTCATGACTTTGAGTATTACAAGTTCACTACTACCGAAGATCCGAAAGAGTTCAACAACTATGTCCGTCAGTGCAAGGAAAAGTCGATCTACACGACAGGGAAGACTGCAGAGTATGGGCAGAGACTGCTGACGCTTTCCACATGTGAGTATTCACAGAAGAACGGACGCATGGTGATCGTGGCTGTAAGGATGAGCACAACGGGCAGTGTGATTCATATTGATGCACCGGAAAACGAAGTGCAGGGAGGAGCATCTGATGGCGGAGACAGATAGAAGGGAGAGCATGAACATTTCATCTCTTCCGAGGGCTGAGCCGGAGACAGCAAGACTCGCAGAAACTGAAGCAATAGAGACTGCTATGGAAGCAGGCAAAGACCGGAGGATCCGGCGAAAAGCGCAGGATGAGCGTACGGAAATGGATCAGACCGGACTCGCCGACAGCTCCTACGAGCATGATGCCAGAGATCACTCGATGCGGGCAGGAGATGTCAGGGAAGGCAAAGTTGACCAGGATATCAGGGACTCGCGCATCCAAAGTAGGTCACATCGAAGACCCAGACAGGGTCAGGCCAATTCTAAGCTGATGGAAGGGGAAGGCTCTCCGAAGGAGTCCAAGCTGATCTATGTGGATGACGAGGATGCGATACCGGGAAGCGGCATGACAGGCAATCTGCGGAAGCGGATGACCGCCGCAGCCTTGAACGAAGGTGTCCACCGTAGGATATCGGATCAGGAAGATGAGAATGTCGGTGTGGAGGCATCGCACCGGGCAGAAATGCTCAGTGAAGATGCTGCCCGCAGTGTATCTGCAAGGGCGGGTCAGAAACTCCGTGAACGGTCTGCTTCAGAGGTGGCAGAACGGGAGAAGACCAGGGCCAGAGAAGCGCTTCGTGATTCAGCCAGAAAACAGGCTGCAGGTAGTGCCAAAAACGAAGCAGAGCGTAAGGGCAGACTGAACAAGTTCTTTCAGAAACAGCGCTATAAGAGGCAGTATGCTGCAGCCAAATATGCTGAGCAGAAAGGCGAACAGATCGTTGTGCAAAACGTCAGGTTTACAGTTCGTGTCAAGGCAGCGATTCGGGAGGCCTTTGCCAGAAAAAGCAGGCTTGCTCTTGTGATCGGGATTCTACTACTGATGTTTCTGTTGATCATGGCTGCGGTATCGAGCTGCACAGCATCCATTCACGGGATGTCCAGCAGCATCATGGCAACGACATATCCTTCGTCAGATGAAGACATTCACAAGACCGAAGATGCCTATGAAGATATGGAAGCCAGACTGAACGCGCAGATCAGCCGCATGGAGAGCACGCATCCGGAGTATGACGAATATCGCTATCAGGTGGATGAGATCTCTCATAATCCGTATCATCTAATTTCATATTTTACGACCAAATACGGAGAGTTCACTTACGCGCAGGTAAAGGACGAACTGGGGGAGATATTTCGCGAACAGTACAGTCTCTCAACTAAGAGTGAGACAGGGACTGTGACAGAGACGAAGACGGTGAGAGTCGGAAAATCCCTGGGAACAGTCACCACCAGCGGTTACTGCTCCTGCGCGATCTGCTGTGGGATTTGGGCTGGTGGAGCGACAGCAAGCGGGAAGATGCCGAAAGCAAATCATACTATCGCAGTGGACGCAAATAATCCGATCGTTCCTATGGGAACTCACATCGTGATGAACGGAACAGAATATGTCGTTGAAGATACAGGTGCATTTGCACGGTACGGCGTGGACTTTGATGTCTACTACAGCAGCCACAGTCAGGCTTCTGCTCACGGACATAAAAAGTGGGAGGCCTATCTTGCGGACAGCAATGGCAAAAAAGAGATCGAGGTCACTACTACACATCAGGTTAATCGCCTGAACGTGACGATGACAAACCATGATCTCGATTCAGTTCTTCGGGCAAGGATGACCAAAGACGAGGAAGTCCAGTATGAGCTTCTGAACAAGACCTATGGCAACCGTGATTACCTCTTTGATCTGGACAGTCTGCCGACCTATGGAGCAAGAGGGAGCGGGAGCAATTACAAAGTACCGCCGGAGGCTTTGTCGGACAAGCGGTTTGCACGCATGCTGCATGAAGCTGAGAAGTATCTGGGCTATCCATATGTATGGGGAGGCTCTTCGCCATCCACGAGTTTTGACTGTTCGGGATATGTTAGCTGGGTCATCAACCACTGCGGCAATGGCTGGAGCTATGGAAGACTTGGAGCAGAAGGTCTGAGGCAGATCTGCGCGAAGGTATCGCCATCGGCAGCGAAGCCAGGCGACCTGATCTTCTTCCAGTACACCTACCCATGCGGACCGGGAGCAAGTCATGTAGGCATCTACGTCGGTAACGGCATGATGATCCACTGCGGCAATCCGATCCAGTACACAAGTGTGAAGACAGCCTACTGGCAGAAGCATTTCCTGAGCTACGGGCGTCTGCCGTGACGGCGGTTATTAGGAGGACAAAGCAATATGAACAAAAGAATAAGAAAATGCCTCAGAGAGGAAGATCAGATCGATAAAAAGATCGCAGAGCTTATGAGTCAAAAGGCTGATCTGGAGGTCGCGCGAGGACAGGAAGAAGAGAAGGAGATCATCCGGATCATCCGGGGAATGAAGCTTGAGAAACATGACCTTGCCGACCTCTTGGATGGACTTAAGAGCGGTGAGATCAGCCTTCTGAAAAGTGAAGACTTCCTTGATGAGGATGACGGGAGCAGCAATGCTCCCAACGAAAAAAACGTAGGAGCATACGAGCATGCTCCGGAAAGTGAGGCGGACTATGGCAGTCAGGCGAATGAATAGCATCATTGCGGTCCTTCTGGTAATAGCGATCGCAGGATTCTTCGTGCTCTGTGATATGTGCCAGGTAGATGCGATGGTAGATCCGTCTCCAACAGAGGAACAGGCAAAGGTGGTGGCATCAGAAAGCAGCCAGACCGATTCTTCGTCTGGGACGAAGAAAACCAAGACGAAGAGCAATAGCACTTCTTCCGCATCTACAGGGAGCAATTCGCAGTCGAATTCCGAAAGTAACAGTTCGACCGGTAGCAATGATTCAGATGATGAGGATGTAGTGGAAGAGAATGCCTTCTCTACGCCGGGCAACGCTACTCTCGGAGATATGATCAAGAGCTCGGGATCTAAGGACTTCTATACAATCCGAACAGATAACGACAATACGTTTTATCTGGTCATCGATCACTCCGGGAATATGGACAACGTTTACATGCTGTCTGCCATCGATGAAAACGATCTGAAGGATTTCCTGGAAGATGACGATGAAAGCAGCGGAAGTCTTGTGTTGCCGGAGACAGTTCAACCGGAGACAACGGAAAACGTACCGGAGACTACGAAAAAGGAGCAGAAACAGGACCGCATTCCGGGTATCATATCGCTCGTGCTTCTTGTGGCAGCAGGTATTGCCGGGGTAGTTCTGTTCAGGAGATACCGGAGAAACGCTGAAGAACCGGAGGATGACTATTCTGAAAATATGGAAGGCGATGGACTTCCGACTGTGAATGAGGACGAAGAGTTCCTTGAGTAATGGATAGCCTGCTTTTGCAGGAGTAAGGAGAGAAACTGAGATGATGGATTTTAGTGAGTTTACAGAATATGTGAAGACACATTTAACGGAGCATCTGCCGCCGGAGTATGGAACGGCAGATATCCGGCTGGATGAAGTCCAGAAAATGAATGAGCGCTATACGGGGCTGACCGTAAGGCTGGAAGACAAGGTATCTGCGCCTGTCATCAATATGGAAATGTTCTACCAGCAGTATCAGGACGACAGACCGATCTCGGATGTAATGAAGGATATGGCAGAGATCGTCCAGATGGATCCGCCGGCGTCGATCGATATAGATGTCATGAAGGATTACGAACAGGTGAAGGACAAGCTGTTTATCAGGCTCAATTCTCCTGAAGGTCATGATTCTATTATGGCTGACAGCCCGCACCGCATGGAAGCAGATCTGCTGATGACCTACCACATATATATCCCGGACAGGGATGGAGACGGTGGCTTTATGTCTGCGCGGATAACCAATGACATGATGAAGGAGTTCGGTATCAGTCAGGAGCAGCTACATCAGGATGCGATCGCAAGTACCGAGCAGATCTTTCGGCCGAAGATCCAATCCATGATGGAGGCACTTACCGGGATCCCGGAAGAGGACCCGCAGATGATGGTCGTGACCAATGAGCTTGGCTCACTCGGCGCAGGAGCTCTTTTCTGCAGCGGAGTGATGGACAAGGCTGCAGAGCATATGAAGGGCAATTACTTCATCCTGCCATCATCGATTCATGAAACGCTGGTCGTTCCGGACAACGGAAGTTTTGATCGGACGGATCTGGAGAAGATGGTGAAGGAAGCCAATCGCACGGTAGTCGATCCGCAGGACCGTCTGTCCGATTCCGTTTATCACTACGACAGCAAAGACCGCGTCTTTGAAAGAGCGGATGTCTACGAGAAGCGGACGCAGGAGAAATCTGCGGAGAGAGGATCGATACTCGGGAAGCTGCAGGACAAGAAAGAGCAGATCGAACGAAGCGCTCCGGGCATCACTCAGAACAAGCAGCGTCAGGCTGGATTGGCAATCTAGGGAAGGAGAGAGACCATGACGAAGTATGAAGCACATGGAGGCAGGGAGACTGCCAGAAAGCAGCAGGAGCGTATCCGCTTCTACGAGAGCCGCGTAAAGGAAATGGACGCTGAACGCAGGAAGAAGGGCGAGAGCAAAGCCAGAAAGGAGCAGGCACAGAAATGAGCAAAAGACCACTGATCATAGCCGAAAAACCCAGCGTAGCGAAATCCCTTGCTAATGTCATCGGAGCTTATCAGGAGAAGAACGGCTACCTTGAAGGCAGAGAATGTATCGTCAGCTGGTGCCTTGGGCATCTGGCAGAATACGCCTTCCCGGAGAGCTATGACGAGAAGTATGCGGAATGGAATTTCGAAGACCTGCCGATCATCCCGGATCCGTGGAGACTGGCGGTGACAAAGGATAAAAAGAAGCAGTATACAGTGCTGAAGGAGCTGATGTGCAGGCAGGACATCGATTATGTGATCAACGCTTGTGATGCCGGACGTGAGGGAGAGCTGATCTTCCGAAGAGTATATCAGCTGGCAAAATGCAAGCTTCCGGTGATGCGCCTTTGGATCTCATCCATGGAGGATGAAGCGATAAGGGAAGGGTTCCGTACGATGAAGGCCAGTCGCGAATACGATAATCTCGCAGCCGCCTCCGTCTGCCGTGCAAAGGCTGACTGGCTGCTTGGAATCAATGAATCCCGTGCATTCACAACGACATATGGCAGGAGACTGATACTGGGCAGAGTCCAGACTCCGACACTAGCCATGATCGTTGATCGTGAAGCTGCCATAGAGGGATTTCAGAAAGAGCAGTATTTTCTGGTTCACCTGAAGAAGGATGGGCTGGATGCAGTATCGGATAAGTTTACGGACAGAGCAGAAGCGGAGGCGCTGGCAGAGCTTTGCAGGGGCAAGGATGCGACTGTGCGGTTCGTGGATCAGGAGCAGAAGACTATCGCTCCACCGAGGCTTTATGATCTGACTTCCCTTCAAAGGGATGCCAACAGGCTCTTTGGTCTGACGGCGAGCCAGACTCTGGAAGCGGCTCAAGCGTTATATGAATCGAAGCTGATCACCTATCCGAGGACGGACAGCAAGTTCCTTACTGAGGATATGGAAGAGACAGCCGGGATTGTGATCAGAAGCATCCTGGAGGCGGTACCATTTGTTGCAATCAGCATGGTTCCGGATGACATAGGGAGGCTGCTTAACAATAAAAAGGTTTCTGACCACCACGCGATCATACCGACAGCGGAGATTGGCAAGTGCGATTTTGACAGCCTGTCAGAGCGTGACCGCAAGGTGCTGTTCCTCATTGCGACCAGACTCCTCTGTGCCGCAGGGAAACCGCACAAATACACAGTCACCACCGCAGGCATTGAGTGCCAGGGCAAGCTGTTCGGAGCGCAAAGCAGCCATACGGATGGAGCCAGCTGGAAAAGCTTTGAAGAAGCGATGAAAGCTTATTGCAGGGCAGACGCACCTGAAGATGAGGATAAGGGCGTCGAGACCCGGATGCCGGAGCTGCATGAGGGTGATGTGATCCAGTCTGTCGATACAGTAGTTACGGATCACTGGACGAAGCCGCCAAAACACTATACAGAAGGGAGTCTTCTTTCTGCCATGGAACATGCCGGTTCCAAGGAAATGGACGATGATGTCGAGCGGAAAGGCCTTGGTACACCGGCGACCCGCGCCAGCATGATCGAAAAGCTCATTGCCGGCGGATATGTGACAAGAAATAAGAAACAGCTTCTCCCAACAGATGAAGGAAAGCTCCTCATATCTCTTGTACCAGAATATCTGAAGTCAGCATCCATGACCGCGGAGTGGGAGAACCGCCTGCTCGCAATGGAGCGCGGGCAGGATGATCCGAATCAGTTCATCGAAGATATCATTGCGCAGCTGATGTATACGCTGCAGGAATGCAAAGCAGTCCCGGAGGATGAGCGCAGCCGCTACAGCATAAGGCAGGAGAGGGAGAGGGAATCTCTGGGAAACTGTCCGATCTGCGGTAAGCCCGTCTATGAGAAAACCAAGGTTTTTCGCTGTTCTGATGATGACTGCAGTTTCTGCCTGTGGAAGGACAATAACTTCTTAAGGAGCATGCGCAAGACCATGACGCGGGACATGGTCGTTGACCTTCTGACCGATGGCAGGACGTTCGTAAAAGGACTGTATTCGAAAAAGAGAGATAAGTCGTTCTCAGCGGATCTTGTGCTGGATGTGCAAGATGGGAAGGTCAGTTATTCACTGGAGTTCCCAAAGAATCAGGGGAGGAAATAGGCATGGGCACGCTGGTATTTCACAGCATAGAGGAATTACAGGAATATCTCAAAACGGCACCGGAGGATGAGTACATCCGTATAACGGTGATGGCCGAGGATGAGGACGAGGAGAACGGCAATGGCCGGGAAGAAGACGGCGAAGAACAATAACAGCGAACAGATATCGCTATATGACTACCAGCTGAAAGAAGTCAGCGTGCGGCTTGTGTTGAAGGAGACATCGGCTCTGTACAGCAGCACGCCGATCACTTCGCCGCAGGATGCTGTCAATGTCATGGGAGATCTCATGCGCGGACTCGATAGAGAAACCGTATGCATAATCAATCTCGACAATAAGATGAGAGCCATCAATTACACGGTGGTCTCTCAGGGCGGTATCAATGCTTCTATGGTTCCCGTTGCGAATTGCTTCAAAGCGGCACTTCTCTCGGCTAACGCGGCATGCGTCGCGCTATTACATAACCATCCTAGCGGCGATGCCAGACCGTCGCAGGAGGATTTTGATGTGACAAAACGCATGGTTCAGGCAGGCAAATTACTCGACATTCCAGTCATCGACCACATCATAATCGGTGCCTATCACGGTGAGCAGTTCAGCTTCCGGGAGAACTATCCGGACATGTTTTACGCTGAGCCGGATCTCTCGGTGTTTCCGGAGATCGATACGACCAAAGGCTGGCACGCAGCAGAAGAAACGATTGCTTATAAGGCAGATAATAATAGGATTCCGGGAAGTCAGGATGTGAAGGATCCTGCGAAGAAATCTGTAATCAAAAGACTATCTGAAAAGAAGGAACAGGCAGCAGGAGCGGATAGGGCTGCGCCTGTACACACAAAGAATGAATACTCGCTATAACAGCATACAGCGCAGCCTCGTCAGATTGGCGAGGCTGATTTTGGAGGTGAATACAGTATGGCTGAAGAAGCTAGAAATAAATATCAGGAATGGGAGCAGAGGCGTAAGGAAAAGCTTGAAGAGATAACCAGCAGGATCGAGGAAGGAATGGCGCGTATCATGGATTCTTCCGAGTTCAAAAACTACCTCTCTGTAATGGCGTCTTTCTACAATTATTCAGCTCGCAACACGCTTCTCATATTCATGCAGAAACCGGATGCGACTCTTTGCGCGTCGTACACCGACTGGCAACGCAAGTACAACCGCCAGGTCAACAAGGGCGAAAAAGGTATCCAGATCATTGCACCTGCACCCTACAAGATGAAGGTGGAAAGAGATCAGGTGGATACTGCGACCGGCCAGCCTGTTCTGGATGCAGACGGCAATCCGGTGAAAGCTGAAAAGGAGATCACTGTACCGAGATTCAAGGTTGTAAGCACGTTCGACCTGAGCCAGACCAGCGGCGAGCCGCTGCCGGAGCTTGGCATCAAAGAGCTGACCGCAGATGTAGAGCACTATGAGATGTTCATGGAGGCGATAAAGCGCATTTCGCCTGTACCAATTCGCTTTGATGAGATCGAGGGCGGTGCAAAAGGTTACTACGATCCGGTCAAGAAAGAGATCGTTATTCAGGATGGGATGCCGCAGGAGCAGACCATGAAAACGTGTGTGCATGAGCTGACTCACAGCATGCTCCATGACAAAGACACTCTGAAACTCAATGGAGAAGAGCTGAAGAAGGACCGTATGACCATCGAGATCGAAGCTGAGGCCTGTGCCTTTGTTTGCTTATCTCACTTCGGATTTGAAGATGTTGGTGATTACAGCTTTCCTTATCTCACCTCATGGAGCAGCGGCAGGGATATGAAGGAACTGCATGCATCCCTGTCTACGATCCAGAAGACATCTTCCCAGATCATCTCGGGTATCGAAAAGGGCATGAGAGAGCAGATGCTGGAGCAGGATGTGGATCGTTTTGAGATCTATCAGATCCCGATTGGGAGTGAGAATCGTGACAAGAAATTCGTCTCTATGGACGAGGTTACGAAGACCTACGGGGAGATCAGCCGTGACGATTATGCTCTGGTCTATACATCGCCGCTGAAGGATGGCGAAACACTGGACAGCCTCTATGAGAAGTTCAATATCGATCCGCCGACAGACTATGCCGGTCACTCTATGTCCGTCAGTGATGTGGTCGTACTCCATCAGAACCATGAGGATAAGGCATATTACGTGGACAGCATGGGATTTAAAGAGATTCCGTTTGCTCAGGGAGAACCGTATGTGCCGGGCTGGGATAAAGACCAGCAGAGCAAGTCAGTGCAGTACATGGCGGGGATCGCATCACCGGGCGGATCAAAGGCGGCTATAGCAACTGAGAAGGGGTATTTTACCATCCAGCAGGATGGAAAAGATTATGATTACACCTTTTATGACAAGGACTTCAAAGAGTATCATAGCGGTTCGTTGGTGGATTCAGGAATGAATCTGACGGAGGCGATAAAACATGTCCTGTGGCATTCCGGAGAGACGATTAGCAATGAGGCTGTCGTATATGGTGATATCGCTAGCAAGATCGATGAGATGCATAAGTCATCCGAAGCAAGGTCTGTAGATGCAGCTGCGACTGAAAGGATCGCTGATCAGCTGCCACAACAGGGAAGGCGGGAATCTATATTGAGGTCGCTTAGAGACAAACAGCAGAAGGTGAACGCAGAATTCGGCATTGACAGGCACGGACATAAGGTCGATCAGAAACGAGGTGAGCAGACATTATGAGACATATGAGAGATATACAAATGACTGAGCGCAGAATTGCCGGAGGAGCAGCGTTTGCGGCAATAAGCCTGATTATCATGGCATTGCTTGCTTTTACGTGGATGCAGCCGGCATTTGCTGCGGAAGGGGATACCCCTTCAGTAACGGTCACCATTAAAGCTGGTGAGCATGGTTCTGTGAACGAGAAAACCGGAGAGTTCACTGAGACTGTATCCCAGGGTGAAGGTCTGAGGCTCGCAATCAGCTCTGAAGAAGGATATGTGATTGGCAGAATTCTTTTAAATGATGAGCCGCTTGCAGCAAGCGACCTGAAAGAGTTGCTTGGCGAATCTGTAGAAGAGCTTGATCTGGAGGAACTGGACGACGACCTTTTAGTTGAGATTATCTTTATGACTACATCGGAGTTTGAGATCCAGAAAGAGTATGGTCAGGTAGCAGATGACCTGAGTGGTGATGATACAGGGACAGGTGATTCACAGCAGATATCTGATGAAAGTGGAGAAGGCACAGATGATACATCAGGAGATACTTCCTCTGATATGGACACGGATCCATCTGATGGAGGCGTGACAGATCCCGGCGATGACACTGCTGCAGATTCTACCGGCAGCGAGTTTTCGGATGACGAGGATAATGCCGGCACAGACTCAGAATCTGCTGACGGGGAAGACATATCTGAAGATCTGGACAGTCTCATAGATTCCACAGAAGCGGAAGACGGCGACGATACAGATGACAACATCAACTGGGGTACGACTGAAGATGCAGATGACACTTCAGTTGGTGATACAGATACCACGGCAGTCGATGACACAGAAGTTATGACCGGAGAAGACTACTCAGATGATGATGACAGCGACACAGCTGATACAACAGATCAGGCAGCGGATACCGAGGGTGAAACCAAAGTCAGCAGTCAGGCAGCTTATGTAGATACAGCGAAAGACGATTCTGACAGCACTGATGATGGGAAGGGAGATTATTACGATACACCAAAGACTGGGGATGAAAGAAATCCATTAATCTGGCTCGCTATGCTTATTAGCGGACTTGTCATGATCACGGTTTCTGCCGGAAGTCATATACGGAGTGCCATCCGTAAGCGAGATAGGAGGTGGAGTTCATGAAGGAATCAAGAACGCAGCTAAATGTTACAGGCCGATGTATATCATTTGTGCTGATCCTAGCGCTTATTATGGCTTTCACAATGAACATAGGAACATATGATGCATATGCGCTCTCAGTGCCGAAGGTCACCATTGATGCTGCCAGCCTGAAAGCAGACAGCACTGACAACATTGTGATTACAGGTACAGTATCACGAAGCAAGGGACAGGCGATCCATCTCCTGGCGGCAGACGGTGAAACAGTCATTGCTCAGACGACTGCGGGGAACGGTGACGGATCATCTACATTTAAGTTATCAGTCCCTGCAAAATATGCAAATGATCACATGAGCGGCACCGGCACATTCAGTGTATATGTTCAGAGTCAGGCAGTGAAAGGATTGGCTGCATCAAAAAAGGCTGAGGTCAATGTTGCAGTCAAGATCCAGAAATCACAGACGATCAGTGCTCCGTCAAGTATCACGCTGACTAACCTCAAGACTTCAGATGTGATCAAGGCGAAAGCATCATCCGGGCTGAAACTGACTTATAAGAGCAGCAATTCACAGGTGGTATCTGTCAAGAGCAACGGCGAGATCAAGCGGAAGAAGAACGGTAAGGCGACGATCACTATCACACAGGCAGGCAACAGCAATTACAGTCCTGTTACCAAGAATGTTCAGGTCACATGTCGCAAAAGTACCAAGCAGGAGCAGATCGATGGTGCTGTAGCCTGGGCAATCAAGATTGCGAATGACAACAGCTTTACTTATGGTACCGGCAGCGGGGCACATCATAACGGATGCTATTTCTGCGGGACGAACTATGGCCCGAGGAAATACATGAAGCCGAGCAAGAAATATAAGAAGACCTACTGCTGCAATCCGTTCGTACATGCAGCCTATGCCCACGGAGCACAGCATCCGAAAATGCTCAAATACTGCAGAAAGGCATCCGCGATAGATATGACGAAGTCATCCTACTACAGATTTGGCTGTTGGAAATGCGTAGGCAAGCCAGCATACAAGAATCTGCAAAAGGGAGATGTGCTGGTCAAATCGACACATGTAGCAATGTATATAGGGAAGGGAAAGATGGTGGAAGCTTCCGGCGGTAACTGGTCTGCTTCGTCCATTGCAGTCAAGAAAATGAGCAAGTCCAGATACAACGGATTCACTTATGTCATGCGATATACCGGATACTGATGACAAGAGAGGAGAAAAATCAAGATGAGAATAGATTTCACAGAAGACGAAATGCTGATTATGGCAATGTATAAGGCAGACAGTAAGGATGCATGCCTGGATCTTATGGAGGAGGCTTTGTTCGCTTTGGAACATGATCCGGCAATGGCAGAACTCATTGGGGAGACGATCAATAAGCTTACGCAGTTTACGGACGAGGAATACCTACAGATGGACTTCAGTGATTACGATCACCAGTTGGACAGCATAATGGATGAAGACGATGAGCCGACCATAGAGCTGAATGCAGCAGATGAAGGTGCATGATGATTGTTGATGGCTATGAGCTGTTCAAGCTAAAAAATGATGATCATCATAAAGAGCGCCAGTTCAGACCATACCGGTATCTCCGCGAGCACAGGGTCGCTGCTCGAATAGACAGCTACGATTTCGTGCTCCGCGGAGATTTGAAGGATCATGAAAATGTGAAAATGCTCCGGGAACGGCTGAGTAATGAACTGATAACAGCCGAGCATGCTCGCGACCATGATCCAGGAATGGAGGCTGCTCAGCATCAAGCCAGCATTTGCATAAATGTAAGCGATGTTATTGCCGTAACACGGGGAGGACTTACCACAGCTTACTATGTTGATCCTACACGGCTCATTCTGCTTCCGGACTTCTTCCATCAGCCTGCATCCGGTGCATTGATCACAATTGATACCGATAATTTCCCCTTAGACGGACGAAAAGGCAGCTGGATGACAATTGATACCTTGAGAATCGATGGCCGAAATCTGTTTCTGATGCAGAGCAGGGATTACGGCAATGATGCTCCTTTTGTCATCGTCGATGAGACCGGAAAGGAGCTAGCTGCAGATCGAAATGGCTTTACTGAGGAGGCTATTGAACAGATCCGAAGCTCTCTGAAGGAACTGGAAGCTAGGCAGGCGGCATCGGTGATAGATGCTCCGGACAAGAAGCCGCGACTTGAAGTCTGGCAGCAATACTTCGAGAACGGAGAATATCTGCGAGCAGCCGAGATCACCGAAGAGCAGAATTACAACATGATCGACGGCACAGCCAACAATCGTGCTCCAAAGCGCTCAATCATAGAGCGGTTGCAGGAGAAACAGACGGAAGTAAAGCACACAGCTTTACCAGCACAGACACCAGAACTGATCCAGGACTACGAAACAGAACGGAACCGAAAATAGTAGACATGAAATGGACGCAAAGGCAAAAAGCTTCTGCGTTCTTTTCTTTTCGATACGCATTATTTCAAAGTTCGTGTTATCATGTTATTGGACAGAATATCCAGGAGTTGTTGATCGTAAGGGAAGACAAAAAAGAATCCAACACTTGAAGAACGAATTGAAATTGCTCAGGCGAAAGTATTGAAATTTCTAATAACGAATACGGTCATCGGAGAAAACAATGAATTTATATTGGCCAGTTTATAAAAACCTTGAAACAGAGGTGCTACAATTAGCCGATTCCATCCATTTTTGTGATGGTCAGCTTAGGGTGTACTCAATACATATAGCAGATTTAATTGTCCGATGTGCTGTGGAGATAGAAGCCATAAGTAAAGATTTATATGAGCGGCTTGGCGGAGAGATGGAGCCAAAGGATGAGGACGGAAATGATAGAGATCTTTACTTTGATACAGATTGTCTACAACTCATAAATAATACATGGAAACTTGATAAGAAGGAATTAACTATCTCATGTGCTACTATGTATTTTGAAAAAGCCGAAAATGTGAAACTCATACCACTTCATAAATCGCATAAACGCGGTGACAAAGGATCGAGGTGGAAGAGAGCTTATATGGCGTTAAAGCATGATAGATATGGATCGTTAAACAAAGGGACAGTAGAAAATCTTTTAAATGCCCTTGGATCACTGTATATATTAAATATATATTATGCTGATGACAGTTTTGATGCAGGCATAATAGGATATGGCGCACTAAACTTTACAAGCCAGTATGAATCTAAAGTGTTTACGCCGGATGGGGTAGGGGCATATAACTTGCATTTCTGTCGAGAAGAAGCTGATGACACATGCATCGTATGGGATAAAGATGATAATTTAGAATCCGCTGTTTATATTGGTAAGTATAGCGATGATGATTTCAAAAAACGCCATTTCGACTGGTGCGTAGATCAGAAATGGAATCGCAAGAGGTTTGATCAAAGCGAGGATGTTAAACAATATCTGATACAGCATCCGGAAGATAGAAACAAGGAGATAAAGGATGTCTGTTTAGCTGCAGGAGGCAAAAGGCTTTTGAATGAAATCGTAATAGATACAGCTAGTACCCGGCAGTTGTATTCTAAAGTACAAGTAAAGTTAAACAAGGATGGTAAAGTGTATCCTACAATTCCCCGTTATGAAGATGAGGTTCTTGAGAAAGAAATACTAAAACGATGGGCAGATGCTATTGATTTTAAGTACAAACTAACACGATAAGACTCCTCAATGAGAAAAAAGAGAAGCCACGTTGCTGGAATGGTGCAAAATCAATTGTTCTTAAGATGAGATTATGGAGTTTATCGATAGCGATTCTAACGATAATGAACTGTATGAGCCAGGATAAGAGGAATATACATGGCTAAGACTAAGTATGTCATTGCGCTGACCGAGGAAGAGCGCAATACATTGAACAAAATAACAACTGAGAAAACAGAGTCTGACCGAACAATACTGAGGGCGAGGATTCTGTTGATGTCGGATATCAACACTGCAGAGAAGATGTCCATACCGAAGATTGCAGAGCAGTTAGGCACGACGCACACGACGGTGCAGACTGTCCGCACAGAATATGGCAAGTATGGACTGGAGGCTGCCATATACCGTAAGATCCGAACAGATAATCGAAAGGTTACACCGGAAGTTGAAAAAGGAATAAAGAGGCTTCTAGCTGAAGACCCTCCGGAAGGTCATAAGCGGTGGACAGAACGATTGCTCTGTCGTGAATGTATGGACCGCGGCATTATAGAACATATATCTTTATCAACTCTGCATGAAACCCTGCAAAGGATCAAGGAAGCATAAAGCAAATAATTGAATGCGTAAGCGCAGATGCTCTAATCAAGAGACTGCGCTTTTTCTGTGCTCCGATGATGCTGCTGTGGTTCGGAAAGAAGAATCGCATCCACGTTGCTGCAGACGACCTGCAATTCTCTGACCTGTCTGTGAAGCTCCTGATATGACGGATCCTGCTTTTGTAAACCATTCAGCTTTTGCTGTGCTGAGGAACGGAGCGATTCCAGATCTGCTCGCGTTTCAATTCCATGCTCCTGAACAAAACAAATCGTTTGAGCCATCTGTTGAAGATTAGACATCTTGATTTTTCGAGCATAAGCTCTGCTGGCCTGCGCCTTGACGTAGGTCTGCAGATCAACAACGAGTCGAAGCTTTGTCCTGAAATGTAATACTGCGATAGGATCAGCAGTATAGTCATAGGTCGGATCGTAAGCAGGGCGTGAGTCTTTTGCAGGATCAGAGCGCTTATTATGACGATTCATGTTCGTGCTCGGTATCATTTCTTCCCGGGTTCTTCCAGCAAGTCTGTTTCCATCGAAAAGAGGAAGTAAATAATCTTCTGTATAATCATTTCCTAGCGTCCTGCCAGTCATATATTTCTGTCTACCAGGATGTAGGTAGCTGAAGCGTCCACGACTGATCTTGAACTGGATACCATAGAGCTCTTTTAGATCTGCTCCGAATTGTTCCGGGGAGTGAGCATAGGAAGCAACTTCGCGGATCGCATCCTGCAGATACTTCTTCTGGGATTGAAATGGTTTTGTGCCAGAAGACTGAGAACCGGAATTGTCGGAAGCAATCTCTACGTTTTGACTCCTGCGCTGGTTAAGACGATATTCGCGATCAGTCACTTTATCCGCTGCCGGTGCTAACAGGTCAACCTGATGGAGATGCTCTCGCTCACAAATTGCCATCAGCCCTTCCTGCATGGCGGTGAGATATTGCCGTGTTTGATGATGCTTGTATCCGGCGCGGCTATCATAATCGCGCTCCATAAACGATTGGCGCTCTACGTCATATTTACGAAGGCTGTTAATGACAATATGGACATGATTGTTACCGCTGCGGTTATGGCCGTCGGTGTGGGTACACACAAGCGCCTGATGCCCGGCAAAATATTTCTGAGCAAACTCTAATCCTATTTCTTGAGCCTTTTCTCCTGTCAATCCATTCTCTGCATCCTTTGGATCAAAGCTGATAATGTAATGATGGGATTTGATTTCATCAGCTTTTTGATTCTTATGATACTGAGCATTCAGCAGTTCACATTCCTTTGCGAAGGTAAGGGGCTGACAGTTGAGACCATCAATGTACAGTTCTTCTCTTAACTGCATATTGCCATTGCTGTCCAGTACGGGCTTCTGCGTGAACTCGTTATGCTGATAGATTAGATATTCCAGAGCCTTACCGTAGTTGCTGCTCTTATTCGTCAGATGTTTGAGTATTGCCATTAAATGTACCTGCCATTTCTGATACTTGATTACTCATATTCATAAGCTCTGCAATGCATTCATTGATATCTTCCCTGATAGATCGTGACTGCATGCCGCCGGTGTTGAAATACTTCGCTATCTGATTCAGGTTACTGCCAATCTTACCGAACTCTGCAGTCAGCTTCTGTATGTCCGATATCGAAGCAACGATCGGGTAGCTGATAGTGACCTTACCGTGCACTGCCTGGTGCCGTATGTATTCTGCCATCGGCATACCGAGCTGATCAGCGTATCTCTTTATGACCGCATACTGTGTATCGCTGAATCTGACAGATAGGCGATGTGTTAACACAGCAGATTCATGCTTGTTTGGTCTTGCCATTATGATTTCCTTTCTTCCCGCAGGGAGCTTTCAAGAGGGTATGGGGAGCGTTATCCCCATCAAGATGCCGACAGACAGAAAACCCGGAAGCAGGGTTTTCGTCGTCGGTAGGCGTATCTTGCTCTAAGCGAGAGCAACAAAGCCTTCTCGGTAGTTTTGTGGAATTCTGCTCCTATTAATTACAATGGAAAGTCTGAAGAATAAAGGGAAACTCAAATTCTATTTTTGAAAATCCCTTTATTTCTCCCATTTCTGCTTGGAATAAATGAGAGAACTTTTCAATTCTCGATTTCATAGGGAACAAAGGAGAACCGTAGACCATGACAAACATCTATAGAGATGCGCTGCTGGCACAGCTTCGGAGCCTGAAGGCAATCAGACTTGACGAAATAGATATCAATACAGTTGGTGAGCTTTCGAAAATCAAGATCAATCAGTCTCTTCCTACGGAAGAAAGAGTGAGATCTCTGCTTGAGCAGGTTAGAAATCCGTACTTCTATAAGCACGGTGATGTCCTGGTAAAGATGAGTTTTGCAGATAACGGCAGGACTCTGCAGTCATGCCTGGAGGACTATCTCGTGTCTGAGGTTCAAGCTCACAGGTAAATATTCCATAGACACATAGGGAAATCTGTGGTACCATGTTCTTGGGTCAAAACAAAATATGAGTTTTGAGAAAACCATTGATTTCTCGAGTTACGACTATGTTGTAAAGAAGGAGGTCAGTGGATTTTTTATGCGTTCTAATAAGGATATCTATCATGCTGCGATCTATCTGCGTATCTCAAGAGATGATGGTGATAAAGCGGAAAGCGACAGCATTCAAAACCAGAGAGCTCTTCTTCGGGACTATGTTGAAAATGATCCGGAGCTGGAGTTAACAAAAGAATTCGTTGATGATGGTTATAGTGGAACCACATTTGATCGTCCGGGATTTCAGGAAATGATCGACCAGGCGCAAAGTGGCACCATTGACTGTATCATCGTCAAGGACTTGTCTCGTCTCGGCAGAAATTATATCGAAACCGGAAGGCTGATCGATCAGATCTTCCCACTTCTTAAAATTCGTTTCATTTCTGTAAATGATCATTTTGACAGCTTCAGCGACAACAATGAAGCGGATCAGATCATTGTTCCCTTCAAGAATCTGATCAACGACGCCTACTGCAGAGATATTTCCATGAAGATACGTAGCCAGTTGGACGTGAAACGCAAGAACGGACAATTTGTCGGAGCGTGGGCACCGTATGGCTATAGGAAAGATCCCAAAGACAAATCGCACCTTATCATTGATGAGAAGGCAGCGGATATCGTGAAGATGATATTCGACATGAAGCTATCCGGTTACAGCCAGTGCAGAATTGCGGACAAGCTGAACGAAATGGGTGTTCTTACTCCTCTGGAGTATAAACGTTCGACTGGGCTGAACTGTAATGTCGGTTTTTGGAAAGGCGATTCACCCAGATGGGTGCCGCCAATGGTCACACGGATCCTCACCAATGAGCAGTATATAGGCAATATGGTTCAGGGAAAATTTCGGAAGGTAAATTATAAAGTCAAAAAGCTGGAAGCCGTTGATGAAAAGGACTGGGTCAGAGTTGCAGGAACGCATGATGCGATCGTAACAAAAGCTGTATTCGAGAGGATCCAGGAGCTGCTTCAGTTTGACACAAGGACTTCTCCGAACAAGGAAACCGTAGAACTGTTTGCCGGAATACTGCGGTGCGCAGAATGTGGTCAGAACATGACTCTGCGGACGCGTAGAAGAGGTGACAAGAGTTACCGCTACTATTACTGCTCTACGGCGAGAGATGGCAAAGGCTGTGCTTACCATTCAATCAACGCAGATAAACTTGAGCGTGTCATACTGTCTGTCGTTCAGAATCAGGTTAAGCTTCTCCTGGATGTCAACGCCCTAATAGAGAAAAGTGACAATCTGCCTTTGAGATCTCACCGAGAAAAAGTTCTTTCCGGGCAGATCAGAACATTGGACGAAGAGATCACGCGCTATCAGTTAATGAGGGGCAGGCTGAATGCAGACTATAAAGATGGGGTCATTGATCAGAATGACTATGAGGATCTGAAGCAGAAATTCGTTGAGAATATAGAAAAAGCAAAACAGATAAAGAGTTCCTTGGAGCGGCAAAAGACTGAGGCGAGAGACGAACCGATACTTCCTCCGGAGTGGCTCGAAGAGATAAGGAACCATGGGCAGATCGAGAAGCTGACGAGAAGAATGGTAGTGATGCTCATTGACAGGATCCTGATACACGACAAAAACAATGTCGAAGTCATATTTCGCTACAACGACGAGATCCAGGATCTGGTGACATATTTCAGGAATGATCCTGCCGGAGACAGGGCGGTGATGGCATGAGGTGTGTCAGTTGTACCCGAGCAGCCACATGTTATCGAGGTACAGACAAGCAGGCTTTTACCATACCGGAGCAGAACGAGCATATTCGGGACTATATAAAAAGCAGAGGCTTTACCATCTGCCAGAAATACAGTGATCGCGGAAAAACAAAGGAGGGTGCTGCCGGGTTCGAGAACATGAGACTGGATGGGCAGAATGGGCAGTTCGATATGCTTATCACAGATTCGATCTGGCAGTGCGGCACGGATATATTTCAGATCGTACGTGTACTGAAGGATACCTTTTATCCTGCCGGAATTGAGTTCGCTATCGTTCAGGAGGATTTCTGCTCGATGGATCATACAAAAGAAGAGGTCAATCAATACCTGGATGATTTGTGGCATCGTTACAGAAGCCATCTTACCGAATCCCGGTTGAAGAATAATTCAGGCAGGTATCATCTGGATGCTTTTGGATACCGGTACAACGAAGAGGCGGACAGACTTGAAATCGATGAGGAGTCTGCTGCCGTGGTGCGTGAAATCTTTAAAAAGCTTCGAAGCGGGAAAAAGCCAAGTGATATCGGAAAAGAACTGACAGCGCGTGGCGTGGAGAACCCCGGCGATTACAGATGCCGTATGAGAGGTTGGGCACTCAGAGGGTCAAACCGCGGATGGAATGAAGGAACGGTTTATGCAGTAGCAAAGAATCCGAAGTTCGCAGGCAGATGGGAAAGAGTGATCGACAGAAGAGATTATGCTTCAGATTGCGATCCCATCGTTGATCCGGAATTATTTGATGCAGTGCAGCAGTTGTTCGATCAGAGGCGGCACCATAAGAAAGAATGTCAGAAAAAAGAGAATCCCTTTCTCAAGATGATGACGGATGAAGAGACCGGCGCAACGGTCATCATGAAGAAAAACCAAAATACCGGTATTTACGATTTTCACTTCAAGTATCCCAAACCGGCTGGTGTTGTGTATGAAAAAAGCTCAATGCTCCTTGACGAGGCGATAGCAAAAGCCAGATCCGAGCTGAATAAAGAGAAAGCCGCAGCTCAGGCAGCTGCAAAAAATATTAGTTCTGGGGTGGGGACAGATTATCGTGATTATCTTATTGACTTGAAGAGATCATCCTGCAAAGAAAAGATAGCCAGGTTGATAGACCCGGAAGCTGATGCCTTTGAAGAGATAGAGCAAGCCATAATGGATATCCAAAGAATCAGCTTGGCTCTATCGGCAGAGAATCCGTGGATCAGATTATTTCTGGAATACGATGAGAAGCAGGACCTGACCAGAGATTATCTGATCAGGTTTGCAGAGCATGTATACATCAGACGCTTTGAGGAGATAAGGATCGCATTCCGGGAAGCGGAATGGAAACAGATGATACCGCCATATTGGATGGAGGTGCGGTGATGGCACGAAAAAGCAGAAGAGCCAGTCAAATCAGCCTGAGCAAACCATATGGGCTCAATATAAAGATCGATGAGCACACGAATCAGATTCCTACTGCGCTGTATGTCAGATTGTCTTCGGAGCAGGATGATAATGATACTATCCAGAATCAGCTGGAATATCTGAAAGAATATGTTTCCGGGCAGGAAGACCTATTCATATACGATGTTTACTCCGATAACGGGTATACCGGGACGAACTTCGAGCGGCCTGCATTTATGAGGATGATGGATGATGCTCAGTCGGGAAGGGTGCAGTGTATCGTCGTGAAGGATCTTTCGCGGTTCGGGAGAAACTTTGTCGAAACCGGATACTATATCGAGTCACTGCTGCCAAAGATGAACATCAGGATCATAGCGATCAATGATGGTTACGACAGCAGCAGTTCATCTGCAGAAAATGACATCACTATTCCGCTCCGGAACATGGTGAACGATATGTATGCGAAAGATATCTCCCGCAAAATATGTGCGAGCAATGAAGCCCGACGCGACAGCGGCAGATATACCATCGAAAAATGCATATACGGTTATCTGATCGATAAGGAAAACAACCAGTTCGTGATCAACCCTGAGACAGCACCTGTTGTGATACTGGTATTCCACTGGTATCTGAGCGGAATAAAGCCCAGCGAAATCGCCAGAAGACTCAACCTCCTCGGAATTGATACTCCGAACGAATACAAGTATGAATATGAATTTCAAAATCCTTTGGAAAAGAAACATTATTGGGACTCCGGCAAGGTCTTAACTATCCTCTCGCAGGAGGCATATGCGGGGGATCGTTTCCTCGGTATGAGAAGGAATCGTCTCTATATCAATCAGCAAAAGCAGGAATGGCTGCCGAGGGAGAAGTGGACAGTTTATGAAGACGACCATCCGGCAATAGTGTCGCATGAAGATATGCAGCAGGCACTGCAAATGATTCGGAAGCAAAAGGAGTCGCGCCGGAAGGGCGTAGAACGAACAGAAAAACACAGCAAAGACCGCGAAGGATTGTTCTCAACCCTCGTCTATTGCAGGAAATGCGGGATATGTATGCACCACATGAATCTGAAATATCCGGACGGACGCGTGAAGTCAGAAGGCAGCATGTATGAGTGCAATGGGAAGCTGGAAGTGAAGAGCCGCCGTGGCTGCAGGCGCAGGATAAAGGAGGGATACCTGCAGACCATTGTCGCAAAGCAGATCCGCCTGCTGATACAGGCTGTTGTCGATCAGGAAGAAATGAGTCGCAATATCCGGTCTTTGTCAGATAACAGAAATCCGGTGTACCGGATACAGACAGCTATCAACAATCTGAATCAGAGCATATCGGAGGTCGACAAAAAAGTAATTGGGCTGTATACAGATCTTTCTGACGGGCTGATCGACCAAGATGACTATAAAGTGATGAAAAGAAAATATCACTACGAGAGATCTCTGTTATCAACAAAGCTCAACAATTGCAAACAGGAGCTGGTACAGAAGGAAAAGGCCTATAAAGACCTGTGCGAGCTGTCCGGCAAGCTGGGGAAATACCTGGATGATTTCCGCCTGACAAAGGAGCTGGTGCAGATGCTGATCGAGCGTATCGATGTTGACCAGAATAACAATATTGATATCCTTTTCAAATTCAACGATGTCTTTGAGAGCATATTTGATGAAAGGCTGGGTGATATCGGATGATCGCATTGTATTTAAGGCTTTCTATGGCAGACGGGGATCTTGGCAGAGACGGCAAGGACGAAAGCAACAGCATTGAGCATCAGAGAGCGATCCTGCGGGACTATGTCAGGAGAAAGGACGATATCTCAGGTGAGATTGAAGAATACATTGACGACGGCTACAGCGGGACAAACTTCAACCGGCCGGCCTTCAAAAATATGTTGGAGGACATGAAAAGAGGCAGAATCAATACGGTGCTCACAAAAGATCTGTCCCGGCTTGGAAGGAACTACATCGAGGTGGGAGACTATATGGATCAGATCTTCCCAAGGCTGGGGGTTAGGTATATTGCAGTCAACTCAAATTATGACAGCAATAACTACATCGGCAGCACCAGCGGCCTTGATATGAGCTTCATGAATCTCGTCAACTCCCTCTACAGCAAGGATCTGTCCAAGAAATACCGTAGTGCTGTTGAGACAAGGTGGAAAAACGGAAAATCCACCAGCGGCAGGACACCGCTTGGATATATGCGTGATCCGAATAACAGAGGCTGCTGGCTTATAGAACCTGAAGGCTGCGGGATCGTCAGGAAAATCTACGAGATGGTAAATGAAGGGCTGGATCTGAAAGGCATCACAGAGCGCCTTAACGAGGAGGGTGTGCCTACACCGGGTCAGTACAGAGAAAGCATCGGCGATGTCAAAACTGTAAGCAGAAAGGTGACAGACAGAGAGTGGCTGTGGGATACCAATAAAGTCCGAAAAGTATTGCAGACCTATGAATATACCGGAGCTCTTGTGCAGCAAAAGATGAAGACTATAATCGTAGGTTCAGGCAGCAGAAGGACTGTGCCGGAGGATGAGCGCTTTGTAACAGAGAATCATCACGAACCGATTGTCACAATGGCGGAATATGAGAAGGGTCAGAATTTGTTCCGGAAATCTCAAAAGGGCCCGATCGTTAACAGCTGTAAATATCCGCTCGGATTCATTACGTACTGCGGCAACTGTGGCCTGAGTTTGGTTTATGTAGAGAATGCAAACGGGACTTTTATGAAGTGCAGGCATAAGGAAATGGTCGGTTCAGCATCCGAATGTCCGGAGACGCTTTATCCGACGGAACTGATTGATTCCGCAGTTATGAGCGCCCTGAAAACACAGATGTTTGAACTGGAATTACTCAAAATAAAGCTGTCCTCCCCAAGACCTGATAAGAGTAATACATCTCAGTCCAGTAAGGTCGAGAACGAGATACGGAGCCTGCAAGTTGAAAAGACGAGGGCATACGAGGCTTATGCGGAAGGCCGGCTTTCTAAGAACGAATACCTGACGAAGAGGGATAGGATAAAGAAGAGACTTGAGCGGCTTGCGGAGAAGAAAGCAGAGACGGTTTTTCCTGGCGGCACAAATAGTGATATGTGTGATAAGGCAGATCAATTAGCTGCACTTATGAAGGAGCTGAGTTCTGGAAGGGAAATCAGCCAGGAGATGATTGATGCCTTTATTGAGAAAGTCTACGTCCACGATATTAATCACATTGAAGTGGTCTTTAAGTTTGGAAATCTGCTTGAGCAGATGGCGGAAGCAGCCGGGAAGGAGACGATCGCGTGATTATCAAAGCACTGTTGATGCCGATATATGTAGTAATACTGATTATTCATTTGGCGGTCAGTCTTGCTCTGAAAATGTCAGCCTGGATATTCTATCTGTTGGGCGGACTGTTCCTGCTGACGACGATCTGCTGTTATTATATGCAGCTTGAAACAGCAGCGGAGCTTCACCGAATGCTGATTTGCAGCGGGGTCATGTTTATGATCCCGCAGATCGCGACGATGCTATCGGTGTTCCTTGAGGTTGCTGTAGAAGCCCTAGGGGCAAGGATCCGCAAATAGAAGATGACATCCGAGCAGCCTTTGATCCAGCTGCAAGGATGTCATTTTGATGCTCTGCTCAGGCCTATAGTCTCTGCAGATATTCCTCCACGTTCAAGTATTCGATTCCATTATCCAGTACGCAAGGCTCGCCTCGGTACAACACGCACTTTTTTGTGATCCTGCCGTATTGCTGTTCGAGAAGTGCGCATTGCTCTGCGTCTTCAAGGACATGATACTGCCGCGGAACGATCTCAGCGCTGTGCTTGATCTCATAGGCTTCGCAGGTCCCCGTATCAGATGAATAAATCACCATATCGAATTCACTCCTGCTGAGAGTCAGTTTGAATGCACGGCGACTACGAGGGAGTGCGCGCGCCGTATCGAGCAGTACGATGTCCTCAAGCATCCTTCCACGAACGTCTTCAAGGATCTTCGCACACGCCAGATCGCGGTCGTGTTGGCTGAAAGCCTGGAATTCCTCATCGTTGACAAGCACATGCACCAGTGCCTGAGCCTGGCAGTATCGCATGCCCGGTTGTGTAAACAGCACATATTCGGCGGGCTCAGCTGTCATTGCCTCCATTGGGCAGTCCACAACAAGATCCAGCGCTGTCAGGTATTCTTTTATCTCTGCTACATGTGATTCTGTGATGCCGATGGATTGATTCTCCTGATTGCTTATATCCAGCAGCTGCATCAGCTTTGCTGTAATGGCTTCGCGGTCTATTCTGCTCAGTATGTCCGTACGCTTTTCTTCATCAGGCTGTTTTTCGAGTAACTCTTTAGCAGAACCGTAATCGTGAGATTTGAATGGATCTGTGAGCGTGCGCAGCACAAAACGGTGGTTCATCCTCTCGATGATGCGGTTGATCGCGCTTGTCAGCTCACCTGCGTCATAAAGGGACCAAAGATGCCTGAGGTAATTGCCGCGCCTGCAGCTTTCGAGTGAATGCTGTATGTTGTTACAGATTGCGGTATCGATATATCTTCTTGTCGACTCATCATCTCTGAATGCGGCATCAGCGGCAAGCGCATCATCGTCATCAAAGGCCAGCTCTCCCGCCTTTAATGTGCCGCCGTAACGTATATATTCATCAATATCTCTGATGCCAAGCAGGTAGCTGTATTCACGGAATGGGATGTATGTAGTGTGTATCATATACGCCCGGTCATATAACTCCTGTGTCTGTGTCAGCCAGAAACCCAGCGAATCCATTCCTGACAAAACGATCTTCATTCCCTGCATGGCGAAAATATCTGACAGTATGGACGCAGAATCAATGAAATCACTCAGAAGGGTAACTTCATCGATGAAGATATATTCGTATCCAAGGCTGCTTAAGATCTTCAGATCAGAACTCAGATCTGACATCGTATCTGAAGTACGTGCTTTAATATATACGGATCTCGAACGCTGCTCATCGTTCATGCTTTCGATAGCCTGAAGCAGCAGGGTTGTCTTTCCGGTACGGCGCAGGCCATATAGTATGCAGACTCTGCCGAAAGTGTTGCCAGTCAGATAACGCTCAAGAGTGCTGTAACAATACCTCCGGTGAAAACCTTTCACGGCAAGGGTAAGCCTGCTGAGTCCGTCGCCGTATACGACGTTGGTTTTATAATCTTCATCAGGTGTTTTAGAGGATTCTGACGATAAGTTCTTTATCTCCTCGGTAAGTTTTTTTCTCTCTTCTGTCAGTTCCTTGCGCTTTATTGCCTGGGCAATTGCGTCCTCCCGGCCTTCTTTTTTGATGTATTTCGTTTGCTGCTTGCCGTTCTCGGTCCACTGCAGGTATGGCTGCTCTTTCCCGTTTATGGTCTTATAGACCAATGATCCGGGAGGCAGCATGCTTAGCATCTCGTCTATTTCTCTGATCCGTTCGAGTTTTTCGTTATGATTCAACACAATCACCTCGCTCTCAACACTATGATAACACATAATAACTTAAAATGAAACATAATAAGTTATAAAGTTATGAAGTGCGGATCAATAGCACATTTCTCAAAATAGTTACAGATACAGATTCTTGATCTGCTTTCATCCGACGAAGATGGAAAAACAGCCATCTAAAAAATGGCTGTAGAACAGAAAACTGTAGAACGAAGGGGCTCTACAGTTTTTTGATGCCATCTACTAATGTGGAAACGGTATCCAGAATGAACTTCTGCTGACTGGGATCCAGTTCCTCAAGCTTCTTATACAGCTCATTACTTCTGATCTCGGCAGTCCAGCTCAGATTACCTTCAAGGAGCAGCTCTGTTGAAACATTGAGAGCTTCGGCAATTCTCAGAAAGGTTTCCAGCTTAGGGACTTTATTGCCGAGCTCGATCTGACGGAAGTAGTTGGTAGACAGATTGCATAGTTCAGCAGCTTGATCCTGTGTCAATCCTTTTTGTTTTCTGTATTTCTGTATGTTCGCTCCGAGTGCCTTTTTATCCATTATGATATCCTCCGACCTTTACTGCTAGGTACGAGTATTACCTAATAGGCATTATAGGTAGGTTGAGACAACACAAGAAGTTCCTATTAGGCATCAACCATACCCAATAGACACTATTTCTGTTAAAATATCATTGTGAACTTAGCCGATTCTCACGATGAAGTTAATCTACCAGGAGGGAGGACGGACGTTGGAGGAAATACGAGACAAGGAAGGAGTCATTAGCGATGATTTGGAAGAGATACTGAATGCTGAGGAACCAACTCCACAGAATCCCGTCGTCGTAGTTCGGAAACCAAAAAAGAAAAAGAAGGGAAGTGTCAAAAGACGAGATTATGATGTTCAGGTTATTCCGGCTACGAAGAATACTGCACCTATAGGGGAGGAGGCTCCGGCAAAGAGAGTCGCAGCCTATTGCCGCGTAAGTACTGATGAGGACGCGCAGGCGACCAGCTATACTCTGCAGGTGGAGCATTATACGGAATATATCGGTTCACATGAAGGCTGGATATTTGCCGGAATATATGCCGACGAAGGTATCAGCGGGACTCAGGTCAAGCACCGGGAGCAGTTCCTGAAAATGATCGAAGACTGCGAAGCGGGAAAGATCGATATGATCATCACAAAATCGATCAGCAGATTCGCGAGAAATACTGTTGACTGCCTTACGACTATTCGCAAATTGAAGTCGCTGCGGAATCCGGTCGAGATCTATTTTGAAAAGGAGCGGCTGTATTCCCTGGACGAAAAGACAGATATGGTCTTGAGTCTTATGGCGTCCATCGCCCAGGAGGAATCCAGGAGCATATCAGCGAATATCCGATGGGCGATACGTAACAGAATGAAGAACGGGACCCAGAAGATACTGACAAGTGCGCTCCTCGGATACGATACGGATGAGAACGGTGAGATGGTGATCATATCGCAGGAGGCTGAAATCGTTAAGACCATCTTCAAGAGCTTTGTGCAGGGTACCCATCCGAGCCTTATAGCAACAAGGCTGAACGGCATTGGGGCTAAGACAGTGTACGGGAATGACTGGAACGCCTACTCTGTAAAGAACATTCTCAAGAATGAAAAATACTGCGGGGATGTTCTGATGCAGAAGACGATCACGGTAGATTATCTGACACACACGAGCAAAATCAATGAGGGCGAAGCTGAACAATACTATATCGCGGATCACCATGATCCGATCGTCAGCAGGGAACTGTGGAACAAGGCGCAGGAATTACTGGAGAAGCAGAGTTGGCACAAATGGAAGCGCCGGGGGCAGCAAAGACTGATCCCGAGGCAGAAGGGCCGGCTCTCCGGGTTTGTGCAGATATCGCCCGAGTGGAAAACGATATCTGTTACAAGGCTGGTCACCGCCAGCAGCAAAGTGACAGTTGATCTTTCAGAGGACAATAACGTAATCGAAGAAGAGGAGGAAATGCAGATGGCAGGAATTTTAGAAGGGTTCGAAGTAGTTGAATTAGAGGAGAGCAAAGGCGATTCAGTGATGACGCTGACATCAGCTAATCTGAAGTTCAATAAAGCAACAGCTGTGGAGCTTGGGTTCCCGGCATATATCAGGATGCTTATCAACGCATCCACCAGACAGGTCGCAATAGAGCCTTGTAAAGAGAATACGAAAAACGCTGTTCCGTTCAGCAAAGACGAGGCAAAGCAGAATTATGCGATCGTAGTGAAAATGCCGGCGCTGCTGACCGCGGCGAGGAAGCTGGCTGATGTTGATAAGGATAGCGGGAGCATTTCATTCAGGGGGACACTCTATCCGGAAGATAAGGTGATAATCTACAATCTGGCAGAGGGTGAGCCGACAAAAAAGAGAAACAGAAAGAAAAAAGAGGAGCCTGATGAAACACCGGCTGGCGATGCCGCCGAAGCCCCGGAGCATACAGAGCAGCAAGACTGATCCCATACTACCACTGTTCTACGCATCTGGAGTATGATAGTATAACGATATGAGGAGGGTCGCTGACGACAGTTGGCCCGTAAAAGTTATTTTGAGATAGCCTTACCTTGGGCGGGACAGGCTATCTTTTTTGTCCGATTATAAGAATGCCACCGTGTGCATCTTTCAGCGATTAAGGTGCAGGAGAAGGTGGCATCTTTCTTTATTTAATAAATGGCTGAAATTGCAACTCTTCTGCTGTTATATGCGGCTTCTTCTGCATCTTTTCAAAAAGAGGCGGAAAGGGAAACTCCTCAGGTATTTCCCTGAGCCGTATTTTAGCTTGCAACTTCACGGATCTTGGCCTTGCATCTATTCCGGCCCGGCAATTCATTGAGATGGTAAAACCTGCTTTTCGGCCTTCGACGACATAAAAGCAGATTTTCGACAGAAGATGCAGTTACTGAACGATTGGTATCCAAGGAAAACATCATAAAGATCTTGCAGATGATGGCAGTGGATGCAGCGGATCCTTACAAAAAAGAGCTGCGAATTACTTCAATAGATGCGACCGGAAAATGAGGAAGATACAAGCGAAAATAGGCCAAAAATCCATCAAAAATGGGATAGGGAATTGGATAATAGGGACAACAAATCCGAACCTGTCAACTTGAGACAACAGCCTCAATCCTTGAAATTTCAATGCTTACAGAGATTTTTGAAAAAAGACATAATTGCATCTTGACAAAAACCAGGTGCTGGTTCTGCCGGTCAGATGATTTTACGTGATATACGTCGTGCTGGGGAAGTGAAAGAGAAAGTTGTTTGCATCATTGATGATAACAAGAATAAATGGGGAAGGGATATAGAAGGCGTTCCAATTGTTGGAGGTAGAGATGACATTCTCGATGCTGTTGAAAAATATGATACTTGAAATGTCTACAATGCGAATAAAAGAATTATTTAAACCAGAACTGCCTGATAATGAGAAAATTCTAATTGATGTTAAGAGCTTGTACCGTATGGATGAGTTAAAGGCTTCTGGTATGAGTTTTTGGAGATTGTAAGGATTTAGAATTATGGAATTCACATATCAAGCATATATTCAAATGCTTAATCTGCTCAAAGAGAATGGGTATAGTATTGCAGATTATAAGAACAATGAAAAGTATGATAGATGCGCAATACTTAGACATGACATAGACACTTCGATTGATAAGGCCATACGACTTGCAGAGATTGAGCAGCAGCAAGGTGTTAAATCAACCTATTTTGTTCTTTTGGGAACACGCTTTTATAATATCGCTGAGCGAGATGCTCGTGATAAGTTGATTAGAATACATAAGATGGGACACGATATCGGATTGCATTTTGATGAGCTGAATTATAATAAGGATGTTGATGTTGAAACAGCAATTCTCAAAGAGGCAAGTATTATGAATGAGCTGCTTCAAATTCCGATAGAAACTGTTTCTATGCACAGACCATCGAAGAAAACACTTGAGGCAGATTATCAATTAGGAGGAACACTCATTAATTCATATGGTGATAAATTCTTCAATGAGTTCAAATATGTTTCTGACAGTCGGAGAAGATGGAGAGAAGACGTAGAAGAAATCATTAGAAGTCAGGAGTATAACAAGTTACACATTTTAACTCATGCCTTTTGGTATAACGAAGAAGAACTGACAATAGAGGAATCGTGCAGACGATTTATTATGTCTGCAAACCATGAGAGATATGAAGCCCTTGCCGATAATATTACTGACTTAGGGTCAATCATACGTGATAAGGAATAGGAGATATTAGCATTATGCAAATGCAGATAATTCTAAACTATTTAAGGGAACAAGGCTATAGGATCCATTTCTGTGGAGATGAGAAAATCGAGGTAAATGGATTTTCATCATTAGCCAATTATCGCAAAAACACATTGACATGGATAAAAACACAGAAAGCGGCAGAAGTAGTTCAAAATAGTGCAAAAGATATTCTTGTAGCTGTTGTGCAAGAGAATATTTCAACGAATATACCTAATGTTATACTGACAGATTGTTCAAAAGCCGTTTTTTTTGATATCTTAGAACACTTCTTTGATGATAATGAGGAAGTACCCAATGTTGGACAAGGCACTTATATTTCTCCAAAAGTGAAATTAGGAAAAGATGTCATTATAGGACATAACTGCACTTTGGATGGGGATATTAAAATTGGTGATGGAACTAGGATCTACAATAATGTGAATATAATTAATACAGCAAGAATTGGAAAGAATTGTATTATCCAGTCTTGTGTAAACATTGGACATGATGGTTTTGCATATACTGAAGATGAGAATCATATCAAGACTATGGTGAAACATCACGGGGGAGTCATCATTGGAGATAATGTTTATATCGGCGGGAGCACATGTATTGAAAGAGGGACAATAGATAACACCATTATTGAAGATGGCGCAAAAATCGATGTAACCTGTACGATTGGCCATAATAGTGTAATTCGTAAAAACGCCGCACTTGTAGGTGGATCTGTTCTTTTAGGATCTGTAACTTTAGAAGAGAACGCATATATTGCCTCCGCCTTAATCAAAAACCAAGGACATATTGCTGAAAATGCTTTAGTTGGGATGGGAAGTGTTGTTACTAAAGATGTTGAGAAAGGACAAGTTGTTGTGGGTGTGCCTGCAAAACCAATAAAAAAGTAATAATAAGAAAGGTATTGATAAATGAAATACGCATTAATCGGTTGTGGCAGAATTGCCGTGAACCATTTGAAAGCAGCTATAAATAATGAACTCGAAATCGTTGGTCTTTGCGATATTGATCTGAATCAGATTGATGTATTGGCAGAGAAGAGCGGAATCGAGACGAAAGATTACGCAAAGTATAAAGACTATAAGGTAATGCTTGAAGAAGCTAAACCGGAACTGGTCAGCATTGCAACAGAGTCCGGTCCACATGCTGAAATTGCTTTGTATTGCATCGAGCATGGTGTTCACTGCATTATTGAAAAACCAATGGCAATGAGCATTGAAGATGCCGATAGAATCATTGCTTTATCAGAATCGCGTGGTGTAAAAGTTTCAGCGTGCCACCAGAACAGGTTTAATGTGGCTATTCAGGAACTTCGCAAAGCACTGGAAGCTGGCAGATTCGGCAGACTGTCACATGGATCCATAAACGTAAGATGGAACCGGAATCGTGGTTACTATGACCAAGCACCATGGAGAGGCACCTGGGCGCAGGACGGCGGCTGCCTCATGAACCAGTGCATTCACGGAATCGACCTTTTGCGCTGGATGATGGGTGACGAAGTAGAAGAGGTGTATGGAACAACCCGTCAGCAGTTCCATGATTACCTGGAAGCCGAAGATGTTGGAACCGCTGTTGTGAAATTCAAGAATGGGGCAGTTGGGACGATAGAAGGAACCGTGAATGTTTTTCCGCGGAATCTTGAAGAGACCCTGTATGTGTTTGGTGAGAACGGAACAGTAAAAATTGGAGGAACATCCACCAATAATATCGACGTATGGGACTTCGCTGATGCCAGTGATGCAGACGCCAGTCTCGCTGGGATGGAAGAAGCAACGTCCAATGTATATGGCAACGGACATACATCATTGTTTGCAGATATGATCGAAGCGATTCGCGATGACCGTCGCCCGTACGTAGACGCCGTCGCTGGCCGCAACGCAATCGAAATGATACTGGCGATCTATAAGAGCCAGAAGACCGGACAGCCAGTGAAACTGCCGTTGGAGGAGTTTAAGAGTACCGATATGGAAGGGACATTTTAAAAAAAATGAAAAGAAAGCGGGGCAACATGGTGATGTGGTTCCGCTTGTTGTTAATAATGATTGATTCTAACAGTTTCTCAGTGGATGCCCCCATAATTGTGGTATTCCAATGCAATCAGTGAAATGCTTTTGATATATTTACATAGGGGAGAAAAAACAAATGAAAATACACAGTCTATCAATTACAAATTTCAGAGGATACCGGGATACTGTTACTATACCATTTGATAACCTCACAGTTTTCGTGGGGAAAAATGATGTCGGAAAATCCACAATTCTTGAAGCACTGTACATATTCTTCCATGACGGTAAAGGTCTCATCAAGATAGACAAGAGCGATGTTAATATACAAGAAAACCGTGGAGAAAATCATGACATTGCGATTTCTGTTGTGTTTGATGAACTCCCTGATCAAGTTATTATTGATGCGACTTCTATCACTACGCTCCAAGCAGAACATCTTCTGAATGAAGAGGGCAGGCTAGAGATCATTAAAAAATTCCATAATGGCGCTACTCCAAAGGTCTTCATCAAGGCTCAGCATCCCACCAATCCAAACTGTGCTGATTTGCTGCTAAAAAAGAATGATTTTCTTAAGGAAATTGTGCAAAGCAACAATATCGAATGTGATAATCAGGCAAGCAATGTAAAACTTCGGGAAGCGATATGGAATCACTTCGCCGATGAACTTCAGCTGCAGTCATGCGAGATTGATGCATCTAAAGAAGACGCGAAGAAAATATGGGAAAAGCTTTCATCTTATATGCCTGTGTATTCACTTTTTCAATCTGACAGAAAAAACAGCGATGGAGACAGTGAAATCCAAGACCCACTGCAGGAAGCAGTAAAGGAGATTATTAAAGACCCTGAACTTCAGGCCACATTATCTACTGTGGCGGAGGAAGTTACCCGGAAGCTTCAGGAAGTATCGACCCGTACTCTTGAAAAACTGCAGGAAATGGATCCATCGATAGCAAACAGTTTAAATCCAGAGATACCAAGCGTAGAAACTTTGAAGTGGGCTGATGTATTTAAAAAAGTGTCCATTGCAGGAGATGAGGATATTCCAATCAACAAACGCGGAAGCGGTGTAAAACGTCTTGTCCTTTTGAATTTCTTCAGGGCTGAAGCAGAGCGTCGTTTTCAGAATGGTGATAACACAGGAGTTATCTACGCAATAGAAGAGCCGGAAACCTCGCAACATACCGCAAATCAGAGAGTACTAATACAAGCGCTTAAAACTTTGTCTGGTTCACCTCATACCCAGATTATTCTCACTACGCATAGTGGGATAATTGTAAAAGAATTGGATTTCTCAAATTTAAGATTGGTTACTGATGTAGACGGCCAAAAGCAAGTTCTTGAAGTTGATCCGGGAGTTCTTCATTATCCATCGCTTAATGAAGTTATCTTTTCCGCCTTTGGAGAGGTTGCGGAAGAGTATCACAATGAGTTGTACGGATTTTTAGATTTGCAAGATTGGTTAGCAGATTACAAACAAGGAAAACAGCAGTTGCCTTATAATCGAGAAAACCAGAATGGAGAAATATATATACAACAGTTAACTCGTACAGAGATAATTCGTCATCAGATTCATCATCCGGAGAACACGCACAACACAAGATTTACCCATGAGGAACTCCAACATTCCATTGAGGAAATGCGTCAGTACATTCGAGAAAGGGCAGAAGAAGTGGGCCTTTGGGATCCTATTGAGGAATACTGACAGAATAGGAGGCTATAAGTTATGGATATCTTCAAAGTGTTCTATTCATGGCAATCAGATCTTCCCAGTAACAAAACGAGGGAGTTCATAAAAGAGTGTATTGATGAAGCGATTGAGCTTGCGCTTGATTCAGAGACAATTGAAGCTGAGCGGGATGAAGCTACAAAGGGTACAACGGGATCACCGAATATCGTTCAGTCTATATTCTCGAAAATAAACGAATGCGATTTGTTTATTGCAGATATTACACCATGTTATTCTGATAATGCTGGCAGGGGCAAAAAAAGTCCTAATCCCAATGTGTTAATTGAACTGGGATATGCCATCAAAACGCTTGGCGAGGAGCGTGTTCTCTGCATCTGTAATACAGATTATGGTACTGACTATCCGTTTGATATAGCGCATAATAGAATTACTCAATACTCCCTTGATGGTGAGAAGAAACGGAGAGAGAAAAAAGCTGAGGTTTCTCGTATTATATTTCTAAATATACGTGATCTTCGGAATCAATCTTCTAGATCAAAGAGTGGAGTTGCCAATCATATCGTTGGTTCATATGATTTAGAAGAAAAGAAGGTAAAAAGCATTCTTGTTGCATTAGACATAAGACGGCAGGAGGAATATGTAAAAAACAATAACAGAATCTTGGAGAAAGCAAAGTCCCTGCTAAATGATATCAACAACTTAAGCAAAACAATTGGGCCAGGACTTTTTAATGAGGAAAACTGCTCCAGTGAGATTATTGATACAGATAGTGGCGCAGATGCAACAGATTCTCCACGGACAATTAACGAAGAAATACTCAAACTGTTCTCGGAAGGGACTTTGGGATTGGGAGAACGAGTTTCTTTCGGAAATCAGGATGAAATCCGAAAACAGATAAAAATATTATTGGACATAGAAATAGGGGACATGTTTTTTGATTTAGGAAATCTTAGAAGAAAGAAATCAATGCTTCCGCACAGAGATTATGATTATTACGGCTCGATGGAAGAGATAGAAAAATATGATAAGTTAACAGAGCTTTCATATCTTCTTACCTTTTACGATTTGCGACAGCAATATCCAAATACATTTAAGGACATGTTGTTTATTCCTATTGCTATTCAGAATGTCTCCGATATTTCGGATAATGATATAAGAATCGTAGCACATATTTATGGTGCTGAATTGGTGCGTGCAGACAAGCGTTTAATCGCAGATGAAATTGGTGATTTACAAGGCTTACTATGTGAAAATGATCAGGGTTTATCTACAATTAGAGACCTCTTCAAACTACCTGAGGATGGTATGATACATAGAGAAATAGTAGAAAGCTCAAAAAAAACTTTGCCATATGTTCCGAGGTTTGATGCCTTTGGACAATTTGTATTCGAAAAAGACGAGGAAGATTACGAACAGGAATTAGATGAATATATCACATTCCCAAGTGGAGATAATTATTATGAGTTCGAGATAAATCAATTAAGACCAAATGAATGCAAGTGGTTGGATACAGGCATACTAATAAAACCCATTGAACAGAAGGTTTCACTGAATTATCAGATTCATTCTGCACATTCGACGGGAACGATAAGAGGTAGCTTGACCATAGAGAGATATTGACGTTTGTGATTAACTTAAGTGCAGAACCCTGTGCAGAATCATACTGTTGCAGCTATCATAGAACTAATAAAACCATGTTAAACTACGGAAATCTTAACGATGTTGAATTTGAATATCTGTGTCTGGACATTATGAGACGGATGCTCGATACAGAATTGCACATGTATGCCAGAGGCGCGGATGGTGGTATAGACTTGTGCGATAATGTCATTACAAACAATATTGTTATACAGGTGAAACACTATCAGCAATCTCCTGTTAGTTCACTGATGGCATCCTTGAAGAAAGAAGTAACGCGGGTTAACTCCTTAAACCCTAATAAATACTATATTTGTTGTTCAAAAATCCTTTCGCCCGATAAAAAAAGGGAAATCTTCGAGCTGTTTTCAGATTACATGACATCTGAGGATAATATCATCACATTGAATGAAATTGAGGATTTTCTTACACGTGAGGATACTGCGGATATTCTTCAGAAACATTTCAAGCTATGGATCGATTCTGCAACAATACTTCAGAATTTACTCAACGACGAGCTGTTCGTAGATTGCGAGGCCTTGTTTTCACAAATCGAAAAGGAAGAAAAACTATTTGTTGAAACACAGGCATATCAACAGGCAATGGATTGCTTGCAGAAGAATCAAACGTTGTTTATCATAGGGAATCCCGGTGTTGGAAAAACAATAACTTCAAAGATGTTAGTTCTTGCCTTTGCAAGAGAAGGATATAGGGTTAGATATACAACGAATACCAGTGATTTACATAGCTTGAAACAATCGTTGTTGAGAAACAAGCAAGCAAAGGAGATTATCTTGATTGACGATTGCTTTGGACAGGCGTATTTCAATATGCGAGATACACAGAGTAATGAGTTGTTGTCTTTAATTCGATATATTAAAACAACACCTGATAAACTGCTTGTTCTCAACTCAAGAATTACGATTTATAAAGAAGCTGCAGAGCAAAACTATGAACTGATTAAAAGCATAAATAATAAGGAATGCAAACTTCATGTGCTTGATATGGATCAACTAAGTTTGGTGGAGAAAGCTAAAATATTGTATAACCATCTTTATTTCAACAGTATAAGCGAAGAATTTTTTAACGAAATAAAGAAGAGCCGCCGATATCGAACAATCCTGAATCATAATAGCTACAACCCGCGACTGATTGAATACATAACAAATCCAGATCTTGTAAAAGATGTCAGACCAAAGGACTATTACGATTTTATTCTCAATCACTTAAATGATCCGAGAGATATATGGAGCAACGAATACGAAAGACGTCTTGGAAAGGTTGACAGGATTCTGTTGTCGACAGTCTTTTCCTTTTCCGATGAAAGTACACAAATCGATTATGTTAAGGATGCGTTTAACTACCGAATTATTCAAGAGCCAGATATAGATAAAACAATTGACCAGTTTGAAACTTCGTTAGTCAGATTAACTGAAGGTTTTCTAATAATAGTGGATAGGTATGATGCAAGGCATGTAATGGTGGCTAATCCATCGATAAACGATTATTTGAGAAATAGAATTGAGTGTAACCAGGCAGAGAAAGCACAGATTATTAAGAACGCTCTTTATGCAGAACAACTACAACGATTTCTTCCGAAATCAGACTATTTTGACCAAATCGAAAAGAAACTTTGTGACGGTACATATGATGAACTGAAATTCACCGAACAAGGACAAAGACTGTCAAATGCAGCATATATCATTGCCGAGCGTAGAGTAATGAATATCCGATACAAGGCTGTTTTAGAAAACTTTTTTATGAACATTCAGTCTTTGGAATTTCAGGGTAAATATTTGGTAGGTGCATCGATAATTGCCCAAAAGCTTTTGAGAGATCCTGCGTTGCGCAGCTTTTATAGTATAGAAAAAATCATATGCAAAGAAGATAATCTTAGTTGGTTGTTTTCACCTAATGAGCTAGAAGACATGATTGATTTAATCAACAGTGTTAATCACTTGTTCGTTGAGGAAAATCGTTGGATGCTTAAGAAGGTTGCAAAGACGGAGATAGAGTCGGCGATAGAATTCTTTTACGATACTGCAGATTTAGCGGAGTTTGATCCAGATATCAATGCAGCTTTAGAAGAGGCAACAACATGGACAGAATATGGAGAGGATTTTGATGAAGAAAAGGCAGTGGATATTCTTACTGAAGAAATAGAGGCGCTTATTGAAAGTGAAATAATCGAATTACTGGAACAACTACCAGAAGATTTTTTTAGAGGCGAGACTATTAAAACAAGCGGATGTGTTAGCAGTTACGATGTTAGATGTCTGGTTGAAGCACAGTTGAAATCAGATTATGATGACTATAAAGATCACAGTTTTAATGAGAAAAGTTCTGAAATTGATCTTGTTTTCGAGAGAGATTATAGGCATTAATCCAAAGACTATCTAGCAAGCGACATTGAGAGATTCATAAAACAGTACATTTCTACAGTTGCGACAAGGGATATAGTGGAGATGTTGAAAAGGTAGGAGCCAATCTTGGAGCTGAAGATGCGGGAATGGCCGTCGTGAAGTTCAAGAATGGCACAGTTGGAACCGTCGAAGGTACCATTAATGTCGATCCAAAGAAGCTAGAGGAGACGTTATATGTGTTTGGGAAAAACGGAACCGTTAAGGTGGGAGGAACATCTACAAACAACATCGATGTTTGGAATTTTGCAGATGCTACTGAATCAGATGCTGGTACGGCTAGTATGGAAGAGGCGACATCCAATATTTACGGCAGTGGACACACATCACTGTTTGCGGATATGATTGATGCGATTGAGTATTATCGTACGCCATATGTCGATGCATTTGCCGGCGTAATGCAGTAGAGACGATCCTGGCAATCTATAAGAGTTAGAAGATCGGACTGTCAGTGAAACTGCCGCTGAAGGAACATAAGAGTAAGGATATGGCGTGGACATTTTAATAGGGAATGACTGAGAAGCGGGGCTAGTAAGAGTTGGGGCTCCGTTTTGGTGCTACTAGGCATAACGCAGACATTCGTATAAGTTTTTGATTAATAATTATTGATGGCAAAGGATACGAACGATAAATGCTATTCAGTAATTACTGTTGAGCGAAATTAATTAGTAAAGGTAAATACAATGACGATACAAATAATAGTACCATTAATTACGATGGTAATAACGCTCTTGTATGTCGTTTTAACATATAAGCAAGTGAAAGCGTCAAGAGAGTCTGTTGATGCAATGAAAACACAAACCTTGTTAGATCAGCAACCATGTATTGTAGTAAACAATATTACTTCATTTGGAACAAAAGTCTTTAATGAATATGGAAGAAGGCAATTAGGCATACAAATGAATTTATGCAATATTGGTAGTTCTCCAGCATTGTCTGTATACGTATTTTCTCATTTTGAGTCGCCAAATGGTCGTAATAGTATTGAAATGTATTATCTTCCTGATTATCTTACACACATCAAAGCAAACGACGAACGAGAAGCAAGTGTTAGATATGAAGAAAAAGAAATAAAACTGTTAGTCGATGATTTGGAAGTGTCGTATAACAAGAATATTGAAAGACTAAGAGACAATCCAAGCAAAAAACACTATCCGGGATCTTTTTTAGTGATAGATGTTTTTTATAAAAACCAATTAGGGCAGTGGTTCTGTCATAGCTATAAAACAGAAGTGTCATGGTTGAATATTATTGGGATTGAAAGAAAATCAGACGATATTAATGAGACAACAATACCGCCTAATATCTTAGCAAACGATATTGAGTTCGAACTACAACTAACATCAGAGTTACTATCAGAATCGAATAATAGATTAGCAGATTCTGATGAAGTAAAAAGTAGAATGGAAGCATATAATGAGTTTTAGTTGTGACCATAGCGCAGTTGATTTTGATGCAATGAATAACGCAATAAAAGGACTT
This sequence comes from Bacillota bacterium, assembly GCA_017431785.1. Classification (GTDB taxonomy): domain Bacteria; phylum Bacillota; class Clostridia; order Peptostreptococcales; family Anaerovoracaceae; genus Lentihominibacter. The sequence goes on along the minus strand of JAFRKJ010000071.1, from coordinate 41,726 downwards.
GAAGCTTTTACACAAAATCAGAATGATTTCGTTCGGAAAATAAATACGATAACGCAGAGTTACAGTTCGTTAGGAGAAGTAGCCAGGCGTTATTATGAAAATAATACTGGAATACTTGAAGCGGTTGATTCCTACAATAAGAATGTAAGTGCTTATTTAGAGCATAATTTGGATTATTCTAAGATTATTTCAGCACTGACCAGTGTCTTGGAATCAATGGAAGATGCGGACGACTATGATTTTGAGGAAATCGTCGACAAGACGGCCAATCAGTATAAATCCGATTCGGATCACGAAGAAGAAATCATAGATGAAATCAAAGATTCTAAGAATCAGCAGAACGAGAAGCGCAAGGAGTTCAGCGCAATACTCAAGAAAATACTGCTGTATTTTTTGTTTGTGCTGATGCCGATCATGATAGACAACGGGATACAGATGGTTTTGCATAATAATCCTCCGGAGATTAACCAGTATTATGTTCAAAACGTCACCAATATCATTGCGGACGAAGGGTATGATATCGATGAGCTGGATGGCTATGGGTATCGTATTGTGAGCGAGGATTCGATGCCCCGGCAAAAGCCAGACAGATCGTCACGTGTCACAGGCCACCTGAAAAAGGGAGACGTTGTTCGCGTGGTTGGGAAATATAAAAAATGGGTAGAGATCACATGGGTGGATATCGAAGGAAACGAAACCTATGGGTGGATTCAGAATTATAGATTGACCGGGTTTGTTATTGACTGATAGAAGCACAGTGTGCCCATTTCACAGAGTACTTGGTGTTGGGCGGGAGTGCGATGCTGATGTTCAGCGAGGTGCGGTTGTCCGGATTGCTTGCGTGGGCTGTGGGTGCCGCATATGCTGTGGCGGATGAATTCCATCAATTGTTCGTTGCCGGCAGAAGCTGTGAGGTCAGAGATATGTGCATCGATGCAGCAGGCGTGCTGTGTGGAGTGCTGGTGATTGTGTTGTGGAAGAGGAAGAAACAATAGAATATAGGGATAAAGAAAGACCGCCAGCAATTGAACTGTCTACTTGACGAGTAGCAGTTCAGTTGCCGGCGGTCTCTCTGATATAGATTATTCACAGGACAGGTCAAATGTCCAATGAATCGTGTCTTTTCGTTATCCTAACGATTAGATCGTTTACTTCATCGGCGCAAGAATGAGTTTAATATCATTCCGTGCGAATTCATCGAAATAAGATTTATCGAGGTTGGAATCAGTGATGATGGTGTCATAGTCCATCAGCTGCCCTTGAATAACGAGGGAATTATTACCGAACTTGCTGCTGTCTGCTACGAGGATAAGTTTGCCAGCCTGGTCACGAACCTGACGTGCGAAGAAAGCCTCTTCGGAGCTATAGCAAGTTACGCCAGCGCCTGTTGTGATTCCAAGTGCAGTGATAAATGCACGGTCAACATGGAATTTCTTTAAGGCGTTGATGGTGAACGCGCCGATCATATTCATATCGATATTTCCAACATGTCCGCCAAGACAGAAAATATTCAGCTTGGTGGAAATGAGTTCCATAATGACAGGAAATGAATTTGTGATAACGGTGAGATTATTGAAATGTTTCAGATTCTTAGCAATTTCCAGAGTCGTTGTTCCGGAACCGAGGAGAATAGTTTCTCCTTCATGTATTTTTTCTGATATGAAGCGGCCTATGGCTGCTTTTTCTTTTGCGTGCAGTGTTTCTCTGGAAGTATAGAGAGAGTCTTTGACCGTTGAACTGATTGGAACTGCGCCTCCATAAACTTTTTTTACTAGGTTCTGTTCCTGTAAAGCGGAGATGTCGCGCCGCACGGTTTCGACGGTAACATCATATTTTTCTGAAAGCTCATTTACCTTCACTATTCCATTGTTATATAGATCTTCCATAATCAAAGATCTTCTTTCATCTGCAAGCATGAATCCCTCTTTTCCATACAAAAAAGAAACAAATACAAACGGATTATAGCATAAATGTATCAAAAAGCAATATTGACATTGGCATAAAGTTGGTATAGAATGCATAAAACAGATATAAAACAGACATAAAACAGAAAGAAAACAACAAAACATTGTCATAATATTAACAAAAAGAACATATTAGTGATAAGTTCATATCAATTTCATACCAACATTTAGAGAAGCTGTAAGTGAATACATCAGGGAGGAAAAGAAATGGCTTTAGTAACAATGAAGGAAATATTGCAGCATGCAGAGAAAAACACATATGCAGTAGGAGCATATGCGGGTTCAGATCTCATATCTGCAATAGCTGCTATCAAAGCGGCGGAGGAAACCAAAACCCCAATCATATTGTTAGAAGAGTTCTCGCTTGTCTTTGATGATGACATAAGTCTTGAGCTGCATTTCGCAGCGATTAATGCGATGGCAGAGGCAGCACATGTTCCTGTTGCAACAGTTTTGGATCATGGTGTGTCATATGAAGATTGCGTGAGAGCAATCAGACTCGGTTGCACCAGCGTCATGTATGATGGATCATCACTGCCGATGGAGGAGAACATTCGTATTACGAAAGCAGTTGTGGAAGCAGCACATCCGGCGGGCGTAAGTGTGGAAGCTGAAATCGGACATGTCGGCGGAGATGAAGGAGGCGCAACAGCTAGCGGCGCTGAAGTTGACGAAAGCCAATACTCAACACCGGAAGAAGCAGTGTACTTCGCCGAGCAGACAGGTGTGGATGCTCTGGCAGTAGCCATTGGTACAGTACACGGCACATTCAAAGGCACTCCGAAGTTGGACATTAACAGATTGCAGGAAATCAAGAAGGCTGTCGGCACGCTGCCACTGGTTTTGCATGGAGGGTCAGGACTTTCAGTAGAACAGTTTAGATTGGCAATTGCCAATGGAATTAATAAGATCAATATATTTACTTCCTCAGAGAGGGCAGGAGCGCTGAGTGCGAAGAAACTGCTGGACAATGAGGGAGAATACCTTGTTACATTTGATCAGATCGCCAGAGATGCGATTCCGGATATGCAGAAGGATGTCATGAGACATATCGAAATGTTCCAGACACCATCAATCATGAATTTTTAAGTTATCACTTGTGAGGAAAGGAGTAATTCCAAAATGACAAACAAGAAATATGACTATGAAACCGATGTTGTCATTGTTGGGGCAGGAGTCATTGGCAGTGCAATTGCCAGACAGTTATCCAGATTTGATCTGGACGTTATGATCGTCGAAAGAAAAAAAGAAATCGGCGGAAATGCTTCCAGACAGAATCAAGGAGTTGTCTGTCAGACTTCCGTATTCAATATGATGATGTATACGGAGGAGCATTCCATGGACAATGTTCTGAGAATGCTGTTTACAAGGTCAAATGCTCTGATCTATCCACAGTGGCTCAAGGATCTGGAAGTGGATTACAAAAAGATCGGCGCCGTCTGTCTCGCGAGGACACAGGAAGAAATGGATCTGATGGAAGGCGCCAGAAAGAAGGCTTGGGAGGCAGGCGACTACAGAACATGGCGCATCACAAAGAAACAGGCATATGATTTAGTGCCAATGCTGGGACCGGGATTTATTGGGGGATATTACTGTCCGGATGAAGGCATCATCAATGTATTCGATCTTGTTGTAGCGCAGCTGCAGAATGCCATTGAAAATGGCGTAAGATTGCTGCGAAACACGAAAGCAGAGTCAGTCGATATCGATAAAGAAACGAATACAGTAATCGGTCTACAGACGAGCCAGGGTTACATCAAGACGAAGTATGTCATCAATTGCGGAGCTCTGTATGCAGACGATCTAGCGAAGACAACTGGGTACTGCAATTACAGAATGTATCCGAGATATGGACAGACACCTGTTCTTGACAAGAATCTGCCGTACGCCCCGTCTGTCATGGTCAGACCTTGTCCGGGAAGAATTGCGACAGGTGTTGCCATTGACCCAACGATTAGTGGAAACGTTTTGCTCGGACCATCCGCAGATAACGGAGAAGACAAAGAGTGGACAGCGACGACGAAAGAAGGAATCGACAAAGTTGTTGAAACAGCGCAGAAACTGATTCCTGCTATCAGCATGAAAGATACGATCACGCAGTTCACAGGAGCGAGATGCTGTAAAGATCCATCAACGTGGACGTTAGAAGTCAGCAAAAACGTGAAAGGCTATTGCGAAGCCGTCGGCATCACACAGGGAGTGTCCACTGCTCCTGCAATAGCATGTTATATGCAGAACTTGTTGGAAAACGATGGACTCAAACTGGAACCAAAAGACGATTTCCAGCCGCGCAGAAAGAGAATCAAGAAGTTTGTAGATATGACGGATGAAGAACGTGAAGCTGCAATCGCTTCGGATCCTAAGTACGGAAACATCATCTGCAGATGTGAAACGATCACAGAAGCCGAAATCATCAGAGCGATCCATACAGAACCTTGTGCAACGACAGTGGATGAGGTCAAGAGAAAACTCAGAGCGGGCATGGGACGCTGTCAGGGCGGATTCTGCTCCCCGAAGGTTGTGGAAATACTGGCACGTGAACTGAATGTTCCGGTTGAAGAAATTACCAAGAACGAACCTGGATCGGAAATCATCGTCGGAAAGTGCAGAAAGTGAGGTAATGAAGATGCAGAAATTTGATGTAGCAGTAATAGGCGCAGGTCCTGCCGGACTGGCTGCAGCACTGGCTGCGAAGAGAAACAATGCGAGTGTCGTCCTCATTGAAAGAGATTTCCGAATGGGCGGTATCCTGGAGCAATGCATTCACATGGGATTCGGGCTCAAGTATTTCAAGGAAGAACTGTCCGGACCGGAATATGCGGATCGGTTCATTCAGCTGGTTGAAAACGAAGGGATCACTGTTTTACTCAACACGATGGTTCTCTCCATCGATGGAGATACGAGAACGATTCATGCGGCAAACAAAGATGGCAACGTTGTGATTGAAGCAGGAGCTATTGTCCTGTCCATGGGATGCAGAGAAAGGACAAGGGCACAGGTTCAGACACCAGGCACAAGACCAGCAGGTGTATTCACTGCTGGAACAGCGCAGAGATTCATGAACGTGCAGAACGAACTGGTTGGACATAAGGCAGTTATCGTTGGTTCCGGAGATATCGGAATGATTATGGCCAGAAGACTGACACTGGAAGGAATCAAAGTCGAAGCGGTTGTTGAAATCATGCCGTATCTGGCAGGTCTGACACGTAATAGAGTACAGTGCTTGGAGGATTATGACATTCCGCTCTACCTCAGTCACATTGTTACAGAGATTAGAGGAAAACACAGGGTAGAAGGTGTGACCATTGCGCAGATCGATGAGAATAGAGAAGAAATACCAGGCACAGCCTTCGATGTAGATTGCGATACGATTCTTTATTCCGTTGGCTTGATCCCTGAGAATGAAGTTTCTAAGACTGCCGGTGTGCAGCTTGATCCTCTTACAAATGGACCAGTCGTAGACAGCAATATGGAGACCAACGTTTCGGGTATCTTTGCCTGCGGCAATGTTCTCCATGTAAATGATTTGGTGGACAATGTTTCTATCGAGAGTGAACGTGCAGGAAAGTCAGCGGCGCTGTTTGCACAAGGTATTTTGAAAGATACAGATGAAAATATCGATGTGATTCCAGGCAATGGAGTTCATACAGTCACACCTCAGATCATCAGAAAGGATGGAGAAGAGGATGTAGAGTTTTACTTCAGAGTCAGTGCACCGGATAAAAACGTAAGAATCGAAGCACAGGCAGGTGATGCTGTCTTAGCCTCTGCGAAGAGGAAGATTGTAAATCCTGGTGAAATGGAAACCATCACACTGGATATTGCAAAGATTAAAGCAATTGATTCAGGTGAAATCACCATCAGCATTATCAAGGAATAGGAGGAAAGAACCATGGATGAAAAAAAGATTACTTGCATAGTATGTCCCTCCAGCTGCCAGATAACAGTTAAGGGAACCAGTGATCACATCGAATCCATTACAGGATATGAATGTAAACGTGGACTGGAATATGCAACAGCAGAATTTTTGAATCCGCAGAGACAGCTGACAGCTATCGTCAAAGCAAAGGATTACAAGACTCCGACTGTGTCTGTACGTACCAGCAAACCAATACCTAAAGATATGCAGATGGAAGTCATGAAAATTCTCAAAGAAACCGTAGTAGAACCACCGTTCAATGTTGGAAGAGTAGTTATCGAAAATATTCTTGATACAGGTTCAGATATCATTCTGACGAACAACTAACAGGAGGTTGGTGCCATGACAAGTGAAAAGATGGAAGATGCATACATCATAGAGAATCAGGATAACACACTTCCTGATATCGAAAGGATCGTAAATGAATTCTACAATCTGGGGAAAGTAGTTAATGTTGAAAGACTAACTATGGGCGATAGCAATTTCAACTATTTCGTAACAGCCGAAAAAGACGGAGTTGCGACCAAGTACTTCGGTCAGCTCTTCAGCACTTCAAAGTCTGTTTCAGATCTCAAGTATGAACTAGCATTGCGAAAGTATTTCACTGAGCACAATAAATCCAACATGAAATGCGCAGCTCTGGTGGCTGCAGACAACGAGGATGGATACGTCAGATGCTTTTGCCCTGAAGTCCAGCGTGAGAGATATTTCTGCATGTTTACATTGCTTCCAGGGAAAGCCTTTGCCAGAGATACTTGGGCCTATGGCAAAATCACCGAACCGCTCATCAAGGGATGCGCCAAGGGAATTGCTCAGTATCATGCGGGAGCATATGGATTCGTTCCGCCGGAAGGATGTGGTGCTGGTAATCAGGACTTCAAAGATGTTCTGAAAGAATTCCGCAGAATGTTCACTGAGGAATATGAGCGGTGCAGCGAGGGATCAACATATGAATACTACGATTACTTCGCAGAATATCAGCCGAGGCTTCTTGAAATATTGGATAAGTGCAGTGAAAGATATGCTGCGGCAGAGAGTGGTCTTCCGAATTGTATGTGCCATATCGACACAAGCCCGCAGAACTACCTACTGGATGAGAACTATGAACCAGTAGGAATCTGCGACTTGGATATTAGTCAGTACAGACCAAGACTCTATGATATCGGATGGTTCATCAATGAAGCTCTTTGCAATTTCAATGAAAAGGAGTTGACAAATAGTATCAGAGTAGAGGATGTCATCACATTCCTGAATGCCTATGACGATGCAATGGAGGAAATCGGAAATCCTCTGCCGGGCAAGCTGACAGATGACGAGAGGAAGATGGTCATCGATATCTTTGAAATCGTATCGATCCACTGCGGATTCTATTACATCTGGGAATATATCGTTGACGATAATCCTACTAACACTTATGAATTCAATACGTTCTGGGGAAACTGGACAAAAACAGCAATCGACTACGTAGAGGATCACCGGGATGCATTTGAAAAAGCTATAACAGCATAAATTGCAGCCAAAGTTAATGAGAATTTATCTGATTTGAAAGGAGAAGAAGATGCAACAGGCTAACACACTAAACGCGAGACAGGCCTTGGAGAACAGGCGGCTGAACTTCGCGAAACGAGGCATTATTATCGCACTCTTCGGATGCGGTATTTCCTACGGCTTCCAGGCAACCGTTCTAGGCAAGGCCGGCACGCTGTTTCCATTTGCAGATCCTGCATACAATGTATGGTTGATCTGCGTGGCATCACTGGTTATGAGCGGACTGCACGAGATTTTCGCAGGATGTTGGGCATTGGGGTTCAATTCAATTAGAGGAAGCGGTTTGAGAGAATACGGTAGACTGCTCAAAACAAAAATGGGATGGTTGCTGCTTGGTGGAGCACTTGTAGGCGGTCCTCTTGCAGCAAGTGCATATCTGATTGCAATAAACATGTGCGGAGCAACATATGCAGCTGCTATCACAGCACTGTTCCCTGTAATGGGTCAGATTCTCAGTTCGTTCATGCTGAAAGAGAGAATTAACAAGAGAACATGGCTAGGAATATGCATTGTAGTTATCGGAACACTGATTGTTGGTTTTGCACCGCCTGAAGGAGTATATCCTCACTTCACATTAGGCATCATATTCGCAATCGTTGCTGCAGTACTCTGGGCACTGGAAGGTGTAATCGTAACTTATGCAAATGATATGGTAGACCCATATGTACCGGTTGGTGTATTCAGAACATTCGGCGCTGGAATCATCGATCTGATCATATTGGTTCCTATCGTAAGCGCAATGGGACACGTTGGTTCCGCAGGATTTGCAATGATTGGACAGTCATTCGCTGCAGGATGGCCGGTAATCCTGATTGCAATCGCAGCCCTTGGCGGCGGAGCAAACTATCTCTGCTTCTACGCTGGCATGACAATGACTGGCGTTGGACGTACGATGGCACTGGATGTAACCTATGCTGCATGGTCCATCGGATTCGGATTCCTGTTCCAGGCACTGGGCATCATCGAATATGCGATTACACCTCTTGCAATCATCGGTGTAATCATTATCACCATCGGAACGATTATGGTTATCATTAACCCTAAGGAATTACTTGATTTGAGAGGAGGAAACGAAAATGCTGCCGCTTAAGATGAGAGTTTTTCAATATGTTGCGCAGAAAGGCGTAGAAGTAAACGCGGATGATGTTTTAGTAGGTCTTGCCTCTGAATATCAAGGCGAAAAACAGTTTAACAGAAAAAGAATCGAGCATTATCTGGATGCACTCGCTGCAGTCGGAATGATCAAGGAAACAGATGTTGCGTATAACGACAAAGGCGATATAACAATCAGTTATGAAGCCACGAAACTGGGTAAAGAACGACTCAGATACATCCCTGAGAACTATAAGGAACTCCCGGCAGAATAAGAAAGGGGAAAGATATGAAAGCAGCAATCTATCATGGAGTCAAAAACGTGACAATTGAGGAAATCCCAAAGCCGGAACTCATTCCTGGAAGTGTCATTGTCAAGCTCATGAGAGCTGGAATATGTGGAACGGATATCTATGCGTTTAACATCGACGGACCTGAAATGAATGTCCTGCCGGGACATAAGTTTGGTCACGAGATGGCAGGTATTGTAGATGAGGTGGCACCGGACGTAGAAGGCATAGAATTTGGAGATCACGTATATGTCAATCCGATGAACTATCGTGATCCGACTCCGGATCTCAGCAGAGAAGCAGGATGTTCGATGGCAGGATCGTTCGCAGAATATTTCAGGGTTGAGCATGCTAAGTATAACTACAACCTTGAGAAGCTTGATCCTGAGATGCCATGGGAGCTGGCAGCTATGATAGAGCCATGTGCAGTAGCATATGAGACTCTGACAAAGCATAAGATCACGCCGGATTCCAAAATCGTTATTTACGGTGGTGGCAAGATCGGACAGAGTGCATTGGCTCTCCTGAAAACAATGGGTGTCAAAGAAGTCATCGTAACAGCTCGTAATCCGTTGAGAGGCGGCACGATTGAAAAGATTGGCGGCATTCTGTGTGATACGACCAAGCAGCCAGCTCCTGATTTTATCAAGGAGTACTGGGGCAAAGGTATTGGCAACTGCAATGAAGAAACATGGCTTGCAGATTTCACAATTGATGCCGGTGGGTGGCACGGTGCACTGGAAGAGCTGATTGAACATGCACAGGCTGCTTCTGATATCGCTGTTGTTGCATTAGGCATGACACAGCAGAAAATCTGTGAAGTAGATCTCGTAAACAAAGGAATCAGCATTCACGGCGCCTATGCTTATACACCGGAAGACTGCCAGGAAGTTATCAAGCTGATCGAAAAAGCACCTGAGAACTTCGCTCCTTTGACGACGGCAACATTCCCGCTTACAGATATTGTACATGCATTGGAAGAAGCTACGGATAGCACAAAACACATGAAAGTTCTTTTGGATTGTGAAAAATAGGAATAGGGTGTTACCATTCATGCAAGGCAGAGCTTGTATATCAGGTTCTGCCTTGTATGCTATAATCCATTAAAAGATAGTGTAACAGATATGATGGGATTGCATGACGAAAAGAGGAGAACAGCAATGCTGAACGAGAGCAAAGATTTAAGAACGATCAAAACCTATGAAAATGTTCCAGAAGGGAAATTAGGAATTATTGTTATGAAAGGTTGCCAGGAGTTAGGCCGGCAAATTGATTGGTATCTATCCAAATGGCGGAAAGAAGAACCTGGTGCATTAAACAAAAAGCCTAAGGACTATGTAAAAGAGTCTTATGTACTCGATACTGAAACGATTCGCTTCGGAACAGGAGAAGGGAAGGGCCAGATCAATGTTTCTGTAAGAGGTTATGATTTGTATATCTTGATTGATGTTACAAACTATTCTTTGGAATATACAATATCAGGACACAAAAATCATATGTCCCCGGACGATCATTATCAGGATCTGAAGAGATTGATTGCTGCGACCAGCGGAAAAGCAAAGAGAATAACCGTAGTGATGCCGTTCCTGTACGAAGGTCGCCAACACAGGCGGACGATGAGAGAATCGCTGGATTGCGCAAGTATGCTTCAGGAACTAATTGCTCTGGGTGTTGATAATATTGTAACGTTCGATGCGCACGATCCAAGAGTGCAGAATGCGATTCCAAACAATGGGTTTGATTCATTCCGTCCGACATATCAGTTCATCAAAGGCATTTTGGAGAATTGCGACGATCTGAAAATTGACTCTGATCATCTGATGATCATCAGCCCGGACGAAGGGGCAACAGAAAGAGCAGTTTATCTGGCATCGATTCTCGGCGTCAATATGGGAATGTTTTATAAACGCCGCGATTATACGAAGATTGTTGATGGCCGTAACCCGATTGTCGCTCATGAGTTTATGGGAGATTCTGTTGAAGGCAAAGACGTCTGGATCATTGACGATATGATTTCTTCCGGCGACAGCATGATCGACGTTGCCCGCCAGCTCAAAAAACGCAAGGCAAACCGCATATTCCTGATTTCAACCTTTGGTCTGTTCACCAACGGTATGGATCGTTTCGACAAAGCATATGAAGAAGGATTGTTCTATCGTCTTGTAACTACGGATCTGACCTATATGCCAGAAGAATTCTCTGACCGTGAATATATGATCAAGTGCGGTATGAGCAAGTTCATTGCGTATATAGTTGACACTCTAAACCACGATGAATCAGTGGCTGAGCTTCTGAATCCATATAAGAAGATAGAAGCGATTGTTCAGGAGTATATGGGGAAATGATTAGAGAAGGCAAAGAATTGACTATCATCTTTGACATGGATGGTGTGGTCTTTGATACCGAAAGACTATACTATGAGTGCTATATTTCTGCTGCCGAACAGCTAGGGCTTGCAGACATTGAAGAAGTAATTAATAAATGCTTCGGAATGACCGTTGAAGAAACTGACAAAATGTTGATAGCACATTATGGCGATTGCATTCCATTGGAAGAGTTTGACCGTTTGTCATATGAATTCTATAGGAAACGTTGTGATGAATATGGCGTGCCTTTGAAAAAGGGCGTTGTAGAGTTGCTGACATTCCTTAAAGAATGTGGCGTCAGAGTCGCCCTCGCATCATCAACAGAGATGGGAATCGTTGAGAGGCAGCTTCGTAGCGCAGGCCTACTTGATTATTTCGATGTGATCGTCAGCGGGGATATGGTTGATAATAGTAAACCATCACCAGACATATTTCTGCTGACAGCACAAAAGCTGCAAACTGACATAGCAGATTGTATTGTCGTTGAAGATTCTTTCAATGGAGTCCGGGCAGCGCATGCAGCGGGAGCCACCGTTTTCATGGTTCCGGATTTACTGCAACCGACAGAAGAAATCCAAGCACTGACAGACAAGGTATTTGCCTCGTTGATAGAAGTGCAGGAGTATCTTTTGCTAAACGAATGATTATTCTAAAGATGAACAACACAGAAAGACCCGCAGGAGTTGATCCCGCGGGTCTGTATTGTTGTATAGGGAAAACCCCGCGTTTGACGCGGGGATGGTTTTTTATAACAAAAACAAAGATTCGATTCTTTGCTTTGCTTCTTGTAGACAGGTTTCAATTTTCTTTGCGAGATCAGGTGAATATCTAAAAGTTGGTATTGCGACGCTCAGTGCCCGATAGGGAACACCATCTTTAATAATTGGAACTGCAATACATCTGATATATTCCGAATTTTCCTCACATTCATACGCAAAATTTGTTTGTTTGATCCTTTGTAACTGATCGTACAAAACATCAAAATCACAAATTGTATTTTTTGTCAATTTCGGAAGATTGCCATTAAAAAGATTGATTAGTGCATCTTTTGAGTAACTGGATAAGAGAGCTTTACCAAGAGCAGTTGCGTTAGCCGGAAGTGTTTTCCCTGGTGCAGAAAACATGCGGATTGATTGTGGCGAATCAACTTTATATAAATACAAAATCTCTGAACCTTGCAGTTCTGCGAAATGGCAGCTTTCAGAGCAGTTGTTCACAACATCTTTCATTATATCTAGAATCAGTTCTGATTGTGAAGCACGTTGTAAATAGCTTGTACCAACCTCATAAGTCTTTGATCCAATGTAATAAAGCATTTTCGCCTCATCATATAAAAGTATATGGTTCATTGATAAAGTTCGAAGAACAGGTGAAAGTGTGCTTTTAGGACAATTCAGTTTATTTGAAATATCTGAGAGTGAGAGACCGGTACCTTGTTTAGAAGAAATTAAAGCAAGAATATCACATATTCGCTGGGTTGGTCTATGTGGTGTAAAAGTGGAAGTCATAGTATCTCTCCTCAAAAGTTTCTTTTGTTTGATTGTATGTTATTTCAAATTAATACGCAATTATTATTGACATGATTATAACACTAAAATATAATAATGTAAACGATATTACAAACGCTGTTCGAAATAACGAATGAGAGGTGAAGAAAATGAAAAAGTTAGTCGTATCATTATCTATGATAATGATGATATCGTTAGCAATTTTGTTAGTTGGATGTGGAAGCAGTTCTGATGAGGATGGTGATTCATCGGCTGTTAAAGAGCTTAGATTTTCATCTATGGCTGTTGAAGGCGATCTTGCATATGACATTTGTCAGGGTATATGTGATGAAATTAATGAGAAATCCGATACGATGCATGTAACATTCTATCCCGCGGATCAACTTGGTGATTTCTCAACAGTTTTCCCTGAGTTAATGAACGGAACAATTGATTTTGCAGAATGTTCATTTCCTGACACATATGATCCAATGACGACATGTGCATTGTTACCTTATTTAGTTACAAATTATGATGATCTAGTAAAAGTTCTTGATCCCGATGGGTTTATTTACAAGACTACTGGTGAAGCTTGTGAAAAACTCGGTGTTGATTTTCTTGGTGCCAATGTCGATGGGTTGACTGGAGTTGCTACAAGTAAGCCGATTATTAATGAACTTGATCCTAATAAGGATAAAGGCGTTGTAATTAGAACTTCTTCAACAAAAGTATTCAAAATGTCTGCAGAATGTCTTGGATTTAGATGTTCAGAACTTCCTTATTCTGAGGTCTTCTCATCTATGCAGTCTGGTGTTGTCGATGGATGTATTGCTGCACCTCCAGCTGCAACATATACAGACCTCGGGGACGCTTTTACGTATTGGTATGAGTACAAAATGGTTCCTGAAATGACAGGTCTTTTAGCTAGTCACAAAGTAATGGAAACTCTGACAGAAGAGGAACAGGCCATTGTTAAGGAGGCGTTTTATAATGGTTCTCTTAAGAGCTATGAAGGATCCAAGGCTCATAATGAAGAGTACTTGCAGATTATGAAAGATAAGGGATATACGGTTACTGAATTTACTGATGAGCAACTCGAAGTGTTTGCAAAAAATGCAAGGGAAAATTGGTGGCCAAAACTTGTTGATACATTCGGGCAGGATTTCTTCGATCAGTTGAATGAAGAATTAGACCGCTTAGGTATCTAATCCTGAAGCGCTGTAATAACATTGGAGCATATGAAATGAAAAAGATAACGAACGTTTTTATTAAAATCAACAATCATTTTCTATTGAGATTTCAATCTCTGATTATGACTGTTGCCATGTGGGGTTTGATTGTGCTCATGATGATTACAATCATAAGCAGAAACATCTTACATTTTGAAATAATTCAAGGTACAGAAGAACTGCTATGCCTATTTGCATCGTGGATGTATTTTGTGGGTGGGTCTATTGCAAGTTATGAAGACTCGCATATTAGTGCTGATTTGATTGGAACGTTGTGCAAGACAAACTTGTCCAAGGCAATTCATAAACTTATCATTTGCATTATTACAATATTCACTTGTGTAATAGGCTCATTATGGGCATATGATTGGGTAGCAACAACAGCTCACTATCATGCAAAATCTGCAGTATATGGTTATTCTTTTGTTCTCCTGTATGTTCCAGTACTAATATTCTTAATCATGACTGTCATCTATTATATAGGTCATGCTGTAAAGGCCATTGAAACAATTGCTGCTGAATTGAACGATAGGAAAGAAGGAAGGAGGACTGAGCAATTATGAGTATGGCATTAATCGGTGTAGTACTCCTTCTCATCTTCATGTTTACAGGAGTACCAATTCTTGTAGCATTTCTACTTACAATGATGTACTTCATTTGGGCAGGTGGATATGATCCTTCGTTTCTCATGCCATATGGATTCTCAAAGGTAGATACAATTGTATTTCTGGCATTACCTATGTTTATCATAGCAGGAGCATTGATGGAAAATGCCGGGATTGCGGGGAGATTAGTCAATGCTGGAAACAAACTATTGGGGAAGGTTCATGGAGGATTATGCATTTTAGCCGTTTTGGCATCGGCAGTATTTGCTGCAATATCTGGCTCAGCAATGGCTACAGTATCATGTATAGGATCCATTTTAGGTCCTAGGATGATAAAAGCAGGATATCCAAGAGGCATGACGGCAGCTTTGCTTGCTGCCTCTGGGGTGTTGGGACTTTTAATACCGCCAAGCGTTCTAATGATCATTTATTCCTGGCTGAGCCACGCGTCAGTTTTAAGATGCTTTTTATCTTCTGTTATTCCTGGATTTATGGTTATGTTTGGTCTAATAGTGACATCTTTGATTATGCTTAGACATTGTGACACGATTCAAAAGTATATTCCGGAAAAAACAGGAAAGGAAGAGGAGAAGAAACAACGAGATGGAGGAATAATACCAGCCCTTATCATGCCGATAATAATCTTGGGCGGCATCTACTCAGGGTTATTTACCGCAACAGAAGCAGCTACAGTGTCGTGCATTTATGCAATATTTGTTGGTTTCTTTGTTTACAAGGAGCTTACTGTCAAAAAAATGACGAAAACTTTGTATGATGCTGGTGTAACAACAGGTGTTGTAATGGCATGCGGTCTTGGTACCTGCTCACTTGGCCGTGCTTTTGTAAATGAAAATTTGCATTTGCAAGTCCTGGATATGCTTAGAAGTCTATCAGACAACCCTACTGTAATATTGTTAATGATGAATCTGATAGTAATAATATTGGGAATGCTTATGGATGATGATGCAGTTGTTCTATTGACAATTCCAATTCTGGCACCTATGGCTTCAGCTATAGGAGTCGATTTAACGCATTTTGCGGCAATTATTGGAGTTAATATAGCAATGGCAAATATCTCACCTCCTGCTGCTCCGGTGTTATATCTATCAGGAAGAATCATGAATGTCCCAGCAAACGAAATGTTTGTTCCCGTAACGATTTATCTAGTTGTTGTTTTTGCTCCTATTCTACTTCTTACTGTTTTTTTCCCGCAGCTTGCACTTTGGCTGCCAAATCTAGTATTAGGAGCGTGATGTATGGATAATAAAATGATTGTTTATGAAGAGAAGTTACGCTCACATGGGATCGTTCCAGTCATTAAAATTGAGGATATATCTGTTTCATGCAAATTAGCAGAAACACTAACAAATGCAGGCTTACCCATAGCTGAAATCACTTTTAGGGCAGATGGTGCAGAAAAAGTTATTAAACAAATAAAACAAGAGTATCCTGATATGCTAGTTTTGGCAGGAACGGTGTTATATATAGAGCAAATAAAACATGCGATATCTGCAGGAGCAGATATTATAGTAACGCCTGGATTCAATGAAAGAATAGTAGAATATTGCGTGAAAAATAGCATCCCGATAATACCTGGTTGTGTAACGCCTAGTGAAATAGAAACAGCTATGATGTATGGGATAAACGTTTTGAAGTATTTTCCCGCAGAGGCTATGGGTGGAACAGATGCAATTAAATCACTGAAAGGACCATATGATTCGATATCATTCATGCCCACTGGTGGGATTAACCTATTGAATCTAGCCGATTATCTATCATTGAGTAATGTTTTAGCATGTGGAGGAAGCTTTCTGGTATCAGATCAAAGACTAAAAGACTGCGATTGGGTGTCAATTTATGAAGATTGCATAAAAATTAAAGAAATAGTTAATTCTGTAAGGAGGAAAGGATAATGGCAAAGATTATTACCTTTGGAGAAATAATGATGAAATTGTCACCTCAGAATTATCAGAGATTTCTTCAGACACCTATTATGGAAGCAACATTCGGCGGAGGAGAGGCAAATGTTGCAGTATCCCTTTCATGTTATGGAATTAAAACTTCTTTTGTATCCTGCTTGCCAAATAATGATATTGGTGATGCGGCAATACGAGAGTTGAAGGGATTAGGTGTTGATACTAGTAATATACTCAGAGATGGACGAAGAATCGGAATCTACTATTGTGAGAAAGGTGCGTCGCAAAGACCATCAAAAGTTATCTACGATAGAGAATATTCAGCAATAGCTGAAGCCCCACCTAAAGCATATCATTGGGAAGAGATTTTTAAGGATGCTGAATGGTTTTATTTTACTGGTATCACACCAGCTCTTAGTGATAATACAGCAGAAACCGTAAAAAAAGCTTGTATTATTGCAAAAGAAAGAGGCATGAAGGTAGGATGTGATTTGAACTATAGGAAAAAACTCTGGTCAAAAGAAAAAGCACGTGAAATCATGTCTGAGCTCATGGATTATGTTGATCTTTGTATATCGAATGAAGACGACGCAGAGAATATCTTTGGAATCAGTGCTGAGAATTCAAGTGTGGAAGAAGGTATTATAGAAACCAATTCATATAGTAATGTTGCCAAGCAGTTATCGGATCGATTTGCAGTAGAGAAAGTAGCGATAACATTAAGAGAAAGCATTTCAGCATCACAAAACGGTTGGTCCGCTATATTATATGAGAATGGTAAAACGTATCGTTCTAAAAAGTATGATATTCACATTGTAGATAGAGTTGGCGGAGGAGATTCTTTTGCAGGAGCATTACTGTATGCCCTGACTACCAACAATGATAATCAATGGGCAATAGAGTTTGCTGTAGCAGCTTCATGTTTGAAACAATCTATTGAAGGTGATTTCAACCGGGTAAAACTTGAAGAGGTACTAGCACTGATGAATAGTAATGGAAATGGAAGAATTCAGAGGTAAAAGAAAGGAAGGAACTATGATTTTTGGGATACCTGTCGAATTAAAAGATAAAGAAACACGAGTTGGTTTGTCGCCAAGATATGCAGGGAGGCTTGTTGAAAAAGGTCATACAGTATATATTCAAAAGGGCGTTGGAGTACCTGGTGGTATGCCAGATGAAGAATATGAATCATATGGCGTTAAGGTGATGGACACTGCAGAGGAACTATATAAAACTTGTGATGCAATCATTCGATTCAAAGAAATGCAGCCAGGCGATCTAGAAATGCCGTTTCAGGAAGGGCAGATTGTATTCAGTGCCTTTCATTTAGGTGAAGGTGAAATAGAAGAGAAGGATACGAAAGTCCTGACTGAAAAGAAAATCATAGGAGTAGCATTTGAATTGACAAGATATGCAGATGGAAGCAGAGCATATACAAGACCTATGGGGGAAATAGCCGGGAGAATGGCTCCGCTTTTGGGGTGGCAATATATCCAGAGGCAGTATGGTGGAAGTGGCGTGTGTATGGTACCTATTTCAGGAACAAAAATGGGGAAGTATGTGATACTTGGAGGAGGACATGCAGGATTAGCAGCAGCACAAACCATTGCCGGTTTGGGATCTAGATGCGTGCTATTTGAAAAGATTCCTTCGAGAATGGAGTATCTGAGAAATATTCTTGGAACAAGTGTTGAGTTGAGATACTCAAATCCTCAAGCCATAGCTGAAGAACTGAAAGATTGCGATGTATTAATTAATGCCATTTATGGAATGCCGGAATTAGAAATACCAGTCGTTACTAAAGAGATGGTTGCATCAATGCCAAAAGGATCTGTGATCGTAGATATGGAAGGGTGTGGAATTATTGAAACAACAGGCCCGTATTCCACAATAAGTGATCCTTATTATATTATTGATGACATTATTTATGTTGCTGTTCCGAACATTCCTGCAATGGTGCCGAGAGCAGCAAATGAAATATGGTCAGATTATATATTCCCAATGATTGAAGATGTAGCAGATAATGGATTAAAAGAAGCAGCAAAGCATAATCCGATTCTAAGATCTGGAATCATAATGGTTAGAGGTAAGGTCACATCAAAAGAAGTTGCGGACTCCCAAGGAGTTGAATATGTTCCGCTTGATATTGATGCCATGCTGTAAAAAAAGTGAAGAGGATAAGATGTAAAGCATGGTTTATGCTTTTACCCTCAGAGACATAAGGCCGGGAGTAACCCCGGCTTTTGTATTAAGAATGGTTTTTATAATATAATCTTGAACAGGGTACGTTGTTATAATAATATATGGCAATAAGAAACTTATTATTACATCTATTTTTCAAATTATTACATAGCCGCTTGTGCGTTCTTCGAGAAACTTAGTATTATTATATAAGTATAACCTTTCGTAAGGGGGGTGGCGTTATGTATAACATTATTATCTGCGAAGACAACGAACAAGATATTGAATTACTCGAAAAAAACATAATACGTTTCTTTTCCGAGCATGATTTGACTTGTAATATCAATGTCTTCAGGTCTGGTGAAAGTCTCTTGAATCATAGTTCTGTTTATTCATGGGACATCGTTTTCTTTGATGTCGAAATGGGCAAAATCAATGGAATTGAAGCAGCCAAGCAGTTAAGGAAAGCAGATAAAAGCGTTAAGATAGTCTTTGTAACCAGCCATCCCGGATATGTATTCAACAGTTTCATTGCTGAACCATTGAACTTCTTGATCAAGCCTGTTAATTATCCCATGTTAAGTGAAATACTGGAGCAGGCTCTCATGCGTATCGATGATGAAAAGGGAGATGTGTTCACAATATCTTTTGATAACGTTGTGTCCAATATTCCATTGTCCCAGATTATTTATTTCGAGAGTAATCTTCGAATCATCAATATAGTGACGACTGACCAGACATTCAAGTTTTACGGGAAGCTTGATGACATAGAAAGAGAATTGGAAGGGAAAGATTTTATCCGCTGCCATAAAAGCTATATCGTAAATCTTCGTCATATCAATATGATTGACGGGGATGCGATTTACATGTCGAATAATAGCGTAATAAGTATCAGCCGCGCAAATAAAAAGAAGGTTAAAGAACTTGTAATGGATTATGTGGGGAAGACAGTCTTATGATCATAAACGCTTTAACATCAATAGCTGTTGGGATAATGTCTGTATTCCAGATTGAGCTGTATATTACACCTAAAGACAGAAGGGTATCAATTCTTATGGTGCTTTTGTTGATTCCTATCTTATGGTGCTTTTTGTGTGATTATTCAGAACCATACAGACCGCTGATTTCAGTACTTTCGCCATTTATCTTTCTTCCCATCGTCCTCCTGGGCTATGAAGGGAAGCTTTTTTGTAAACTGCATAACTTGTTTGTGCAGCTCGCTGCAATCAGCTCGAGTCTGCTTTTTGCAAGGGCTATAAATCCGGTGATAAGTCCTTATTTACCAGATAGCTTGAATAAATATATTGTTCAAATCATCATCCTGATTTGTGTGATGATATGGACTGGTTCAATGTGGTACTTGCGAAGTCATGGGTTAAAGGTAGAACCATATGAAGAGATTACGTATTTCCAGGGATTTGTCCAATCAGTAATAGCATATGCCTGTGCGATATTCTGCAGCTTTGCTATTGACGAATATGGTGAACCGATTCTTGTGTCTAATCCCGCATTGATTATAGCGATTTTTTGCATTGTGATGGTCGCGTATACAATAGCAATATTTACAATAAACCGAACGCTGTTGATTAAGCATAAAACACAGGGTTTTATTTCTGCTCAAAGGGATGACTTTAGAAGAGAACTTGAACGTCAAAGACACAATCAAATGTCTGCTCGCATATTGAAGCATGATATCGATAATTATATTAATTCTGTCAAAAAGCTGATCGAAGAAGGAGAGTATAACCGTGCAAATAAAATACTGGATGATTTATCAGATAGAAACAAAGTAATAGCACCGGAAATCTTCTCTGAGGATACTTTAATCAATTCCATCTTAGTAGAATACTCTCAACGCGCTGACATTGCGAACGTGAAATTTCAATGTGAATGCAGGATCAGCGAGCCTATAGCAATCAATGATCTTGATCTTTCTGCTGTATTATTTAATGGACTTGATAATGCATTAGAGAGTAGCGAAAAAATAGAGGATCCAGATAAGCGAATGATCGACGTAAATATCTTCACCTCTATGGGCTATCTGATAGTACGAATTAAAAACACTTATGATGCTCGTCCTATAATAAAGAATAACCATATCGCTTCAACGAAAATCAGACCCGGAGAGTCACATGGAAACGGATTGTTTAGTATGGATCTGATTGCGAAGAAGTATTTCGGCAAGAAAAATATTTATGTAGAAGGACAGTTTGTAGCATTATATGTGATCCTTAAAAACATATCTTTACCAGAGTCATAACGCTTTTTCTCTTTAAAGTGCGCGCGCAAGTTATTACATGATAACGTCCAATACTATCATGTCATCTTGTGATGCGCTTTTGTCATACTATATGCTTCCATAAACACCTTCATTGATAAAGAAAGGGGGAATGCATATGGCAGTAAAGTTATTCGTTAACGGTGTTGAATACGTCACTGAAAAGGAAGACAAAACCTTACTCAAATGGTTGCGTGAAGATCTTGGACTTGTTGGAACCAAAGATGGATGTAGTCGTGGGCAGTGTGGCACATGCACAGTAATCATTGACGGCAAAGCAGTTCGCGCCTGCACGCGAAAAATGAAAATGCTAGAAGGTAAGAGTGTAGAAACGATTGAAGGCATTTCTGACGGCGAAAAACTGCATCCGATTCAAGTGGCATTCCTGAAATGTCATGCCTATCAGTGCGGCTTCTGCACACCGGGAGTGATCATGGCCACGAAGGCACTGTTGGACAGTAATCCGCATCCGACCGATGACGAGATCAAAGATGCGCTGAAGTTTAATATCTGCAGATGCACAGGGTATCAACAGATTCTTGAAGCAGTACATTTGGCAATCGAGATTCTGGATGGAAAAGAAGTTCAGCTCTTTGGTCAGCGTGGTTGGGTTGGAGAAAGCCCGGTTACTAAAAATGGTATTCAAAGAGTTACTGGACAAGCATTATTTACGGATGATTTCAAGCTTGACAACCCGTTGCAGGGGCGAGTGTTTTTCCCTGAGTACCCGCACGCAAACATCCTTTCCATTGATTGTAGTGAGGCTTTGCAACAGCCGGGTGTAGCTTTTATTGCAACGGCGAAGGACATCCCCGGGAACAATTATTTCTCAAGTGAAAAATATCCGCAGCAGATTCTAGCAGAAAAGAAAGTTCGCTATATAGGAGATCCTGTCGCAATCGTTTATGCAGAAACAGAGGAACAGGCCTATGATGCGATGAAGTTCATCAAAGTAGAATACGAAGTTTTACCTGTTATCACTACAGCTATGCAGGGAGCGAAAGAAACCTGCAGAATTCATGAGGATACTCCGAACGAGTTTTATTCGCAGCACCTTTCTAAGGGCAACATCGAAAGAGGTTTCGCGCAGTCAGATGTCATTATTGAAGAAGACATTTCGACACAAATGATCGAGCATGGATGTATGGAACCTGATGCTGCATTATCGGAACTGGATGAAAACGGCAGGCTCGTTATTTATGGCACAGGACAGGATCCTACGAAGATGAAGAACGATACCGCGGCTGCGTTGGGCCTTGGTCTGGATGAATTCAGAACCGTCACCAGGCCGAGCGGCGGTGCCTTTGGCAGCAGGGAGGACCAGATGTGTCATATCTTCGCTGCACTGGGAACACTGAACACGAAGCGTCCAGTTCGATTCATTTTCTCGAGAAGAGAAGTTCATCTGTTTACCCCGAAGCGCCATCCGGTTAATTATCACTACAAGATCGGTGCGAAAAATGATGGACGAATCATGGCGGTGCAGGCAAACACCTATGTAGATACAGGTGCCTATGCGGCACTGGGAGATTTTTTGGTGGATACGACGACGACCATGGGGACCGGTCCATATGATGTGCCGAATATTGATATTCAGTCTCATGGCGTCTATACGAACAATGTGGTAGCCAACTGCATGAGAGGATTTGGCAGCACGCAGAACACCGTTGCGATCGAAACATTGGTTGATCGCATTTCGGAGAAGACAGGAGTTGATCCATTTGAGATACGAATGATCAATGGGCTGGAACCTGGTCGACAGACTCCATCCGGCCAGATCATCGAGTACAGCTGCGGCATGAAAGATGCGCTCAAGGCCATCAAAGAGGCTATTGAGCGAGACGGGATTCCGGAGCCGTCCGGGCCGGGGAAGAAGGTCGGCTTTGGTCTGGCGAACGGCTATAAGAATATGGGGTATGGCCGCGGCGATGAAGATGGAGCAGGCGCGAAGATCCATCTGACAAGAGAAGGACGGATCGAGCTGCTGACCGGTGGTGTTGAGCTGGGGCAGGGTCACGATACGGTGGTCTGCCAGATCGCAGCAGAAACCCTCGGAGTCGGCTACGATGATATTGACATCGGCCCGGTTGACGATGATGTGTCACCGTATACCACAGGCAGCACCAGCGCATCGCGAATGACATTTATTTCTGGAAATGCAGTTCGGACCGTATGCATCAAATTCAAGAATGCATTACTGAAATACGTCGCGGAACAGAACGGGATGTCTGAAGGGGTCCTCGATTGCGACTCGAACGGAGTCTTTGATTGCAGGAAGGGAGGCACCTTCCGGATGTCGTTCGAAGAAATCGGTCAGATGCTCGCCGAAAATAATGATGTGCTTGAAGAAGAATACTATTACGTTGCGGTAGAGTGTTTCCGTCCAAAGGAGTTTTCTGACAACATTACTCAGGACGGTGTAAATCACAGAGTTTATATCGCGTATATATTCTCGATTCAGGCGGCTATCGTCGAAGTTGACGAAGAAACCGGAAAAGTCACAGTTCTCAAGTTCTACGCTGCAGACGACTGCGGACGAGCTATCAATCCAGCACTCATTGAGGGACAGATTATCGGAAGCGTTGTCATGGGAATGGGATATGCGCTATCTGAGAACTTCATCATGGAGGACGGTTATGTGAAAACAGAACAGTTCGGACAGTTGGGCATTCCGAAGATAACGGATGCTCCGGTTGTTGAACCGATCATCATCGAAGAGAACCATCCATTCGGTCCGTATGGTGCGAAAGGCCTCGGCGAAGTTGCGCTCAACGCGGCAGCGCCTGCTATTCTGAACGCCATATACGATGCGGTCGGTGTCCGGATCAATTCGACACCGGTAGATCAGAAACGACTTGCAGCGGCGATCAAAGGAGACAAAATCTACTAAAGCAGGGGTAATGACATATTATCCGCTCGAAAGGAGATTACTATGGGAAAAAAAGAAGAATTTCGCAAGGGGGATTATGAATTAGAGAAAATTCCACAAGAAAACAGAAAAAGCCTGATTGCGCTGATATTCATCTATGTGGGATATGGGATGAATTCATCGGAGATCTTATCAGGCGGTACGATCACCAATGCACTTGGCGTATCAAAGGGGCTGACCGCAATCTACATTTCGATTGGTATCCTTTGCTGCATTGGTGCACTATCCAGTTATGCAGCTGCCAAGACAGGCCTGACGTTCAGTTTGCTCACACGTTATGTGTTTGGAACTTTGGGAACGAAAATACCTTCTGTTGTTCTGGCGGCAGTTCACTTCTGCTGGTTTGGCGTACTGACTGCAGTCGCTGCGACATTTATCCATGAGGTATTCGGATTCAATCTGATTCTCGTTTCGATCGTCCTCGGTTTGCTGATTGCGGCATCAGCAGTACTCGGAGTGAAGGCGCTGACGGTCATCGGATATCTGGCTGTACCGACAATACTGGTTGTTGCAGTCATGGGAACGGTTTCGCTTTTCAATGCGGAGTATAATGGTTTTGCCCCGGGCGATGGTTCGATGACATTCTTAACGGGTATCTCCACCGGCGTAGGTGCATTCATTTGCGGTGCGACGCTGATTGCGGACGTCACCAGATTCTCAAGAACGCCGGGACAGGCGGTTGTGGGAGCAATCATTGGCGTATCAGTAGGTTTGCTTGTTATGAGAACGCTGGGAGCATTCAGTATCGGCATTACCGGTGAAGCTGACATCGTGTTGGCATTCATCAGAATGGGTCTGCCGGTAGGAGGTTTCATCTTCCTGCTGCTGAATGTATGGACCACAAATGATACGATTCTGTACTCCTCAGGACTTGCATTTTCAAATGTATTCAAAATCGACCGTCTAAGAATAACCATCATTATTGGTATTCTGGGAACAATCGTAGCAGTATCCGGAATCTACAATCACTTCGGGGCTTGGCTGAACTTCCTCGCAACAGGAATTCCTCCAATCAGCGGCGTTGTATTTGCAGACTTTTATCTGCTACACAAACAAAAATACGTTAACTTAGAAGCATTAAAGAATAAATGGAATCCAGTCGCTTTCATTGCATGGTTTGGAGCGGTAGGAATTGCAATGATACATGTTGGAATTCCTGCAGTAAATGGATTGGTTTCTGCAGCTATAATCTATTTGGTTATCATGAGGATTCTAAAAACTGCAAAACCTGATTATTACGCACAGCTTACACATGGATATGCAGAGGATGACCTTGAACAAATAGTGGAATAAAGCATGGGACAAATCATAAAAAGATTATATCCTCAATCCTCAAAAAGCGCTCACCTCGGTGAGCGCTTTTTCTTGTGATTAGAAAGTATCGGGTAGTACGAGGTGTCCGGGGATCAATCTTCTGGGTCGTATTTTTGATGATCATTGTGTCTCTTGTGTCTGCACTATGTCATTTATGGATTTCAGTGCTTTTGCATATAGCATATAGTTGAACACAATTTGTATTGACCCCAAAGGGAAATGGGTTGATGTTATAATAAACGAAGCTGGAATATTGCAAATAATCTTATGAAAAGCGAAAAAATATTTATTCAAAACAATGCAACGCAAATACCTAATCACAACGCTCATCATTATGGCTTTTATTTTCATCCAGTCGGCGCTGCCTGGGGATCTGTCGAGCAATGAAAGCAACTTCATCGTGCAGATTCTGGTGGCGCTGTTTGATGTGGATGCGGGCAGTGCTGGTTTTGCAGTAAGGAAATGTGCCCATTTCACGGAGTACTTGGTGTTGGGCGGAAGTGCGATGCTGATGTTCAGCGAGGTGCGGTTGCCCGGATTACTTGCGTGGGCAGTAGGCGCTGCATATGCTGTGACGGATGAATTCCATCAGTTGTTCGTTGCCGGCAGGAGCTGTGAGGTCAGGGACATATGCATCGATGCAGCAGGCGTGCTGTGTGGGGTGCTGATGATTGCGTTGTGGAAGAGAAATAGATAATAGATTATAGGAATAAAGAAAGATCGCCAGCTGATGATATGCTACCTCCCAGATATACAGTTGAAATAAAAAAACTGTTTATCTGGGAGGTTTTAGTATGGGAAAAATAGCTGCGGAAGAAAGATAGCGGCGGTTAAACGTCGTCTGGAGGAATGGTGAATCCTGTGGCAGCATAGCAGAGACAGATTAAACGCCTCTAGGCATACCCCCAAAAAAGCGCCCATACGAAGTGGGCGCTTTTTGCTTTGAAATGTGGTAATACGTGATATGTAATCACCCATCGTGTCATAAGACTGCTTAATGAATGCGCAACAATTAAAGAGTTTTTTGAATTGATTTGTTGCTGAACAATGATCATATCCTCAATCATCAAAAAAGCGCTCACCGCGGTGAGCGTTTTTATTCAAAGTACAACTATTTGGTGAATGTGGACAATCAACAGCGATAATTGCAACTCTGCAATTTCTACTTGCATAATTACAATCATCCCGTTATCATAATCATAACAAAACTCAGTATTCCAATTCACACACGGAGGCTACTATGCTTGATAAGATTCTGAGGGATTCCGGCATTTCGGTTCAGGAGTTGCTCGACAGCATTCGCGTCGGCATTTACATCACCGATGAAAAAGGCAATACCATTACCATGAACGATGAGTGCTGCAAGACAGGCGGCATGACGAAGGACGAGGTCGTCGGCAAGAATATGCGCGAGCTCATGGGCATGGGCTACGTAGAAGAGTCCGATTCTTTCCGGGTTGCACAGAGCGGTAAGGAGGAAAGCCTGATTCAGCATCTTGGTGATGGCGGGCAGCTTTATATCACCGGTGTACCGATTTACAAAGACGGCAAGATGGTTCTGATTGTCAGCACGGAGCGTGATATCAGCGAAACAATTGAGCTAGAAACACTGCTGAGCGAGAGCAATGAAATAAATCAGAAGTATCAGACCCGACTGGAGTTTATGAACAAACATGATTTATCAGGCGATATCGTTGCTGAAAGCCTGCTTATGAAGCACGTTCTTCAAAAGGCTGAGCGAATTGGCAAGATTGACGCTACTGTTTTGATTCAGGGTGAGTCCGGAACCGGTAAGGAAATGATTGCTGACTACATTTATAAGAACGGCTCCAGACAGGATAAGGCATTCATCAAGGTCAACTGCGCAGCTATTCCGGAAACCCTTATTGAATCCGAACTCTTCGGATATGAGAAAGGCTCTTTTACAGGCGCGGAACGCAGCGGCAAGATGGGTCTTTTCGAAGCTGCTGATGGAGGCACCATCTTCCTCGATGAAATTGGAGATCTGCCCATATCCATGCAGGCGAAACTACTGCGCTTCATGCAGGACAAGGAGATTCGTCGTGTTGGAAGCAACGAAGTAAAAACAGTAGACGTCAAGATCATTGCAGCTTCAAACATTGATCTGAAGCAAGCTATGGATCGTGGCGAATTCAGAGAAGATCTTTATTACAGACTTAATGTTGCATCGATCGAAGTCCCGCCACTGAGAAGCCGAAAAGAAGACATCCGTCCTCTTGCGCGTCTCTTTGTCGATATCTTCAATAACAAATACGGCATGAATAAAAGCATCCAGAGCGATGCCTTCCCGATTCTTGAGGAATACAACTGGCCGGGAAATATCCGGGAACTGAGAAACACCATCGAGCGTGTAATGATCAATCACGATGGGAACGCCATCACGAGATTCCAGCTTTACCGGCAGATCAACGGTGCGACTCCTGAAGCAGTTGTTGCGCCTGAGGGTCTCAGTCTGAAAGAAATCATGGATCGGTATGAGCAGGAAATCCTCATGCAGTACTACGAAAAATACAAGAGCGGCAAGGAAATAGCCAATGTCTTATCCGTGGATGCTGCAACAATTTCCAGAAAACTGAAGAAATACGGCATCAAAACCCGTTGATGTTCGCTAGCATCAGTATGTTCTGATTGCAGTTTTGCAATCAGAACATTTTTTTGTAAATTTTGCATTATATGTGCGAATGCTCGGAGAGCTTGGGAATCAAGGCTTCCGCAGCGTCCTGTAAATTGCTGTGTAATGGCACAGCTATTGCTTAAAAAGTAGGTATTATCGTCATTATAAACGAATTCAGTAAGGAGGTTATCAACAATGGACTTTGGTATTTTGTGTCTGTTGCCGATTGCGATCATCATCGCTATGGCAATTATAACACGCAGAGGCATCGCTTCACTGCTTGTTGGTGCATGCGTCTGCTATATCATGCTCAACGGAGTCCACTTCTTCAATCCGATGATTGATGCGTTGTACGAATCACTTGCGGACGAAGACCTGATCTGGCTCCTGCTCGTCTGTCTGTTCCTCGGCAGCCTGACAGCTTTGCTGGGAAAATCCAAAGCAGTCAACGGCATGGCGAACTTCATGATGCGCTGGGCGAACACCCCTAAGAAATCCCTGATCGCAGCATGGATCGCCGGTCTGATTATCTTCATGGACGACTACCTCAACATCCTCGTTGTTGGTTCGCTCATGAAAAAGGTCACCGACAAGAACGGCATTCCTCGTGAAATGCTCGGCTACGTCGTCGACTCGACCGCCGCGCCGGTATGCCTGTTGATCCCGCTTTCGACCTGGGCTGTATTCTTCTCTGTCATCATCGGAGAGCAGGCCGAGTACGCCGATTTGGGATCCGGCATGAGCATCTACTGTCACTCGATTCCGTTCATCTTCTACGCATGGCTGACCATCCTGGTCGTTCCGTTCGTAATTCTCGGAGTCATTCCGAAATTTGGACCGATGAAACATGCCTTTGAACGTGCAGCAGGAGGAAAGCTCGTCTCGGACGAAAGCGCCAAGCTGGCCGTCAACGAAGACATCATCAGCGGAGAGCATGCCAATGTAGACGAAAAGTATGAAGACGGCAATATGTGGTTCTTCATTCTGCCGGTACTGCTTCTGATTGTAGTGACCATCTGGCAGGATGATATCCTGTACGGACTGATTGCAGCAAATGCGCTTCTCATCCTGTTCATGCTGATTGCGAGAACGCTGAGCTTCAATGATCTTTGCGACAGCATCCTGGATGGTTTTGCGAGCAGCATGCCGCTCGTCGTCATCTGTGCAATCGCCGTATTCGCAAGACTCGGATTTACAGACCTGAAGATTGCGGACTACATCATTGAGACCACGGCGAGCTTCCTGAGCCCGAACCTGTTCCCGGCTTTGACATTCGTCATTGTAGCCGTGCTTGCTTTTGTAACAGTAAGCTGCTGGGGAATGGTCGCAGTTTCGATTCCGATCCTCATTCCGCTTGCGGCAGCAGTAGGAGCGAATCCATACCTCGTCGTCGGTGCGATCCTCGCCGGCTCCGGATTTGGCAGCCACTCATGCCCGTTCGAGGATGCAAGTATCCTGACATCACAGGTTACCGGAATCAGCTACATCGAGCACTTTACGACACAGTTCCCATTCGCAGCGATCAGCGGAATCGGTTCCGTCATCCTGTATCTGATCTGTGGCTTTGTATTTTAACTGAAAGGTGGGATACGTATGAAACTGGATCACACCAGGGCTCCCATTTTTGATATTACGCTCGACTACGCGAAAAAAGACATCGTCTCTATGATCATGCCGGCCCACGGCCAAGGCAAAGGCATCAGCCAGAAGTGGAAAGACTACGTAGGCGAGAACATCTTCCGGATGGACATCAGTGATCTGCCTGGCCAGGACGATTTCTACGAACCCGAATCCGCTATCTTGGAAGCCCAGGAACTGGCGGCCGACGCTTGGGGCGCGAAGGAGACCTTCTTCAGTGTGAATGGAACTTCTGCGGCGAATATCGCGGCAATCTGTTCCCTCGTTTCGGAAGGCGACAAAATCATCGTGCCGCGGAACTGCCACAAGTCCGTCATCTACGGACTGATTGTGAGTGGCGCAGTTCCCGTCTACGCGATTCCTGATGTCTACGATGAGTATGGAATCATCGGAGGCATGGATCCTTCAGAAGTAGAACGGGTATACGCCGCGAACCCCGATGCAAAGGCAGTAATTTCTGTTGTGCCGACATACCACGGCGTCTACAGTGACCTGACCGCCATATCCTCTGTCGTGCATCGACACGATGGTATCCACATGGTGGATGAAGCCCACGGTAACCATGTGTACTTTAACGATAAGTACCCAAAGGGCGCCTTGGAGTGCGGCGCGGATATCGTCACACAGAGCACGCACAAAGTCTCCGGATCTTTGCAGCAGAGCTCCATGCTCCACGTGAACAGCGATCTGATCGACACCACCCGCATTCGCTTCAACATGCAGATGATGCAGAACACAAGCGCCTCGGGCCTGCTCGTCATCTCCCTGGACCTCGCACGGCAGTACATGGCCCTGCACGGCAGGGAAGCATTGGACGACCTGCTCGAACTCATTCAGTATGGGCATGATTCGATTCGGAAGATCCCCGGATTCTCCATCGTAGACAAAAGCTTCGAAGGCAAGCACCACATTTCTGCGATTGAGCCGAGCCGTTTGGTTATCTCGGCCAAGGATCTCGGGATCACCGGATATGAGCTGCAGTCCATCTTGGCGAAAGAATACGAGATCCACACCGAGTTCTCCGACAACTACTACGCCGCCGGCTTCCCTGGACTCGGCGCCGTACGGGGCGACATCGACAGCCTGATCACAGCCTGCCGTGAGATATCCGAACGCTTCGCCGGCAACCCGCCGCTCTCTGGCTGGAAGAACAAACTCCCGGCCATGCCGCCGGCTGCAATGACCCCGCGCGAAGCCTACACCGCCCCATACGAAAAAATCGCATGGGCCGACGCCAAAGGCCGCGTCTGCGTCGACATGATCGTCCCATACCCACCCGGCATCCCCGCCATCTGCCCCGGCGAAGTCATCAACGACGAAGTCTGGACCTTCCTGACCAGCCAGCAGCAGCAAGGCATCCACCTCCACGGCGTCCGAGGCGGAAGTCTGGATGGGATAAGAGTGGTGAAGTAGCATAACAAAGGATTAGAACGAAACAAGGACGGGAGCTTCAGCTCCCGCCCTTCGTGTGTTACTACCCCGACTAACCAGGCTATCCCGCATTCGATCCTCCCCGCTATCCTGCAATCGATCCTTCGCCTGTTCTTTAACCAATAGTAATAATGTATTGTAATAAAGCAATTTTTAAGCGATAAAAGCAATAAACGCACTATCGGATTGCTTTTCTTTTATTTAGACTAAAAATGGAGGAGATTAGAAAAATGAAAAAAATATTTGCATTGAACTGGAAACGTGGGCAGGAATACATTTTAGAAGATACGGATATCGGTTATGTAGTCATCTTTGCAACTGCAGGGGGAGATTTTTCAGGACAGTTGAATGGGATAATTGAACCCGTTGGTTCAGGAATCACTTTATGCACGAAAGATGATGATAACAACGATGTCAAATTCGATATGGTATTAAAAGAGGAAAATGGCGGTTACATCTATTCGGAAGGAAATCTAATTCTCAATTTAGATCCAGACCTTGAACAAAGTATGGTGGACGGTAAAACCGTTGATAAATCAGAGTATTACTATAAGGGGACCATGCGCTTTCACACGAGTGAAGAGCGATTGAAATTTCTTGAGCGAAAGATTTTCACCGTTGATGCCGAAATCAATAAGTGGGATGGCGTCAAGATGGAAATATATATGGTTTGATAGTTGATTATCATAGAACGCTGTTAGGAGGTGCAAAATGGAGAACAATCTTAATACCACACAACACGTGGATGGTGTTGCGGGACTGCAGAAGAGAAAAATGAGTAAATGGTCCATGGCGTTTATGATTTATTGTTTTACTGCAGCTGGCGCATTTGGAATCGAGGAAATGATTTCAAGTAGTGGACCGGGAATCACACTCATTATGTTGGTTCTAATACCGTTATTCTGGGCGATTCCAACATGTTGTGCGGTTTCGGAGTTATCTGCTTTAATGCCGGAGGAAAACGCTCTTTACGTCTGGACAAAAGAGGCTTTTGGCGAAATGTGGGGATTCTTTGTTTCTTGGTGGAACATCTTGGTTATCTATTTTGGCGAAGCATCGTTTGTAGTCCTGGCGGTAGGCTATGCGGCAAAGTTTATTCCAATGTCTGCAACAGGAATGCTGATTTTCAAGGTGGGAATGATCGTTGTCTTTACGGTTATCAATCTCATAGGAATGAAAGAGGTCGCACTGATTGACACAATATTTGCCATTCTGATACTTGCTGCTTTTGCAGTAGTAATAGTAGTTGGGCTCTGCCACTGGCAGTACAATCCGATGGTTCCGATGAAACCTGAAGGATCAGACGTATTCAGTTGCATTGGAGTATCGATCTGTATCGGTATATGGATGTACTGCGGCTATCCATGCGTTGCGTATACCGCAGGAGAAGTATCGAACCCCGAAGTAATACCTAAAGGGTTCAAAATCGCAATACCGATTATCATTTTGAGCTATATTCTCCCTACAATTGCAGGTCTTGTTTCAGTAGGCAAATGGGAGTACTGGGGTGTCGGTGGAGCCGAAAATGTCGACTATGCTACAGTATTGACACAGCACCTCGGACCGATTTGGGGCGTTATATTCCTTATCATAGCGGTAATATCACAGTTTGCGATATTCAATTCATATATCATGGCAGGCTCAAGATGCTTCTTCGTACTTGCGGATGACCATCTTTGTCCGCACTTCCTTACGAAACTGTCAAAGAGCAGGAAAGTTCCTTACTGGCCAATACTTATTGTTGCAGCGGTAACAATGCTGATGATGAACTTTGACTTTAGTGTAATCGTTACAATAACATGTCCTCTGAGTATGATGTATATCATTGTTATGTCATTCGCATTTGTAAAGCTGAGAAAAAAATATCCGGTCGAAGAAAGAGGCGGCGCTTACTATGTCAAGGGAGGCAAGGCGATGGAACTATACATTATGCTTGCCCCATCTCTCGTAGGAATTGTTGGCGTACTTGTTAATGGTGCTGAATATTTCCTTCTCGGATTAACAGGCATCATATGTTCCGTGCTGTTCTACATTTTCTTCAAGAAAATATATGGTGGTCTTTATGTGAATGATCCTATTGGACATCCAATTAATGAAGGCACCGGATTAGCACAGGGTGACATTCCTAGAATTGGTATCTTTGCGATGATGGCAGGAGGACTGCTCTTGTTAGGATCCCTGTTCCTGACATGGTACATGGGATCATGGGGAGAAGAATACTATCTGGAAGCATACGGAAGCGGTATCATGAGCAATTTCTGGGGCATGATACATATTGCAAGATACGGCGGCATTGGTATGATTATACTTGGTGCGTTATTGTATTTCATTGGAGTAAAGAAAGACCCATTCACAAAAGAATAGTATAAGGAACTATAACAAGGAGATTGTAATGATATCAGATAAGATTATATACAATGGCAGGATTCACACAGAAAATCCGAATCTGCCGGAAGCAGAAGCTATTGTGATAGAAGGGAAGAATATAATCTTTGTCGGAAGCAACGAGGAAGCATTGAAACGCAAAGGTAGTAATACTGAGATGATTGACCTAGGAGGAAAGACTGTCCTCCCTGGTATCATTGATGGCCATTCCCATCCCAGCAATGTATCTAAAACATACTGGCATGTCTTTGGGAAGATGGTAAAGGACAAAGATGAGCTGCTTGCAAACATTAAAGCTGCCGCTGAAGCTAATCCGAAGGAAACAACACCGTTCTTTTATTATGAAGGTTATTATGCAGAGACGTTCGGAGCAGAAGGACCGAATCACAAGGATCTTGATGAAATTCTTCCGGACCGTCCGGCCAGAATCCAGGAATTCTCCGATCATGCCTGTTGGTATAACAAAGTCGCACTGGATATGATGCGTGATAAAAACGGCGTGCCACAGGCAAACAGCCCGATAGGGAAACCAGAGTTTATCAAGGATCAGGATGGAGACTATACAGGCTACTGTCTGGAGAACTCCTGTGATGATCCTGAAATATATGAAGCAGTTGGCTGGCATCCTGACGTCAAAGCAACAGAACAGTCGGTTGGACCTTTGCTTGATTTTATGAAACAACATGGCGTTATGTGCATCATGGATGGATTTACCGACGGCGAGGAGGACATGAAGTTCTTCTATGAGTACGATAAAGCAGGGAAACTGGGACTGTTCTATGATGCGACATCAATACTTAGTGATGTTGCTGATTTAGACGAATGCATCGCAACACTCCGCCATTGGCAGGAGAATTATTCATCAGATCACATCAGATGCAATACAGTCAAATTTTTTCTGGACGGTAACAATGAAATGGGAGATATGCTGAGTGTAGAACCGTTCAGAAATGATCCGTCAGGTGAATACTACGGCCAGTCTTATGCGACCCTTGAGGAAATGATCGAGGTGATTGTCAGACTAAATGAAGAGAAGATCGATTTCCATGTGCACTGTGTTTGTGATGGCTCCGTCAGACGTATGTGCGATGCAGTGGAGAAAGCGCAGGAGCTTTGCGGCGACAGCTGGTGCATTAGGGTGACGCTGACACACTGTCTACTGATTCATCCTGACGACCGGAAGCGCTTTGCCGAACTGGGTATATATATTGACTATACACCGCATTGGTCAGGAGGATATCTTGGCATTGCATCCAAAGAATTTCTGGGAGAAGAGCGCGTCAACAGCATGTACGATTTCAGGGAAGTCATAGAATCTGGAGGAATGGTAGGATTTTCGAGTGACATCTATTCCTACGGTGAGGCAAACAGAGGCAATCCGTTTATGGGGATGCAGATAGGAATGACAAGAGTTGACCCTGAATTTCCTGTAGATCCAAAGAGTTATCCAGACAGTGAATATCCTCCTGCTCACGCGAAGCTTACTTTGGAAGAGCTCATACATGGCTATACCATTAATAATGCCATTCGCATGCGAGTTGATGATATAATGGGATCAATAGAAAAGGGAAAGCTTGCAAATCTGATTGTAATGGATGAGGATCCATTTACAACACCGCCTGAGAAGTTTAGGCATATCAAGATCGACCGCACTTTTTTTGAAGGGGTAAAAAGGCAAATTACTAGCACAATAGAGGAATGATTGATTATCTGAATTATCACAAAAGCCCCATTTTCTTATCCAGTAGAGAAGGAAGAGGTTTCGACGGGCTGTCATTTAAAACGACTCGAAATACATATCATCCCTTTCATTTTCATGATGGAGTGGAGATTATGTATGTTCATAAAGGGGTTATTCTGGTGAATGCTTTTAATGTTGTCGAGACAGTTAAGGAAGGTCAGTTCATAGTTCATGATCCTTATGTTATTCATTCAGCAGAGAGCATCACCTCGGATACAGTCGTAACCTGCATCAACATTTCCGGAGAATACATAGACGAAAATGATGGTCTGATTTCTTCAATTGTGCAACGAGTAGCCGATACGAAAGAATATGTTCGCCTAAGAAATGATATTCTCGAGTGGATATATATGGGGTTCATGTCAGGCACAACAACAGATAAAATGCTTTGGCAGATGAAAAAAATCTTTCCTAGTCTCCAGAAATTCATGAGCGTAGCACTTTTGAATACGAATGAAAAAAGCACGGTTGTACAGGAAGGCGAAAAGGATCACGAACGACTCACCCGCATTATCAATTATCTATTCAACCATCACGACGAAACAATAACACTGGATTCGATCAGTTCAGAACTCTATATAAGTAAGTATTATCTATCGCATTACATTAAAAGGGCTTTTGGTTACACAATGAAGCAGGCTTTGTCATACTTCAGAAGTGAGGAATCAACAATCGATCTTCTTGGAAGTAAAATGGCAATTGGGGAAATCGCATCAAAACACGGATTCACTTCGGTCAGATCGTATAATGAAGCATTTCCAAGATACTATGGCATTTCTCCGTCTGAATATAGACGTCGCCATCAGAAGGAAACTGTATTATTTCAGGACTTTGTCGGAGAAGAGGTTGGTCTGGATTTTTCTGACAGTGAAGAGAAAGTAGTCAGCAATATCCATTCAAATCATGAACGCAGTATAACCATAAATCTTCCTACAGGTAGTTACGAAGTCCTATCTACTGAGTCCGAGAATGAAAGTATCAGCAAACGTATAGGTCATCTGAATGACAAAAACAGAGACATTGAGATGGATTGTCATTGCGAGGAGCTTATTTTGCGAGTCAAGAAGCAATGAGCGGGAGCAAATATGATTAGTGTTCCAGATGTTCAAAATAAGAAAGGCGCAGCTAAGAACCTATAAGACCACCAACGGAACTAAGTACTATTCCGTATGGTCGGTAAAGAAATTTGTTAAGACGAAATAATTATAAGATGAGTAAGGCTAGTCACAAAATGCGACTAGCCTTTTGTACTTTTTGTCTTTGATGCCTTTGCATTAAAAGCATTAGATATTAAATAACGAAGAACTGCAGGGACCCCTGCAGTTCTTCGCTTTTTATTGCCTTTGCATTTGTATTAAATCATTGATACTCTGAACCATGATAAATCTGTTTTTGATTCTTCATGTGCTTTTTTGGATTAGGAGTATAGCGTTTACTCTCCAGTCGGCCGTTTCTGGTCGAGGACTTTTCTGTCTTCCGAACGTGGATCGGATTCAACCTTCCAGGTCGCGTCTTCATTGACAACCATTGTGTCCCTCGTGTCTGCGTTATAGGTTGGCCATTCAACCCCCATCGTGTCGTTGTTAGGATTTCCTGTCTTTGCGAAAGTATACCAGGTTGCCATTGTCTTTTCTACAAGATCCATAGGGAGGTCTTCCTCTTTGCCTGCCAACGTGTCATATCCTTCCTTTGTGGTTCCGAAGGCGAATACGACTTCCATGCAGTGCATAGCTCTTCCCCAAGGTGATACTTCTGCGTCTTCACCATAATCCTCACAGACTTTTGCAGGATCCGGTGCCCACTTCCAGTAGTACATGTAAACATCAGAGCCTGCTGCAGAAAGCGCTTCTGCCATATCCTTTGTGCTGCTCGGCAGGATAAGTCGCTAAATTCTTGATCTCAAGGGTGTCCTGGTCGGCTTCAAGGACTACGATGCTTGATTTTACTCCATTATCATCAAGGACAAACATAGTGCCGGTATCTATATACTTATCGATCATCTCCTCCTGCTCATCTGCGAGGAACAGCAAGTCCATGTATTGTTTTTTATCATCGGTGATCTCGTAGATGTTCATAGTTCAAGAATCTATCAAGAAAGAACACAATATATAGTGGTAGTTTTGTGTGTAAACGGATTTTGATACACAAAATATTGTAACAACAAGCGTTTTGTGGTATATTACGAAGTGACTGGTATGCGGGACAACATGGAAGTGGGGTTCCGCGTTTGCATAATAGGGATGTATATTAGGAAGAGAGATTTTGTTTTTGCGGAATATGGATGCTGAGACGATTAAACTCATTAAAGACAGTGATGAGAGACAAAGGATTATTAATGATTATCGCTATGGCCGGATGCTTGACAGAGATTATGCAATCAAACTGATTATTGAGAAACGACAAGAAGACCCGAAGGTTCTCCTTGTAACGCAGGCAGCACAATTCGGGAAGACACTTATTCCTTTGGAGGAAGCGTCAGATGAAGAGCTGATACAGGAACTTCAAATGCAGGTTGCCGCGATGGAAGGAAAAGTGGCGGAGTAGATGAAAGATAAAAGTAGATGAGGTGTTGAACTATGAGACTATCTAAAGAAAACCTTGAAATACACAAAGGATTGTTAGAAATACGATATCCTTTTTTTATTAGTGAAGGATCATATAATAAAATTAAAAGCAGTATTTGTTCAAATCCCATAACCCTAAACCATTATGAATATTCAGACAGTGATGGCTTTTCATCAGTACTTGACAAAGTTTTTCTTGAGAAATATGATGCAAAAATCGTTACAACTGAAAAAGCCATAAATCATGGTGAGGTTTTTAATGATTTGGAAGACATTCTTGACCTAAAAGATATGATTGTTGTTGAATCTGAAAATGATAACGGAGAAATAATAAGGCAGACACCTCTAAGCAGAACTGTTGAGAGAGCTTGCATTCTTAATTGCCAATATGACAATATTATAGACTGTTCCCAGAAAGAATTTGGTTATTATCAAGAGGAGGTAAGCAGATTTTTCATTTTGCAACCTTTTTATTGCAGAGGCAAGGATGGTAAACCTATACTGGTAAACGTTTCAATGGAATTGTTCGAAAGTAAAATTGCAATTTTGACTTTTCGAATACCAGTATATAATCAGTGTATTGACGTGTTCCCCTTAAATGATATGGGTAAATTGTTTACAAGTATTATAGTTCCAAAAGAGTTATCAGGGGAGATAGCTGATCGCGAATATCAGCAAGGGACGATGGGCGATAATGATATTGATGAATTATTCCATATGTATCTTAATGCACTGAATAAAGAGAATAAGTTATTACTCCTCATGCGGTCAATACAACATATTATCGCAGTAGACTACAATTTTAAGGATATTAACGAGGTAAATAAATATGAGAACGATAATTTACTGATTTTATTCGAATCAACAGGGGGATGTATATCGCTTATTAAAAGAACTGAAGGCGTCAGTTTTAAAATTCACTATGAAATAGAAGAACTGGATAATTTCTATAGTATGTTGCATAATACAACACTCATTGATCGGGCTTTGACGATTATAGTGTTGGAGTATTGCAACTCAATGATAGTATTTTGGAGAGAAACAACTATAGCAAAAAAAGACATGAAAGTTGCAGGAGATATTATGTTAGATAATATCATCGTAAAGAATACAATAATTGAAATGAAAGATCATGGAGGTGAAGTGGCGACACTTTTATTAAAAGAAATGTCAGGAAAAATGCCATTTTATTATAGAAAAGAATTAATGGAAGAAAAAATAAGTAATCTAGAAACAATTATTGCACTAGACAGAGAAGAAATAGCTAAAACTAGACAGTTACTATTTAGTTGTCTTTCTCTAGTATTAACTTTAATAATAGGACTTCCACTGATTAGGCAAACCGTGCTTATAATATTTGATACAGTTGGATATGTAGCAGACAATAGTATTGTATCACACTATAGTTGTATTCTGTGGTTGGTATTGTTGCTTATAATCTGCATTATCTTTTTTGGAGGCAAGATATCAATTCTAATTAAAAGAATTATTATAAAAAAGCATCTCAATAGATAAATGATTTAAAAAAAATAATGAACAGAGAATAATATGACAGATTGTTGGATGGTGATTGGGAATATAGGTTCTTTTCTTGCAGGCGTTGGTGCAGTAGTAGCATTTTAAAGCTTCATTATTGTAAGCAGAAAAGATAGAAAAGAGAGAACGTTTCATCAAGCAAGAGAAGCATTATGTTGGATTAGGAACGGAGAAATGGTAATAGTTCGTAATAACACTGATACACCAATATATGATGTGATAGATTACAAGCATATTATATAAAAATGGAGGAACTGTTATGCCTGAGCGTCTTAATGATGTGGAGATTGCTGAAGATGCAGCAATAATAAAGATAGAGGGAGGTGAACTTGGTTCGTTTTTTCTAATTGGTGGTATTGATGAAAAGCGCCGTTACTATTTGAAATGGTTGGAAGATCTATTCAAAGATACAGATAATGTGAGTGTGGGCAAGCACTATTTTTTGTATAAACATGAAGTGTCGCCTGATTTTGTAATCTTATATCACAGTTGCACTGATAATAAAGATATTTTAATTAACATAAAAAACGAACAACGTGAGCTATCAACAGTGTTGAGAGAAGAATGGGGCGTTGCATATTTCAAACGTTACAATAATTATAGATTGCAAACATCTGACACACGAAACTACAAGATAATCTTAAGTTTTTCTGATTTATATAATGGAATAGTTTCTTGTTTGAAGAAAAGAAAGACAATTAAGCTTGTAGAAGATGTGACTTCTTACGAACGATTAATGGGAGATTATCAGTTTTATCGGGGAAACACGAGTTATGGTTATGACTTGACACCCTCACTGTTCCGAAACAAAGAGTTTAAAGATAATGAGCAGGACATGTTTCTCGAGTATCTAGAAACATGTCCAAAAAATGAACAGTGTAAATCGGATTTTGATACTCTTGCAAAAATGCAACATTACGGACTTCCAACAAGGTTGTTGGATGTTTCGAAAGACAAGTACGTCGCCTTATTTATGGCATGCAGTACAGTCTTTGGTAGCCATAAAGGATTAAATGATATTGGTAAGATTTACGCATTCAAACAACCGATTATTGTAAAACCAACTGATAAAAGAGTTTTAGAACTAATGAAACAGATAAGATACGGCAATAGGGAGGAACAAAGTGATAGCGGAGAAAAGGAACAAGTATATTTTGTAAGCCCTTCCAAACCGGATAACAATGATAGGATGTCGAGGCAAAAGGGATCATTTATGCTCTTTGAATCCGGTCAATATCCTAAAGAAAAATGTGATTCAGTATATGTAATCAACAAGAGAGGGATATTAAAAGAACTTAATGAAAAAGGGTATAATGAAAAGGAACTGATTCCAGAACTAGAACATCTATGTCATTATATTAGACAGAAATACGAAGAATAATATGAACAATATGAACATTCATGGTACATTCAGCGGCACTAAAGAGGCAATGAATAGCACAGTAAGGGGATTTGAAGTTTTTGCAAAAAGGCAAAATGATTTTGTGCAGAATATAAATACAATAACGCAGAGCTATAGTTCTTTAGCAGAAGTAGCCAGGCGTTATTATGAAAACAATACTAGGTTATTTGAAGCGGTTGATTCCTTTAACAGGAATGTAAATGCTTTTTTAGAGTACAATCTGGATTATTCTAAAATGTTTTCAGCATTGACCAGTGTGTTGGAATCAATGGAAGATGGGAGCAATCATGATTTTGAGGAGATAGTCGATAAGACGGCCGATCAGTATGAATCCGATTCAGATTACGAAGAAGAAATCATAGAAGAAATCAAAGATGTAAAGAATCAGCAGAACGAAAAGCGTAAGGAATTCAGCGCAATACTCAAGAAAATACTGCTGTATTTTTTATTCGTACTGATGCCAATCATGATAGATAACGGGATACAGACGGTTTTGCAAAATAATCCTCCAGAAGTAAATCAGTATTATATTCAAAACGTGACCAATACCATTGCGGAAGAAGGGTATAATATCGATGAGTTGGATGGCTATGGATATCGTATTGTGAGCGAGGATTCGATGCCCCGGCAAAAGCCAGACAGATCATCACGTGTAACAGGCCACCTGAAAAAGGGAGACGTTGTTCGCGTGGTCGGGAAATATAAGAAATGGTTAGAGATCACATGGGTGGATATAGAAGGGAACGAAACCTATGGATGGATTCAGAATTATAGATTGACCGGGTTTGCTGGTGAGGATTGATAGGGGAGGTTCTCGGGAACATAGGATATACTATATAAGTAAATTGCGGTACGTTTCTACGGAGCGTACTTAAGGGAATCGGATGCGTCTGGTTCTCTTTTTTCATATTTAGGATAATCCAACGTTGATATACCGACAAAGTTCCGATCTCGGAAACGAGATTTCGGGCCTTTTCTTTTGTTTTAAATCGTTCTATTTCGGATAGTTGATTTTTACTTTTTTTTAATAAAAAGGGGATAAAAAGACAATGAATCTGCAAAACGACAATGAGACAATTTAGGTGGAAGAAATCATCAAGTTTATAAAAGAGGCTATTGGCAGTAAATATTATGAAAATCGAAATCAAGTAAGGAGGTTAAAAAATGAGCTTTATCAAGAAACCAGAAGACGTAGCAGGCGGAATTGATTGCGGATATGATATTTATTTTCATGGAAAAGGAGAAGAAGCAAAGCAGTACCCAAGCGAAATGTTGT